>NZ_CP109446.1:2658750-2982500 GCF_036227265.1 Streptomyces sp. NBC_01476 | reverse complement strand
GCGTGGAACGTGAATCGCAATTGACTGGGTTGGGCGCGCTGTTGGGTTCTCAGGGAATGGTGGTTTGTTTCCTTGAGTGTTGGTTGTTTGAGAACTGCATAGTGGACGCGAGCATCTGTGGCCAAGTTTTTAAGGGCGCACGGTGGATGCCTTGGCACCAGGAACCGATGAAGGACGTGGGAGGCCGCGATAGGCCCCGGGGAGCTGTCAACCGAGCTGTGATCCGGGGGTGTCCGAATGGGGAAACCCGGCAGTCGTCATGGGCTGTCACCCGTGCCTGAATATATAGGGCATGTGGAGGGAACGCGGGGAAGTGAAACATCTCAGTACCCGCAGGAAGAGAAAACAACCGTGATTCCGGGAGTAGTGGCGAGCGAAACTGGATGAGGCCAAACCGTATGCGTGTGATACCCGGCAGGGGTTGCGTATACGGGGTTGTGGGAGTGGGCTTTCATGGTCTGCCGGCTGTGAGACGAGTCAGAAACCGTATGGATAGGCGAAGGACATGCGAAAGGTCCGGCGTAGAGGGTAAGACCCCCGTAGCTGAAATCTGTACGGCTCGTTTGCTTACCACCCAAGTAGCACAGGGCCCGAGAAATCCTGTGTGAATCTGGCGGGACCACCCGTTAAGCCTAAATATTCCCTGGTGACCGATAGCGGATAGTACCGTGAGGGAATGGTGAAAAGTACCGCGGGAGCGGAGTGAAATAGTACCTGAAACCGTGTGCCTACAAGCCGTGGGAGCGTCGCATCGAGTGCTTGCGCTTGGTGTCGTGACTGCGTGCCTTTTGAAGAATGAGCCTGCGAGTTTGCGGTGTGTTGCGAGGTTAACCCGTGTGGGGGAGCCGTAGCGAAAGCGAGTCCGAACAGGGCGCCGTCTTTAATTAGACATTTAGTAGCATGCTCAAGACCCGAAGCGGAGTGATCTAGCCATGGGCAGGTTGAAGCGGCTGTAAGAGGTCGTGGAGGACCGAACCCACCAGGGTTGAAAACCTGGGGGATGACCTGTGGTTAGGGGTGAAAGGCCAATCAAACTCCGTGATAGCTGGTTCTCCCCGAAATGCATTTAGGTGCAGCGTCGTGTGTTTCTTGCCGGAGGTAGAGCACTGGATAGGCGATGGGCCCTACCGGGTTACTGACCTTAGCCAAACTCCGAATGCCGGTAAGTGAGAGCGCGGCAGTGAGACTGTGGGGGATAAGCTCCATGGTCGAGAGGGAAACAGCCCAGAGCATCGACTAAGGCCCCTAAGCGTACGCTAAGTGGGAAAGGATGTGGAGTCGCAGAGACAACCAGGAGGTTGGCTTAGAAGCAGCCATCCTTGAAAGAGTGCGTAATAGCTCACTGGTCAAGTGATTCCGCGCCGACAATGTAGCGGGGCTCAAGCGTACCGCCGAAGTCGTGTCATTGCAGCGTGAAGGGTTAACGCCCGTTGTGATGGGTAGGGGAGCGTCGTGTGCCGGGTGAAGCTGCGCCGGAAGGCAGTGGTGGACGGTTCACGAGTGAGAATGCAGGCATGAGTAGCGATACAAGAGTGGGAAACTCTTGCGCCGATTGACTAAGGGTTCCTGGGTCAAGCTGATCTGCCCAGGGTAAGTCGGGACCTAAGGCGAGGCCGACAGGCGTAGTCGATGGACAACCGGTTGATATTCCGGTACCCGCTTTGGAACGCCCAGTACTGAATCTTCTGATGCTAAGGCCGTGAAGCCGCCTTTGATCTCTTCGGAGTGATGGGGAGTGGTGGAGCCGCTGATCCGATGGGGTAGTAGGTAAGCGATGGGGTGACGCAGGAAGGTAGTCCAGCCCGGGCGGTGGTTGTCCCGGGGTAAGGGTGTAGGGCGTGCGGTAGGTAAATCCGTCGCACATGAAGTCTGAGACCTGATGCCGAGCCGATTGTGGTGAAGTGGATGATCCTATGCTGTCGAGAAAAGCCTCTAGCGAGTTTCATGGCGGCCCGTACCCTAAACCGACTCAGGTGGTCTGGTAGAGAATACCGAGGCGTTCGGGTGAACTATGGTTAAGGAACTCGGCAAAATGCCCCCGTAACTTCGGGAGAAGGGGGGCCATTCCTGGTGATGGGATTTACTCCTTGAGCTGGGGGTGGCCGCAGAGACCAGCGAGAAGCGACTGTTTACTAAAAACACAGGTCCGTGCGAAGCCGTAAGGCGATGTATACGGACTGACGCCTGCCCGGTGCTGGAACGTTAAGGGGACCGGTTAGTCATGCTTTGGTGTGGCGAGGCTGAGAACTTAAGCGCCAGTAAACGGCGGTGGTAACTATAACCATCCTAAGGTAGCGAAATTCCTTGTCGGGTAAGTTCCGACCTGCACGAATGGCGTAACGACTTCTCGACTGTCTCAACCATAGGCCCGGTGAAATTGCACTACGAGTAAAGATGCTCGTTTCGCGCAGCAGGACGGAAAGACCCCGGGACCTTTACTATAGCTTGATATTGGTGTTCGGTTCGGCTTGTGTAGGATAGGTGGGAGACTGTGAACCAGTGGCGCCAGCCATTGGGGAGTCGTCGTTGAAATACCACTCTGGTCGTGCTGGATGTCTAACCTCGGTCCGTGATCCGGATCAGGGACAGTGTCTGGTGGGTAGTTTAACTGGGGCGGTTGCCTCCTAAAGGGTAACGGAGGCGCCCAAAGGTTCCCTCAGCCTGGTTGGCAATCAGGTGTTGAGTGTAAGTGCACAAGGGAGCTTGACTGTGAGACTGACGGGTCGAGCAGGTACGAAAGTAGGGACTAGTGATCCGGCGGTGGCTTGTGGAAGCGCCGTCGCTCAACGGATAAAAGGTACCCCGGGGATAACAGGCTGATCTTCCCCAAGAGTCCATATCGACGGGATGGTTTGGCACCTCGATGTCGGCTCGTCGCATCCTGGGGCTGGAGTCGGTCCCAAGGGTTGGGCTGTTCGCCCATTAAAGCGGTACGCGAGCTGGGTTTAGAACGTCGTGAGACAGTTCGGTCCCTATCCGCTGCGCGCGTTGGAGTCTTGAGAAGGGCTGTCCCTAGTACGAGAGGACCGGGACGGACGGACCTCTGGTGTGCCAGTTGTTCTGCCAAGGGCATGGCTGGTTGGCTACGTTCGGGAGGGATAACCGCTGAAAGCATCTAAGCGGGAAGCCTGCTTCGAGATGAGGGCTCCCACCCACGTGATGGGGTAAGGCTCCCAGGAGACGACTGGGTTGATAGGCCGGATGTGGAAGCCCTGTGAGGGGTGGAGCTGACCGGTACTAATAGGCCGAGGGCTTGTCCATGTGTGCTCGCGTCCACTGTGTGGTTCTGAAACAACCAGCCACCAATCCCTGCCCCTGGGTTTTCGGGGTGGGTTGGTGTGTGTTTCATGGTGTTTCGGTGGTCATAGCGTTAGGGAAACGCCCGGTTACATTCCGAACCCGGAAGCTAAGCCTTTCAGCGCCGATGGTACTGCAGGGGGGACCCTGTGGGAGAGTAGGACACCGCCGAACAAATCTTGAAAAGAAGCCCCCGTTCCGAGTTTTCGAACTCGGAACGGGGGCTTCTTTGCGTTCCCGTCTTCCGTGGCGGGCGGGCCGCAGCCCGCCCCCCTCTCAGGCCACCTTGTCCGAAACCGGTTCTGCCGCAGCCGCACGTACCAGATCGACGTCCAGGGACTCACGGCGAATGCGCTGGTCCATGTAGAGAAGCGCGGTGACGCCGGCGCTGATCGGCAGGGTGAGCGCCGAGGCAAGCACCTGACCGACACCGTTGACGATCAGATACGTCCAGCTCGGATTGCCGCTGGAGCCGAACATTGAAGTGCCGCCGTCATCGGCGACCCCCGCGGCGATCAGACCGAAGGGCGCTTCCACGACGGCGGAGATGAGGAATGCCAGCAGGATGCCGACGAGCTGTACGCCGAGCACCCGCCACCATGTGCCGCTCACCAGCTTGGCGGACCGTTTCAACGCAGCGACGATGCCCTGTTTTTCGAGGGACAGCGCCGGCGCCGCCAGGGTCCACTGGACCCAGAGCCAGACCGAGATGACCGAGCCGCCGAGCAGCCCGAGGGTCGCCAGCGAGGCCCCGCCGTCCGCTGAGCCGGCCAGTGCCACCAGGACTCCGGGGAGCGCGCAGAGGGCGATCACCGCACAGAGAATCACCGCGATCAGGACGGTCAGGCCGATGAGCTGGGGCAGTCGCGGGCGGGCGTCGCGCCACAGCTCCCGGCCCTTGAGCGGACGGCCGACGACAGCCCGGCCGGCGACCAGGGCGATCGTTCCGGTGGCCAGTACCGTCGCGATCATCGTGACCAGCAACGTCACGCCCAGTGCGGTGAACGAGCCGCTGGCGCTGTGCAGGATCTCCCTGACACTCGGGTTGGGGTCGTCCCGGAGGCTCCTGAGGCGGGTGTCGTCCAGGAACAGCCCCTGAATGACGACCGAGATGGTCTCGGTGACCAGGGCGATCATGAAGGTGGCAGTGAGGATCACCCGCCAGTGGATCCGTAGCGTGGTGAAAGCGCCGTCCAGCATGTCCCCGACGGCCAGCGGGCGCAGGGGGATGACGCCGGGCTTGGGAGCTTCGGGCCGCGCGGCCCAGGGGCCCGGCTGCCAACCGCCGCCCGGCGGGGGCGGTGCGCTCCGGCCACCCCAGCCCGGTCCGCCGCTCTGCGGCGGTGGAGGGTGTACTTCGGACGGGGGAGTCCACTGGGCCCAGCCGCCGGCGGCCGGGGGCTGCCGCGGGGACCAGCGGGCGGAACTGACGTCCTGAGCGGGGGGTTCGGGAAGAGGGGAGGCGGGGCTCTGGCCGTCGTCCGGCTCAGCGGAGTCGGAGGAGGATCCGGGCGATTCGGAGCCCGGAGTGGTGGTCATCGGAAGCTGCCCCTTCGGGTTGCGCTGCTCTACTGGTCGCCCATCGTGTCACGGGCTGACGTCAACAAGCCTTTGCAGGGCAGACTGAGGGGATGGGCGATCACATCACGCGACCTGACAACGGCTTCACCCCCGCGCTGCGATGGGAGGAACCGCCGGAAGGCCCGGTACTCGTGCTGCTCGATCAGACCCGGCTTCCCCAGGAGGAAGTCGAGTTGGTCTGCACGGACGTACAGGCGCTGGTGGCGGCGATCCGTTCGCTCGCGGTGCGCGGGGCTCCGCTGCTCGGACTGGCCGGCGCGTACGGCATCGCGCTGGCAGCCGCGCGCGGATATGACGTGGAAGAGGCGGCGGATCTGCTGGCGCGGGCGCGGCCCACAGCGGTGAATCTGGAGTACGGGGTGCGGCGCGCGGTGGAGGCGTACCGGAAGGCGCCGGCGGAACAGGGGGCCGCCGCGGCGCTCGCGGCGGCACGCGCGCTGCATGCCGAGGACGCTGCGGCGAGCCGGGCGATGGTGGAGCACGGTGAGCGACTGCTGGCCGAGCTGGCGCCCGGCGGCGGTTACCGGCTGCTGACGCACTGCAATACCGGCGCTCTTGTGTCGGGTGGTGAGGGAACCGCGCTCGGCGTGGTCCAGGCGGTCCACCGGTCCGGTGAGCTGCGGCGGCTGTGGGTGGACGAGACCCGGCCGCTGCTGCAGGGTGCGCGGCTGACAGCGTACGAGGCGGCGCGGGCCGGGATGCCGTACACGCTGCTCGCGGACAGCGCGGCGGGGTCGCTCTTCACGGCGGGCGAGGTGGACGCGGTGCTCGTGGGGGCGGACCGGATCGCCGCGGACGGGTCGACGGCGAACAAGGTGGGCACTTATCCGCTCGCGGTGCTGGCCCGCTACCACCATGTGCCGTTCATCGTTGTGGCGCCGACCACTACGGTGGACCTGGGAACGCCGGACGGTGCCTCGATCGAAGTCGAGCAGCGGGCGGGCAGCGAGGTCACTGATTTCGCTCCGTCACCGCTGGGCACGCAGGCGTACAACCCGGCCTTCGACGTGACCCCGCCGGAGCTGATCACGGCCATCGTGACGGAGAACGGTGTGGTCTCGCCGGTCACGGCGGAGCGCCTGGCGGCGGTCTGCCGCTGATCAGGGCCGGTGCCCGCACGTTGTCCACAGGCCGGCGATAGGGGGCGGCGCAACTGCGGACAACCAGGGACAATGGTCGCGTAGCGTGACCTCGATCACCAAAGGTCACCAGCATCGATACGTAAATGGGATGATGGTCGGTATGAAGGGACGTGTCCTGGTCGTCGACGACGACACTGCGCTGTCAGAGATGCTTGGCATCGTGCTGCGCGGAGAGGGTTTTGAGCCGTCGTTCTGCGCGGACGGCGACAAGGCGTTGGCTGCTTTCCGGGAGACCAAGCCCGATCTGGTGCTCCTCGACCTGATGCTGCCGGGACGGGACGGCATTGACGTGTGCCGGCAGATCCGGGCGGAGTCCGGTGTGCCGATTGTGATGCTCACGGCGAAGAGCGACACGGTGGATGTGGTGGTCGGCCTCGAATCGGGGGCGGACGACTACGTCATCAAGCCGTTCAAGCCGAAGGAGCTGGTGGCCCGGGTCCGGGCCCGGCTGCGGCGGGCGGAGGAGCCGACCCCTGAGCAGCTGGCGATCGGTGATCTCGTGATCGACGTCGCCGGTCACTCGGTGAAGCGCGAAGGGCAGCCGATCGCACTGACCCCGCTGGAGTTCGATCTGCTGGTGGCGCTTGCCCGTAAGCCGTGGCAGGTGTTCACCCGGGAGGTGCTGCTGGAGCAGGTCTGGGGTTATCGGCACGCCGCTGACACCAGGCTGGTGAATGTGCATGTGCAGCGGCTGCGGTCGAAGGTGGAGCAGGACCCCGAGCGTCCGGAGATCGTCGTGACGGTCCGCGGGGTCGGGTACAAGGCAGGACCGGGCTGAGATGTGCGCGTCGTACGAGCGTGAGCGGTTGGAGAACCGGCTTGCGGACCCCATGCGGGGTCTGCTGCCGGTGATCCGCTCGTGCGTGCGCTGGGCCCGGCGTCCGCTGCAGCCGGCCGTACGGCTGTGGCGGCGGAATCTTCAGCTGCGGGTGGTCGCCTTCACGCTGCTGATGTCGGTCGGCGTGGTGCTGCTGCTCGGCTTCGTGGTGATCGGGCAGGTCAAGAACGGGCTGCTCGACGCCAAGGAGAAGGCGGCCGAGAATCAGGCGACGGGCGGTTTCTCGCTCGCCCAGGACATGGCGGACAAGGGCATCCAGACCCAGGACACCTCCGGGTCGGGCACGCCGCACAGCACGGAGGACTCAGGGAACTGGCTGACCGGCCTGGTCACGCAGTTCGCCAGCGGCGGCAAGGGTGCCTACTGGATCGTCACCCTCAGCCCGGCCAACGGGGACGAGCAGTCGTTCGGCGAGGGCAGTGTGAACGCGCACGGTCCGCGTGGCTCGGGCGGCATCCTGCCCGAGGCGAGTATCCCGAAGTCGCTCAGCGACGCGGTTCAGGCGCATCCGGGCGCCCTTGAGCAGTACACAACGGTCAGGACCAGCGACGGCAGCCCACCGCGTCCCGCCCTGGCGATCGGCAAGCGGCTGCAGGACATCAACAAGAACACGTATCAGCTGTACTACCTCTTCTCCTTCGACCAGGAGCAGAAGACGCTCGGCCTGGTCAAGGGCACTCTGGCCACCGCGGGGATCTTCGTGGTGGTGTTGCTGGGCGCGATCGCCTGGCTGGTGACGCGGCAGGTCGTCACACCTGTGCGGATGGCAGCCGGGATCGCCGAACGGCTGGCCGCCGGCCGATTGCAGGAACGTATGCAGGTCACCGGCGAGGACGACATCGCCAGACTCGGCGAGTCCTTCAACAAGATGGCGCAGAATCTCCAGAGCAAGATCCAGCAGCTGGAGGACCTCTCCCGGATGCAGCGCCGCTTCGTCTCCGATGTCTCGCACGAGCTGCGGACCCCGCTGACGACGGTGCGGATGGCCGCGGACGTCATCCACGACGCCCGCAGCGCCTTCGATCCGGTGACCGCCCGGTCCGCTGAGCTGCTGCAGAACCAGCTGGACCGCTTCGAATCACTGCTGTCGGACCTGCTGGAGATCAGCCGGTTCGACGCGGGCGCCGCGGAGCTGTCGGCGGAGCCGATAGACCTGCGCGAGGTGGTCCGCCGGGTGGTGGACGCCGCCGATCCGCTCGCCGAGCGCAAGGGCAGCCGGGTGGTGATACGCGGCGACGCGCAGCCGGTGATCGCCGAGGCCGACCCCCGGCGGGTGGAGCGCGTCCTGCGCAACCTGGTGGTCAACGCCATCGAGCACGGCGAGGGCCAGGACGTGGTGGTACGGCTGGCGACCGCCGACGGGGCGGTGGCCGTCGCGGTGCGGGACTACGGAGTCGGGCTGAAGCCGGGTGAGGCGACCCGGGTCTTCAACCGCTTCTGGCGGGCCGACCCGGCACGGGCGCGTACCACCGGGGGCACCGGTCTCGGCCTGTCCATTGCGGTGGAGGACGCCCGCCTGCACGGCGGCTGGCTGCAGGCATGGGGTGAACCCGGTGGCGGATCGCAGTTCCGGATGACGCTGCCGCGGACGGCGGGAGACAGTCTGCGGGGCTCGCCCATACCGCTGGAGCCCGACGACTCGCGCCGCAACCGCGCGCTGAAGTCGGCGGGTCCGCCCGCCGGGGCCCTGGCACCGGTCGGTGTGCCGGTTCCGCGTGCCGGTTCCGCCGACACCACGACAGCTGACGGCGGCAGCTGGACGCGGGAGTCCGGCGCCCATGCGCTCACGCCGCGGATGCCGGGCATACCGCCGGTGCCCAGTGCCCCGCCGCATCCGCCGACGGCCGACCCGGCGGCGCTGCCCGGGAATCGGGCACAGTTGGTCCAGCGCAGGGAATCCGCTCAGGAGGACGACGTCTGATGGCTGCGAAGGGGGGCCTGGGACGGCGCCTGCGCAGGGTCGCGC
Source organism: Streptomyces sp. NBC_01476 (assembly GCF_036227265.1). Classification (NCBI taxonomy): domain Bacteria; kingdom Bacillati; phylum Actinomycetota; class Actinomycetes; order Kitasatosporales; family Streptomycetaceae; genus Streptomyces; species Streptomyces sp. NBC_01476. The sequence goes on along the minus strand of NZ_CP109446.1, from coordinate 2,973,676 downwards.
TGCCGGCGACTGCCGCGCTGCTGCTGGCCGGCTGTGCGTCGATGCCCAGCAGCGGCGAGGTGCGCAAGGCCGGTGACGGGCAGCGTGCGGACGCCGACACGCAGGTGCGGGTCTATCCGTTCGCGCCGCTCCCGGGCGAGGCGGCCTCGCAGATCGTCAACGGTTTCCTGGAGGCGACGACCAGCTCCGAGACCGACTTCGCGACGGCGAAGAAGTACCTCACCAAGGGCCTGGCCGCGCACTGGAACCCGTTCCAGCAGATCACCGTGTACTCCGGGAGCCTGGTCCCGGTGGCCGACGACAGCACCGGCACCAGCCGCAAGGACGGCTACACGACGGTCGACCTGACCGGGACGAAGTCGGCCATGGTGGACTCCAAGCACGCCTACGAGCCGGCCCGCGGTGCTTTCCGGGCGAGCTTCCACCTCGTCAGGGAGCACAACGAGTGGCGGATCGACGGGCTCGCCGACGGCCTCGTGCTCTCCGAGCTGGACTTCGACCGGCTCTACCACCCGGCGAACATGTACTACTTCGCCAACCTCGGGCCGGACGCCGACCGTGACGGCATCGCCCGGCGCACCCTGGTCGCCGATCCGGTCTATCTGCGGGACGAGAACGACCCCCTGCTCTCCACCCCGTCGCTGGTCTCCACCGTCTCGGCGCTGCTCGACGGCCCGACCGACTGGCTGAAGCCCGCGGTGACCAGTGCGGCGCCGGCCGGTGCCCGGCTGTATGCCAAGGCGGCGGACCACGGCGTCACTCTCGACGACTCCCAGCATCTGCGGGTGCGGCTGGACCGCAGCGCGGACCATATGACCGCGCAGCGCTGCGTCCTGCTGGGCGCGCAGCTGTTCGCCACGGTCCAGGCCCAGGCGTCGGCGCAGCTCTCCGCCGTGCAGGTGCAGCGGGCGGACGGGAGCAGGCTCTGCAGTGCGCTCAGCGGTGACATGCAGAGTTACGGCCCGGAGAACCTGGCCGGGAACGCGACGCGGCAGTACTACATCTCGGCCGACCACAAGCTGCTGGCGCTGCCCGAGACGGGCCTGACGGCGGCACCGGTGCCGGGGCCCTTCGGTGCGGACAAGGCCGGTCTGACCTCGGTGGCGATCCGCCGCGACGAGCTGGTGGCCGCGGGCGTGCGGGCGAGCGGACGGGAACTGGTGGTCGGGTCGCTGACCATCCCGGGACAGTTCGCCTCGCCGCTGGTCAGAAGCGAGGCGACGGACTCGAAGAACGGTCTGAGCGCTCCCAGCTGGGACGGCCTCGGCGACCTGTGGGTGGCGGACCGTGATCCGCAGAATTCGCAGCTGCTGATGCTGCGGGGCGGCGCCGGGCAGCCGCATGAGGTGTCGGTACCCGGTCTGCTGGGGCGGGTGGAATCGCTCCGCGTCTCCTCCGACGGGGTGCGGATCGCGCTGATCGTGCGGCAGGGCGGCGACTCCACGCTCCAGCTCGGCAGGATCCAGCGGGGCACGGCCAAGGATCCGGACGCTTTCACGGTGACGGGACTGCGCACCCTCACCCCCGTCGGGGAGAAGGTCACCTCGGTGTCCTGGGCAGGCGTCAGCCGCCTGGTGGTGCTGGGCAGCGAGACCGGTGGTGTGCAGCAGATCCAGTACATGAACACCGACGGTTCTGCGGCGCCCGCCCTGGAGGGGATAAACGAGGCGGCGTCCGTGGCGGCCTCGGAGATCGAGGACAAGCCGCTGCTGGCGTCCTACAACGGCCGGGTCTACCGGCTGCCCGCGGAAGCGAACTGGAAGCAGGTCAATCCGAAGGGCAGCGGTCCCGTCTACCCGGGCTGAACCCTGCTTCTTCGGCGGTCGGCGGAGTCCGTTCGCCCGGAGTTTTCCACAGCCCTCGAAAGAGTGACTGGCGGCGCGTGCGATCCGGACCGCACAGTTGAGTCATGCGGGGCTGGTGGCAGGAGATCACCGGGCTGGTACTGCCGGTGGACTGCGCGGGGTGCGGGCTGCCGCGGACGGAGTTGTGCGAGCGGTGCACGGGGCTGCTGGGCGGGGCGGCCTCGGTACGGCGGGTACGGCCGTCCCCGGAGCCGCCCGGACTGCCACCGGTCTACGCGGCCGGACGGTACGGCGACGAGGTGCGGGCCGTGGTTCTGGCGCACAAGGAACGGGGTGCGCTGGGACTGGCACGGCCGCTCGGCGGCGCACTGGCCGCGGCGGTACGGCGGGTGGGCGCTGCCGGACCGCTCCTGCTGGTGCCGGTGCCCTCGGCCCGGCGGGCGGTGGCCCAGCGAGGGCACGACGCCACCGCGCGGATGGCCCGCGCGGCGGCCCGGGAGCTGCGCGGGGGAGGCGTCCCGGCCAGGGCGGTGGCCGCGCTGCGGCAGCGGCGGCCGGTCGCCGACCAGGCCGGACTGACGTCGGCCGAGCGGCTGGCCAATCTGTCCGGTGCCCTTGTGGCGGTCGGGAGCCGGGCCCCGCTGCTCACCACCGCGGCGGTGGTCCTGGTCGACGACCTGATGACCACCGGTGCCTCGCTGGCCGTCGCGGCGGGCGCGGTGGCGGCGGCCGGCGGACGGGTGGCCGGGGCGGCGGTGGTGGCGGGGCCGCACGATCCGGAGATCCGTTCGGACACAGGCCCGGCAGGTGGTTCGGACACGCGCGCGGGCAGCCGCTCGGACGCACATGACCCGAGGTAGCGGGGAGGGGGAATCATTCGAACGAGGTACCCCTGTCGTTGGGGATGCCGACCTCCACTCTCCGGGTCTATGTTCGGGGTAGAGGGAAGCGGCCCTATCGGGGTGTTGATCTTCCCAGCGGGGCAGGAGGAGGTGAAAGCCGCGGCTTCGCATCCCGGAGGCCCCGGGCGGCGAGGCAGCAGCCGACGCAGCGCCGGACAGGTCTCGGACCCGTCCCGGCCTCAGGAAAGGGACTGCCTCCGCGTGGCGGGAGCGGTCCGGAACGGAGTTCTGCGTGGACATCGTCGTCAAAGGCCGCAAGACCGAGGTGCCCGAGAGGTTCCGCAAGCATGTGGCCGAGAAGCTGGACAAGATCCAGAAGCTCGACGGCAAGGTGATCAGCCTCGACGTCGAGGTGTCCAAAGAGCTCAACCCGCGGCAGGCGGACCACGCCGACCGCGTGGAGATCACGCTGAACACCCGCGGGCCCGTCGTCCGTGCCGAAGCGGCAGCGGCCGACCCGTACGCGGCTCTGGACGCCGCCGTGACGAAGCTGGAGGCGCGGCTGCGGAAGGCCGCGAGCAAGCGCCACACCCGACGGGGACAGGGCAGGACGCCGGCCGCGGATGTGCCGGCGAGTGTGCCGGAGGCCGCCACACTGAACGGCAACGGCGGGCTCATCGCCAGCCGTGCCGCCAGCGACGGTGTGCCGACGACCAGGATGGGTCCGCTGGAGGTACGCGGCGAGGGGCCGCTGGTGGTCCGGGAGAAGACGCATGTGGCCGGCCCGATGGCGCTCGACCAGGCGCTGTACGAGATGGAGCTGGTCGGGCACGACTTCTACCTGTTCGTGGACAGTGAGACGAAGCAGCCGAGCGTCGTCTACCGCCGGCACGGGTACGACTACGGGGTGATCCACCTGAACGCCGACGAGGCGGGGAGCGCGGCGCCGGGCGGGGCCGGGGACGCGCTGAACAACCATCACGTCTGACCGGCAGACGAGCGGCAGTCGGTGCCCCCGGGAACGTCCTGGGGGCACCACCGTGCGGGGACGTGAAATGCTGGACCCGTGCCCAACTCCGGTCCGAGGGGGAAGATCTGATGCCGGACTTCGACCAGGGGGCTCCCGGTGCGCGCGGCCCGGCCCCCTATGACGATCCGCCCGTGAGCCCGGCCCGCGCCGAACCGATCCGGGTGCTGGTGGTCGATGATCATGCGCTGTTCCGGCGGGGGCTGGAGATCGTTCTCGCGCAGGAGGAGGACATCCAGGTCATCGGTGAGGCCGGTGACGGGGCGGAGGCGGTGGAGAAGGCCGCCGATCTGCTGCCCGACATCGTGCTGATGGATGTCCGGATGCCGCGGCGGGGCGGGATCGAGGCGTGCACCTCGATCAAGGAGGTGGCACCCAGCGCCAAGATCATCATGCTGACCATAAGCGACGAGGAAGCGGACCTCTACGAGGCGATCAAGGCCGGGGCGACGGGCTATCTCCTCAAGGAGATCTCGACCGACGAGGTGGCGACCGCGATCCGGGCGGTCGCCGACGGACAGTCGCAGATCAGCCCCTCGATGGCGTCGAAGCTGCTCACCGAGTTCAAGTCGATGATCCAGCGCACGGACGAGCGGCGGCTGGTGCCCGCGCCGAAGCTCACCGACCGGGAGCTCGAGGTGCTCAAGCTGGTGGCGACCGGCCTCAACAACCGGGACATCGCCAAGCAGCTCTTCATCAGCGAGAACACCGTGAAGAACCACGTCCGCAACATCCTGGAGAAGCTGCAGCTGCACTCCCGGATGGAGGCCGTGGTCTACGCGATGCGCGAGAAGATCCTGGAAATCCGCTAGACCCGGCTCTTGAGCTCGGTGACCAGCGGTTCCCGCAGCGTCTCCGGCAGCACCTTCTCCACCCGAGCCTCGGTGCAGCCGACCCAGCCGGCCGCCTCGGCGATGGCGTCGGCGGCGGGCGCGACCGCCTTCGGCCCGTCGAGGGTCACCTGCCGGGCGACCAGGGTGCCGCCCTCGCGTGCCGGGTCCACCCGGCCGACCAGCTTCCCGCCCGCCAGCAGCGGCATCGCGAAGTAGCCGTGGATCCGCTTGGCCTTCGGGGTGTACGCCTCCAGCCGGTGGGTGAAGCCGAAGATCCGCTCGGTGCGCGGACGGTCCCAGATCAGGGAGTCGAACGGGGAGAGCAGCGTCGTGCGGTGCCGGCCGCGCGGCTCGTTCGCCAGCGCCGCCGGGTCCGCCCAGGCGGGCTTGCCCCAGCCCTCGACCTCGACCGGGACCAGGCCGGTGTCGCCGATCACCGCGGTGACCTGCTCGCCCTTGAGGCGGTGGTAGTCCGCGAGGTCGGACCGGGTGGCCACCCCCATCGCCGCCCCCGCCTGGGCGACCAGCCGGCGCATGCACTCGGCGTCGTCCAGGTCGTCGTGCAGGAGCTGCCCGGGGACGGCCCGCTCGGCGAGGTCGTAGATCCGCTTCCAGCCGCGCCGCTGGGTGCAGACCACCTCACCGGTGTCGAGGAGCCACTCGACCGCGATCTTCGTCTCGGACCAGTCCCACCACGGGCCGCCGTTCTTGGCGCCGCCGAGCTGGGTGGAGTTCAGCGGGCCCTCGGTCCTGAGCTGGTCCAGCACGGCGTCCACCGAGCGCTCGGCGTCGGCCAGGACGTGCCAGCGGTGGCCACGGGCCCGTCGGGCGCGGCGGCGGAAGGCGAAGTGCGGCCACTCCTCGATGGGGAGGATGCAGGCGGCGTGGGACCAGTACTCGAAGGCGTGGTTCTCCGTCCAGTACGCCTGCTCGACCGCGTCACGGCCGACCGCGCCGAGCCGGGCGTACGGGATCAGCTCGTGCGACCTGGCCAGCACCGAGATGGTGTCGAGCTGCACCGCGCCCAGCGACCGCAGGACACCGCGGGTGCCGCCGCGCCGGTCCGGGGCACCGAGGAAGCCCTGGGCGCGCAGGGCGATCCTGCGGGCCTCGTCGGCGGACAAAGTGAGCTGAGGCGGCGGCAGGAGCGTCATGCCCGACAGCGTAGAACCGCCCACTGACAATCGCGCTGACCTGCACGTATCCGGACGGCCTGCTACTTTCCGTACGGCAGGTACGCCGTGGCCGTCTCCAGCCCCCAGTCCGAGGGCAGCAGCGAGCCGGTCCAGGCGTCGCGCCGGGTGCCCCCGTGCAGGATTCGCGACCGTATGGTCCCCTCCATGACGAAGCCCAGCTTCAGTGCCACCGCGCGGGAAGCTTCGTTGCCGGCCTCGGCGTACCACTCGAGCCGTTCCACCCCGAGCGACGCGAAGGCCCAGCCGCAGACCGCGCGGCCGGCTTCCACCGTGAAGCCCTTGCCGCGCTGCTCCTTCGCCGTCCAGTAGCCGAGTTCCGCCTGGTGGTCGGGGGCGGCGAGCTGGGCGAGGCGTACCAGGCCCATGGAGCCGACCAGGGCGCCGGTGTCCCGGGTGAAGACGCCGAAGGTGTACTGGGTGTCCTCCCGCCAGCCGGCGGGGCCGGTCCTGCCGGTGAAGTCCGCCGCGTGCTGCCGGGTGTAGGGCGAGGGGACGGTCGTCCAGCGCGGGATCTCGGGGTCCTGACAGGCCGCGTGGACCGCGTCCGCGTCGGCTGCTTCCAGCGGGCGCAGGTGCAGGCGGTCGGTGGTCAGAGTGATCGTTTCCATGCTGAACCGCACCTTCCGGCGGGAGGCAGGCGGACCTGCCGACGGGTGTCAGGTGAGTATCACCGAGCCCCAGGAGCCGCGGAAAACCGTTTTGCCTCCGCCGGGCCTCCCGGCCCGCTGGTCTCCTCGCTTACGATGGCCGTTGCAGCTGGGCCCGAGACCGTCCGAACCCTGTCCGAGACAGTCGAGAAACCCCCCGCTGTGCCAGCGCGGGAGCCGCGCCAGGCCCGACCGGCAAGGAGCCAGCCTACGTGTCCGTCATCAGCAAGATCATGCGTGCAGGTGAAGGCAAGATCCTGCGCAAGCTGCACCGCATCGCGGACCAGGTCAATTCCATCGAAGAGGACTTTCTCGACCTCTCCGATGCCGAGCTGAGGGCTCTCACGGACGAGTACAAGGAGCGTTACGCGGGCGGCGAGTCCCTGGAGGACCTGCTTCCCGAGGCGTTCGCCACCGTCCGTGAGGCGGCCAAGCGCGTTCTGGGACAGCGCCACTACGACGTTCAGATCATGGGCGGCGCCGCGCTGCACCTCGGTTATGTCGCCGAAATGCGCACCGGCGAGGGCAAGACCCTGGTCGGCACCCTGCCCGCTTATCTGAATGCCATTTCCGGCAAGGGTGTTCATCTGATCACCGTCAATGACTACCTCGCCGAGCGGGACTCGGAGTGGATGGGCCGGGTGCACAAGTTCCTCGGCCTTGAGGTCGGCTGCATCCTGGCGAACATGTCGCCGGCCGAGCGCCGCGAGCAGTACGCCTGCGACATCACTTATGGCACGAACAACGAGTTCGGTTTCGACTACCTGCGCGACAACATGGCGTGGTCGAAGGACGAGCTGGTCCAGCGCGGCCACAACTTCGCGATCGTCGACGAGGTCGACTCGATCCTGGTGGACGAGGCCCGTACGCCGCTGATCATTTCCGGTCCCGCCGACCAGGCCACCAAGTGGTACAGCGACTTCGCCCGCCTGGTGAAGCGCCTCAACCGCGGAGAGGCCGGCTCGCTGGGCAAGGAGGAGACCGGCGACTACGACGTGGACGAGAAGAAGCGCACCGTCGCGATCCACGAGTCGGGCGTCACCAAGGTCGAGGACTGGCTGGGCATCGACAACCTCTACGAGTCGGTGAACACCCCGCTCGTCGGTTATCTGAACAACGCCATCAAGGCCAAGGAGCTCTACAAGAACGACAAGGACTACGTCGTCATGGACGGCGAAGTCATGATCGTCGACGAGCACACCGGCCGTATCCTCGCCGGCCGCCGCTACAACGAGGGCATGCACCAGGCGATCGAGGCGAAGGAAGGGGTGGACATCAAGGACGAGAACCAGACCCTCGCCACGATCACCCTGCAGAACTTCTTCCGCCTGTACGACAAGCTCTGCGGTATGACCGGTACGGCGATGACCGAGGCGGCGGAGTTCCACCAGATCTACAAGCTCGGCGTGGTCCCGATCCCGACCAACCGCCCGATGCAGCGGATGGACAAGCCGGACCTGATCTACCGGACCGAAGAGGCGAAGTTCGCGGCCGTGGTCGAGGACATCGTGGAGAAGCACGAGAAGGGCCAGCCGGTCCTGGTCGGCACCGTCTCGGTGGAGAAGTCCGAGTACCTGTCGGCGCAGCTGTCCAAGCGTGGTGTCCCGCACGAGGTGCTGAACGCCAAGCAGCACGACCGTGAAGCGTCGATCGTGGCGCAGGCGGGCCGTAAGGGCGCGGTCACCGTCGCCACCAACATGGCCGGCCGCGGCACCGACATCAAGCTCGGCGGTAACCCCGACGACCTCGCCGAGGCGGAACTGCGGCAGCGCGGCCTGGACCCGGGCGAGCACGTCGAGGAGTGGGCTGCGGCTCTGCCCGAGGCGCTGGAGCGCGCGGAGGCGGCCGTCAAGGCCGAGTTCGAAGAGGTCAAGGAGCTCGGCGGCCTGTATGTGCTGGGCACCGAGCGCCACGAGTCCCGCCGGATCGACAACCAGCTGCGCGGCCGTAGCGGCCGGCAGGGCGACCCGGGCGAGTCCCGCTTCTATCTGTCGCTGGGCGACGACCTGATGCGCCTGTTCAAGGCGCAGATGGTCGAGCGTGTGATGTCCATGGCGAACGTGCCGGACGACGTGCCGATCGAGAACAAGATGGTCACCCGGGCCATCGCGTCGGCCCAGTCGCAGGTCGAGCAGCAGAACTTCGAGATCCGCAAGAACGTCCTGAAGTACGACGAGGTGCTCAACCGGCAGCGCGAGGTCATCTACGGCGAGCGCCGCCGCGTCCTGGAGGGCGAGGACCTGCAGGAGCAGGTGCAGCACTTCATGAACGACACCATCGACGCCTACATCGACGCCGAGACCCGCGAGGGCTTCGCCGAGGACTGGGACCTGGACCGGCTGTGGGGCGCTTTCAAGCAGCTCTACCCGACCAAGGTCACCATCGAGGAGCTGGAGGAGGCGGCCGGCGACCGGGCCGGCATCACCGCCGAGTTCATCGCCGAGTCGGTCAAGGACGACATCAGCGAGCAGTACGCCGAGCGGGAGAAGCAGCTCGGCGAGGAGATCATGCGCGAGCTGGAGCGGCGCGTGGTGCTCTCGGTGCTGGACCGCAAGTGGCGTGAGCACCTCTACGAGATGGACTACCTCCAGGAGGGCATCGGGCTGCGCGCGATGGCGCAGCGCGACCCGCTGGTGGAGTACCAGCGTGAGGGCTTCGACATGTTCACCGCCATGATGGACGGCATCAAGGAGGAGTCCGTCGGCTACCTGTTCAACCTGGAGGTCCAGGTCGAGCAGCAGGTCGAGGAGGTGCCGGTGGCCGACGCGATCGAGGACGCGGTCCCGTCGCTGATCAAGGAGGCTCGTCCGGAGATCCGCGCCAAGGGCCTGGACGCCCCCAAGCGGGCCGACCGCCTGCACTTCTCCGCTCCTTCGGTGGACGGTGAGGGCGGTGTCGTCGAGGGCGAGTTCGAGGGCGCCTCGGTGGACGCCGGCGGTGCCGATGCCGGCGAAGAGGTCGGTACGACGCGCGCGGAGCGCCGCCGGGCGGCCAAGGGCGGACGCCGCCGCAAGAAGTAGCGGGGGCGGCAGGACGCGGGAACACCGGCTCGGGGCCGGGCCGACACGGTCCGGTCCCGGGCCGTTTCCGTGCCCCGGCTCACTGGGCGGCGACCGCGGTGCAGCGCCAGCGGGCGTCCCCGTAGCCCGGCCCCGACTCCTCGTCGCCGGGTTCGAGGCGGAAGGCGAGTGCCCGGAAGACGTCCTGGTCGAGCGCGACCACGGCGGAGACTTCCAGGGCTCCGTCGGGGGTGCGGAAAAACCGGCAGCGGTACACGTACGGGGTACGGCCGCGGACCTGGCGGCGCCAGTCCGCGCGGGCCGCGTGCAGCTCCCACAGCCGCTGGTACGCCTCGTCCCGGACCCGTCCGGCCAGGCAGGTCAGCGGCCGGCGGCCGGTGAGGACGTCGAGCAGGCGGCCGGCGAACCAGATGTGGGGCGGGAGCGGGCGGGCAGGGGCCCCTGGGCGGCCCGCCGGGCGCCGGGTGTCACGGCGGCCCGGTGGGGCGGTGCCGGCGCCGGGACGGCGGATCACGGGCGCCTGGGCTGTGGTGACGGACGGGGGTACGGACGAGGGCAGGGACGAGTGCGGGGCTGAGTTGCGCACGGGGGACTCCGAAGATCGTTACCGGGTGGTAGGGCCGGTTGTAGGGGTCCGCGGGAGTTCCGGGCAAGCTCTCGGTGCGCTGCCGGGGGGCCGCCCGAGATTCACCTATCAGGATGGCGGCGCACGTATGCTTCACGCCATGCGCGTCTACATTCCCACCACTCTCGCCGGGCTGGCCGAGGGCTACAAGGCAGGCGAGATCGGGCCCGCGCCGCTGGACGCCTTCGCGGTGACGCCCGGACTGCGCGAGTGGTACGTCTCCGACGACATCGAAGAGCTGGAGTACGCGGCGTTGACGCGAGCGGCCCAGGCGTCACTGCGGCTGCTGGCGGTCCACCCGGACACCCCGCGCCGCCGGGTGGTGGTCGCGGTGGACATCGCCGACGGCGAGGTGGCCCACGACCCGGACCGCGGGCTCGACCCGGCCGCGCTCGGCGAGGTACGGCTGGCCCGCCCGGTGCCCTTCACCAAGACGGCGGCGGTCCACGTCGACGCGGACGACGCGGTGTCCGATGTCAGCGCGGCGGCCGAGGCGCTGGGCGCGGCCGACGCCGGGGACGACGACGCGCAGTTCACCGTGGACGGGGTGGAGGACCATGAACTGCTCTGGTACGCCACGCAGGAGATTCCCCATCTGATCGGGTGACCCGGCGGCGGCCGTGAGCTGAGGTCGCCGGGCGGACGAAAGTTATCCACAGGCTGGAAACGGGGCGTCGCCCTGCGCGAGTACGGTTTTCCTGTGAACGCGCATCTGGTGTGGGACTGGAACGGCACCCTGTTCCACGACATGGACGCGGTGATCGGGGCCACCAACGCCTCCTTCGCCGAACTCGGCTTGCCACCGATCACTTTGGACCGCTACCGCGAGCTGTACTGCGTGCCGGTGCCCCGCTTCTACGAGCGGCTCATCGGCCGGCTGCCCACCGACGCGGAGTGGGAGGTCATGGACGCCACCTTCCACCGGCACTACTGGGCCATGGCCGAGGCGTGCGGCCTCGCCGAGGGCGCCCGGGAACTCCTCACCGCCCGGCAGGCGGCCGGCCTCACCCAGTCGCTCTGCTCGCTCGCCCCGCACGAGCAGTTGCTGCCCATGGTCACCACGCACGGCATCGACCGGCACTTCGTGCGGGTGGACGGACGCACCGGCCCCTCCACCGCGGGCAAGGCCGAGCAGATGGCCCTCCACCTGGCCTCGCTCGACGGGGTGGACACCAGCACCGTGGTGGTGATCGGCGACGCTCTCGACGACGCCGCGGCGGCGGCCCATGTGGGCGCGTACGCGGTCCTCTACACCGGTGGTTCCGGCAGCCGGCAGAGCCTGGAGTCGGCGGGGGTGCCCGTGGTGGACACCCTTACGGACGCCGTCGCACTGGCCGAGCGAATAGCCCGCTGACCTGCGGCGGAACGTGACTTGTGGCCAATCGGGCCAAAGACGGACGGCCGATTTGTACGAAGGCGGCGCGCACGGGCACCCCGACCGGAGCGATAGCCTTGCGCGCGTGATCACCGTTGATCCGCGCACCCGGGGCAGATATGCGCTCACGGGCTCGACGAACCCCTTTTCCGGCATAGCGTCGTCCCGTAGCGGTAACCCCGCGCCGCGGGAAGACGTGCCATCACCCGACGTCACGCAACGGCGCGCGACAGGAGCTAGAGGACATGCAGACCAAGCTGGACGAAGCCAAGGCCGAGCTGCTGGAACAGGCAGCGCGGGTCGGTGAGAACAGCCCGGCGGGGGGAGCACCCGGCCAGGGCCTCGACGCGGAGACGCTGACCGCGTTCCTCCAGCGTTACTACCGGCACACCGCACCAGAGGACTTGATGGGCCGCGATCCGGTCGACGTCTTCGGTGCCGCGCTCTCCCACTACCGGCTGGCGGAGGTACGCCCGCAGGGCACCGCCAACGTGCGGGTGCACACGCCGACCATAGAAGAGAACGCCTGGCAGTGCAGCCACACGGTGGTCGAGGTCGTCACCGACGACATGCCGTTCCTGGTGGACTCGGTGACCAGCGCGCTCAACCAGGCCAACCGGGCCATCCATGTCGTCGTCCACCCGCAGTTCCAGGTCCGCCGGGACGTCACCGGCAAGCTCCTGGAGGTGATCGGCTCCGCCTGCGGCAATGACGACGAGCCGCTGCCGCACGACGTGCTGACCGAGTCGTGGATCCACGTCGAGATCGACCGCGAGACCGACCGCGACGACCTCAAGGAGATCACCGCCGACCTGCGGCGCGTCCTGTCCGACGTCCGGGAGTCCGTCGAGGACTGGACGAAGATGCGCCAGGCCGCGCAGTCCATCGCCGACGAACTGACCACCACGCCGCCGCCGGTCGCCGAGCAGGAAGCGGTCGAAGCGGTGGAGCTGCTGCGCTGGCTCTGCGACGACCACTTCACCTTCCTCGGCTACCGCGAGTACGAACTGACCAGCGAGGCAGGCCCGGACGGCGCCGCGGAGGACGTGCTGGTGGCCGTCCCCGGTACCGGCCTCGGCATCCTGCGCTCCGACCCGGTGCACCCGCGGGCCGACAGCATCCAGCCCGGTCACCCGGCCCACGCCAACTCGCCGTCGTTCAGCCGGTTGCCGGCCGACGCCCGGGCCAAGGCCCGCGAGCACCATCTGCTGATCCTCACCAAGGCGAACAGCCGTTCCACCGTGCACCGGCCGTCCTACCTGGACTATGTGGGGGTCAAGCGGTTCGACGCCGAGGGCAATGTGATCGGCGAGCGGCGCTTCCTCGGCCTGTTCTCGTCGGCCGCCTATACCGAGTCGATCCGCCGGGTCCCGGTGATCCGCCGCAAGGTCGAAGAAGTGCTGGACGGCGCCGGGTTCTCGCCCGAGAGCCACGACGGCCGCGACCTGCTGCAGATCCTGGAGACCTACCCGCGCGACGAGCTGTTCCAGACGCCAGCCGACGAACTGCGGTCCATCGTCACCAGCGTGCTGTACCTCCAGGAGCGCCGCAAACTCCGGCTGTTCCTGCGGCAGGACGAGTACGGGCGGTACTACTCCGCACTGGTGTACCTGCCGCGGGACCGCTACACCACCGCGGTACGGCTGCGGCTGACCCACATCCTCCAGGAGGAGCTGGGCGGCCACAGCGCCGACTTCACCGCGTGGAACACCGAGTCGGTGCTCTCCCGGCTGCACTTCGTGATCCGGGTCGACGCGGGCACCCCGCTGCCGCAGCTCGGCGACGCCGATGTGGAGCGGATCGAGAACCGGCTGTCGGAGGCGACCCGCTCCTGGGCGGACGGGTTCGGCGAGGCACTGACCGCCGAGTGCGGCGAGGAGCGGGCCGCCGAACTGGCCCGCCGGTACGCGCACGCCTTCCCCGACGGCTACCGGTCGGACTTCACCCCGCGCTCCGCGGTCGCCGACCTCCAGCATGTCGAGAGCCTGGGCGCCGACGACTTCACGCTCAGCCTCTACGAGCCGGTGGGCGCGGCCCCCGAGGAGCGGCGCTTCAAGATCTACCGCACCGGCGCGCCGGTCTCGCTCTCCGCGGTGCTGCCGGTGCTCCAGCGGCTCGGCGTGGAGGTGGTCGACGAGCGGCCCTACGAACTGCGCAGGACCGACAACTCCCGGGCCTGGATCTACGACTTCGGCCTGCGCCTCGACCCGGCGCTGGGGGACCTCGGGGACGACGCGCGCGAGCGGTTCCAGCAGGCGTTCGCCGCCACCTGGACCGACCGGGCGGAGAACGACGGCTTCAACTCGCTGGTGCTGCGGGCCGGTCTGGACTGGCGGCAGGCGATGGTGCTGCGGGCGTACGCGAAGTATCTGCGGCAGGCCGGTTCGACCTTCAGCCAGGACTACATGGAGGACACCCTCCGCAGCAATGTCCACACCACCCGGCTGCTGATCAACCTCTTCCAGGCCCGGCTCTCCCCGGACCACCAGCGGGCCGGCAGCGAGCTGACCGACGGCATCCTGGAAGAGCTCGAAGGGGCGCTCGACCAGGTGGCCAGCCTGGACGAGGACCGCATCCTGCGGGCCTTCCTCACCCTCATCAAGGCCACACTGCGGACCAACTTCTTCCAGAAGGACGCCGAGGGCAATCCGCACCCCTACCTGTCGGTCAAGTTCGACCCGCAGGCCATCCCGGAGCTGCCGGCGCCCCGCCCGGCGTACGAGATCTGGGTGTACTCACCGCGGGTGGAGGGCGTCCACCTGCGGTTCGGCAAGGTCGCCCGCGGCGGTCTGCGCTGGTCCGACCGCCGGGAGGACTTCCGCACCGAGGTGCTCGGCCTGGTCAAGGCGCAGATGGTGAAGAACACCGTCATCGTGCCGGTTGGCGCCAAGGGCGGCTTCGTCGGCAAGCGGCTGCCCGACCCGGCGGCGGACCGGGACGCGTGGCTCGCCGAGGGCATCTCCTCGTACAAGACCTTCATCTCCGGGCTGCTCGACATCACCGACAACCTGGTGGCCGGCGAGGTGGTCCCGCCGCAGAACGTGGTGCGGCACGACGAGGACGACACCTATCTGGTGGTGGCCGCCGACAAGGGCACCGCGTCCTTCTCCGACATCGCCAACGAGGTCGCGACCGGCTACGGCTTCTGGCTCGGCGACGCCTTCGCCTCCGGCGGCTCTGTCGGGTACGACCACAAGAAGATGGCCATCACCTCCAGCGGCGCCTGGGAGTCGGTGAAACGGCACTTCCGGGAGACCGGCCACAACACCCAGGAAGAGGACTTCACCGTCGTCGGCATCGGCGACATGTCCGGTGACGTGTTCGGCAACGGCATGCTGCTCTCCGAGCACATCCGGCTGGTCGCCGCCTTCGACCACCGGCACATCTTCCTCGACCCCCACCCGGACGCGGCCACCTCTTATGCCGAGCGGCGCCGGCTCTTCGAGATGCCGCGCTCCTCGTGGGCCGACTACGACACCTCGAAGATCTCCTCGGGCGGCGGCATCTACCCGCGCACCGCCAAGGCGATCCCGCTGAACCAGACCGTCCGCGCCGCGCTCGGCATCGACACCACCGCCGCGAAGATCACCCCCGCCGAGCTGATGAAGGCGATCCTGCAGGCTCCGGTGGACCTGCTGTGGAACGGCGGTATCGGCACCTACGTCAAGGCGTCCACCGAGACCCATGCCGACGCCGGCGACAAGGCCAACGACGCGATCCGGATCAACGGCTCGGAACTGCGGGTCAAGGTGGTCGGCGAGGGCGGCAACCTCGGCTTCACCCAGCTGGGCCGGATCGAGTTCGCCCGCTCCGGCGGCCCGGACGGCTCCGGCGGCCGGATCAACACCGACGCCATCGACAACAGCGCCGGGGTGGACGCCTCCGACCACGAGGTGAACATCAAGATCCTGCTCAACAGCGTCGTCGCCGAGGGCGATCTGACGGTGAAGCAGCGCAACGCCCTGCTGGCCGAGATGACCCACGAGGTCGGCAACCTGGTGCTGCGCAACAACTACGCGCAGAACGTGGCGCTGGCCAACAGCATGGCGCAGAGCGCCAGCCTGCTCCACGCCCACCAGCGGTTCATCCGCCGGCTGGCGCGCGAGGGCCACCTGGACCGGGGGCTGGAGTTCCTGCCCACCGACCGGCAGATCCGGGAGCGGCTGGCGGCCGGCCAGGGCCTGACCCAGCCCGAGCTCGCGGTGATCCTCGCCTACGCCAAGATCACCGCGGCCGAGGAGCTGATCCATACCGATCTGCCCGACGACCCGTATCTGCGCGGATTGCTGCACGCGTACTTCCCGGTCCCGCTGCGCGAGCGGTTCGAGCAGCAGATCGACAACCACGCGCTGCACCGCGAGATCATCACCACGGTGCTGGTCAACGACACGGTGAACTCCGGCGGTACGACGTTCCTGCACCGCTTCCGGGAGGAGACCGGCGCGACGACCGACGAGATCGTCAGGGCGCACATCGCGGCCCGGGCGATCTTCGGTCTCGGCCGGATCTGGGACGAGGTGGAGGCACTCGACAACACCGTGCCCGCCGACGTGCTGACCCGGATCAGGCTGCACTCGCGGCGGCTGGTCGAGCGCGGCACCCGCTGGCTGCTGAACAACCGGCTGCAGCCGTTGCAGATCGCCGAGACCATCGACGTCTTCACCGAAGGGGTGCACACGGTCTGGTCGCAGCTGCCGAAGCTGCTGCGGGGCGCCGACCTGGAGTGGTATCAGACGCTGCACGACGAGCTGACCGGCGCCGGGGTGCCGGAGGAGCTGGCGAACCGGGTGGCCGGGTTCTCCTCGGCGTTCCCGTCGCTGGACATCGTGGCTGTCGCCGACCGCAGCGGCAAGGATCCGCTGGACGTCGCCGAGGTCTACTTCGACCTCGCCGACCGGCTGGGCATCACCCAGTTGCTCGACCGGATCATCCTGCTGCCCCGTGCCGACCGCTGGCAGTCCATGGCGCGGGCCGCGATCCGCGAGGACCTGTTCGCGGCGCACGCGGCGCTCACCGCCGACGTGCTCTCCGCGGGCAAGGACGGGGCGACGCCCGAGCAGCGCTACAAGGGCTGGGAGGAGCAGAACTCCGGTCTGATCAGCCGGGCCCGCACCACGCTGGAGGAGATCCAGGGGGCGGAGGAGTTCGACCTGGCCAGCCTCTCGGTGGCCATGCGGACCTTCCGGACGCTGCTGCGCACGCACCGATGAGCCGCCGGTAGCCGCCGGTAGCCGCCGGGTGGCCCCTGGCGAGCCCGCGCGGGCGACGTGCGGGGCAGTGGGTGGGGCAGCGGGCGGGGCAGTGCGCAGCGCAGTGGGCGGGTGGTCGGGCCGTACGGCAAGCCGGTACGGCCCGGCCGCCCGGGCAGGGTGGCGGGTCAGTGCTCGCGGGGCGGCTCGTAGAGCCTGATCAGCCGCTCCTGCGAGTCCTGGCTCCACGCCACCGACTGCCCCTCGTACGGCACGTCCTGGCCCCGGGTCAGCAGCAGCCAGCGCGCGTCGTAACGCCGTACGATCTGCCGCCGCACGGCGGTGGGAGTGCGCGGGTCGAGGTAGCCGTACAGGGCGGCGAACCGGCGGGCGGTCTCGGCGGCCGGGATCGCCGGGTCCGGCCAGGTGGGCGCGACCAGGAAGATGCCGTAGGCGGGCAGCACATGGGTGGCCGCGTATCCGTCGGTGAGCACCACGTCGCCGGCCGGCACCAGGTCCGTCACCCAGGTGTAGCTGTGCCAGCGCCGCGGGTGGTCAAGGGCGACCGGCAGATAGCGGCGCGGGACCACCGCGCCCGCCTGCGCCACCAGGCCGCAGCACACCGCGACCGCGGTGAGCGGCACCAGCCACCGCCGCGCCCGGGGCCAGGGCCGGGGCGCGGCCAGCTCCACCGCGAGGGAGAACTGGAGGGGGACGAGCGCCAGCGCGAAGACCCGGCCGTAGACGTAGTGGGCACTGAGCCAGCCGTAGCCGGCGATCACGGTGTCCGCCGCGAACATCACCACCAGTGGGTCCCGCAGCCGCTGCCGGGCCCGCCACAGCAGGGCAGGCAGGCCGGCCGCGGCCAGCCCGTACCACGGGAAGGGGTGCTGGTAGAGCTTGCGGTGCAGATAGTCCAGGGAGGTGTCGCCGGCCAGCGCGAACACGTCGAAGTACGGCCAGGCCGCGGCCAGTGCCACCGCCACGGCCGCCGTCGGCGCCCAGCCGCCGGCCGCCCGCCAGGACCACGACCGCTGCCGGCCCGCCACGATCGCGGCCACCCCCACCCCCGCCGCCAGCGCCGTCACCGGGTGGATCAGCAGCAGCACCGCGCCGAGCAGCCCGAGCCCCATGCAGGGGAGCGCCCGGGCGCCGTGCCGGGCCAGCCGGTCGGTGCCCGTCCACAGCACGAAGGAGAGCCCCACCGCGAAGGTGCTCGGATAGGAGGCCCCGCGGGTCAGCGACCACACCCCGCAGAAGCCGCTCCACTCCGCGGCCTTCGGCCCCCACAGCAGGACGAAGGCGAGCAGCGCGTACACCGGTGCCCAGCGGCGCCCGGTCAGCGTCTTCGTGTACGCCCCCACCCCGGCGACCAGTACCGCCAGATTCAGCGCGCCGCACCACCGCAGGACCAGCCAGCCCGCGGTGCCGGTCGCCTTCGCCACCAGGCCGAGCAGCACGATGTAGGGCGAGTAGTAGGGGCTGCCGGTGCCGGGGGCCTTCAGCAGCGGGTTCCCCGGGTGGCGCCAGTTCGCCTTGACCTGTTCCACCGCGGCCGCGTGCTGTCCGAAGTCCGAGGCGATCGGGGTGTGCCAGGTCACCACCGCGAGCAGCAGCCAGCAGGCCCCGCCGACCAGGAGGTACGGCCCGGGACGCCACCGGACGGCACGGTTCCGCGGCGGGCGGCTGGGAAAGCGTGGCGGCTGCCGGGTCTCGGTCGCCGTCATGGGTCGGCTCACGGGCCGCACAGGGTGCGTTCGGCCCTGACGGGGTCGTCGGGGTAGCGGAAGGAGGTGCGGGTCCAGGCGCCGCGGAGGTTGTCCAGGAAACGGCCCGGGGTCATCGGGGCCCGGACGGACGCCTGGAGTTCGGCGAGCGGACCGCAGGTCAGGGCGTGCCGGGCGGCGGCCACCCGGGCCGGGGCGATACCGGGCGGCAGCGGGGTGCCCGGGTCGGTGTAGTCGGCGACGATCCAGGCGGGGTCGAGCGGCTTCTCGTGCCCGGAGCGGCCGGCGGTACGGGACGCGGCGCGGGACTGGTGGGCGGCCAACGGGTAGGCGAGGCCGAGCGGGTCGACCGAGGTGTCGGCCAGCGGGGTCACGATGCCGTTGTAGCCGAGCAGGTCGTACGAGGCGGCGAGCCGGTCGCCGAACCGGTGGGCCAGGGGCAGCGAGACGAGCTTGCCGCCCGGGGCCTGGAGCAGCAGGACGGGGCGGCCCGCCGCGCCGGCCGCGCGCAGGGCGGGGCGCAGCGGTTTGGCCCGGTGCGCGTGCGTGGCTTCGGAGATCGGGTGCGGGTCGCCGGTGTAGACGACGTACTGCCGCTGCTCGTCGAGGATCAGATACGGGTTCCCGGTCGACGCCACCGGCCGCCACAGCAGCGCGCAGCACACCGCCCACACCACCAGCGCGCCCAGGACGGCGCCCACCGGCCGGGACAGCGGGACCGCGCACAGCGGCAGCATCAGCAGCAGGAGGCCCGGCACCAGCAGCCGTCCGTGCATGAAGTCGCCGCCGACCCGGCACACGTACAGCCACGACAGCAGCCCCGCGACCGGCGGCGCGAGGAGTTCCGGGCGGACCGCGGTACGGGGGAGGAAGGCGGCGAGCGCGGCCAGCAGCATCAGCGGGAGCCAGAGGCGGTACGGGTCCGCGAAGTTGGCGAAGTAGGCGAAGCCGCGGGTCCACACCGCGTCGGAGGCTTCCTTGGTGAGCGCGGGGAGCGGGACGAGGACGCCGAAGTAACCGGCGCGGAAGATCTCGTATGCGGCCGGGAGGGCGCCGGCGCAGAGCAGTGCCAGCAGGGTGCGGCGGGCGTCGGGGCGGCGCAGCCACCACAAGGCGGCCAGGAAGACGCCGCTCACCAGGGTGAGGTCGGGACGGACGAGGGGGCCGAGGCCGATGACGAAGGCGGCGGCGTAGCCGGGGGACCGGGGGGTGCGGGGCCGGAGGCGGCCGGCCGGGATGGGGGTCGGCGGGGCCGCGGTCGGGGTCGTGGCCGGGGTCGTGGCCGAGGCCGGGGCCGGGCCGGCGGGCCCGGCGGGGCGGGCCCGCACCAGCAGCCACCAGGAGAAGCCGATCCATCCGGTGCTGAGCCCGTTCTCCAGGCCGGAGGTGGCGTAGTCCCAGTCGGCCTTCACGGCCAGCAGGACCAGCATGCCCAGTGGGAGCAGCGGGACCGTGCTGAGTGGCCGGACGGCTGTGCGGGCGGCCGCCATGGCGAAGGCGTAGCCCGCGCCGGTGAGGAGGATGCCGAGGGCGACGGCGACCATCGAGGGGTCACGGCCGCAGAGGTAGGCGGCGCCGGCCACCAGCCACTGCCAGAGGGTGCCGGTGGAGGCTTCGGCGCGTTCGCCGAGGTTGAAGACGGGGCCGTGGCCGGCCAGGAGCTGCCGGACGGTGCGGGTGTAGATCATGCCGTCGTCGCCGACCCAGCGCTGCCGGTAGCCCAGCAGCATGGCGATCAGGGCGGGGGCGCCGATGATCGCGGCTTCGCGGAGCCGGCCGCCGGGGCGCAGCATCCCGGAGCGTTCGGCGCGCCGGGCCGGTCCGGTGACCGATGGGCGCCGCGAGTCGGGGATCAGGTCGGGTGATGTCATGACAGCTCCAGGTTCCGGCGGCGTCGCCACCAGAGCCTGCCCCGGTCCCCGCACCCCGCGGCCCCGCCACGCGGACGACCCCCGCCCGACCCTCCGGGTGGCGGACCCCGACCCCCCGCTGGAGCCCTGCCCCGGAGTGCCCGCCCGTGCCCGCGGCGGCCACTTCACGCCCCCGCCCGACCCTCCGGCTGGCGGACCCCGACGCCTCGGGGTCCGCCTCGGAGTGCCGTCAGGCGCCGCGGTGGGGGCCGGGGCTCACCCGCCGGGACGGGGTTGCCTGCGCCCCGGCCGGGCGGCCCCGGGGGGCTACTTGACCGCCCCCGCCATCACGCCGGAGACGAATTGCCGCTGGAAGGCGAAGAAGACCACCAGGGGGATCACCATCGACACGAAGGCGCCGGGCGCCAGGATGTCGATGTTGTTGCCGAACTGGCGGACCTGCTGCTGCAGGGCCACCGTGATCGGCTGCGAGCCGCTGTCCGCGAAGATCAGCGCCACCAGCATGTCGTTCCACACCCACAGGAACTGGAAGATGCCCAGCGAGGCGATGGCCGGGCCGCCCAGCGGCATGACCACCTGGGTGAAGAGCCGCAACTCGCCCGCCCCGTCCAGCCGCGCCGCCTCCAGCAGCTCGCGCGGGATCTCGGCGAAGAAGTTCCGCAGCAGGAAGATCGCGAACGGCAGCCCGAACGCGGTGTGGAAGAGCACCACCCCGATGATGTCGCCGAAGATGCCGATGTCCCCGAAGAGCCGGGCCACCGGCACCAGTGCCACCTGGACCGGCACCACCAGCATCGCCACCACCGCCAGGAACCACCAGTCCCGCCCGCGGAAGTCCATCCACGCGAAGGCGTAACCGGCCAGCGAGCCGATCACCACCACCAGCACCGTGGCCGGCACCGTGATCAGCGCCGTGTTCAGCAGCGAGTCGGTGATCGCGTGATTGTCCAGCAGGGTGCGGTAGTTGCTGACGGTCAGCTGGGACGGCGAGGTGAAGACCTTCCACCAGCCGCTGGCCGAGATGTCGCTCGGGGTACGGAGGCTGGACAGCAGCAGCCCGATCGTCGGCAGCAGCCAGAAGAGCGCCACCAGCAGCAGCACGATCCGCAGCACCCCGCCGCTCGCCCGCGCCGCCAGCCGGGCGGCGAGACTGCGCCGCGGCCGGCCCGCCGGCGCCGACACCTTCGCCCGCAGGCCGGGCACACCCGCCGCGTCCGTTGTCGCGTCCGCGCTCATCGCCGCCCCTCCCTGCGCAACCGCCGGATGTTGAAGATCATGACGGGCAGCACCAGCAGCAGCAGGATCACACCGATCGCACTGCCGACGCCCTGGTCGTCACCGCCGCCGAACGACGACAGATACAGCTGCAGCGCCAGCACGTTGGCATTGGACTGGGTGTTGCTGGGCGCGATGATGTACACGAGGTCGAAGATCTTCAGCACGTTGATCATCAGCGTGACCATCACCACGACCAGCACCGGGGCCAGCAGCGGCACGGTGATCCGGCGGAAGACCTGCCACTCGTTGGCGCCGTCCACCCGGGCCTGTTCCATCAGTTCGCGCGGCACTCCGGCCAGCCCCGCCGCGATGAGCACCATCGCGAAGCCGGCCCACATCCACACGTAGGAGCCGATGATGGACGGGGTGACCAGATCCGGGCCGAGCCAGTTGATGCCGCCGTACTTCTCCGCGAAGTTGGAGGCGGGAAGCCGCAGTTGGGCGCCCGCGGCCTTCTCCGGGAGCTGATAGGTGCCGTCCTTGCCGGACTTGGCCGAGGCGATCACCTTGCCGTCCTTGACCGCCTGCACCTTCACCCCGGACAGCGCCTTCTCGCCGGGGTCGATCACCCCGGGCCTGCCGGTGCCGCCGGGCCGGAAGTCCAGCCATACGGTGCCGGTGACCGCGTCCGGGCGCTGCGCGGCCGGCTTGGCCTGCTGGGCGCCGGCCGGCACCTTGTTCTGCGGGATGCCGACCAGTGGCAGGTCCGCCGATGTGTCCGCCCTGGCGGTCGACGTGGAGGTGAACGAGCCGCCCGCGGTCGGCACCAGGTCACCGCCGGGGCGCGGCCGGGCCCCGGGATAGGCCGCGTTGTCGGTGAAGGTGTCGTGCACCGTCACCACCACCGCGTTGGCCACGCCCTGCGACGGGTCCTGCTCGTAGACCAGCCGGAAGATGATGCCGGCGGCCAGCATCGAGATGGCCATCGGCATGAAGACGACCAGCTTGAACGCTGTTCCCCAGCTGACCCGTTCGGTGAGCACCGCGAAGACCAGGCCGAGCGCGGTCGCCACGGTCGGCGCCACCACCACCCAGATCGCGTTGTTGCGGACCGCGGTGAGGATGCCGTGGTCGCTGAAGACGGTGCCGAAGTTCTTCAGCCCGACGAAGCCGCTGCCGTCGGCGTCGAAGAGGCTGCGGTAGACGGTGAAGCCGATCGGATAGGCCACCAGCGCGCCCAGCAGGATCAGCGCGGGCAGCAGGAAGAGGGCGGCGACCCAGGGGCGGGTGCCCAGGATGCTGCGGCGGAGGCGGGGCGGGGCGGCGCCGGGTCCCTTGCCGGAACCCGGCGCGACCGGCGCGGCACCCATGATGCCGCCCCCCGCTTCCGGAACGGAGGCGTCGGCCATCCGGCCTCAGCTCCCGTACGCCTGTGCCGCGTCCGCTTCCAGCTTCGCCTGCGCGCCCGCCACATCGGACGGCTTGCTGAGGAAGTCCTGCAGGTCCTTCCACTCACCCTGGCCCTTGGTGCCGCCGAAGGCCGCAGGTGCCTGGTCCGACATGTCGAACCGGAAGTCGTCGCCGGAGGCGATCAGCGACTTGGCGATGTCGCGCTGCACGTCGTCCGGGTAGGCCGACAGGTCGAGCGACTTGTTCGGCGAGAGGTAACCGCCGCCCTGCGCCCAGATCTTGGCCGCGTCGGTCGAGGCGATGAAGGTCAGCAGCGCCTGTGCGCCCTTGCTGTCCTTCAGTGCGACGCCCACGTCACCGCCGCTGACCACCGGCGCCTTCCCGGAGCCGACCGCGGGGAACGGGAATTCCTTGGCGTCGGTGCCCACTTTCGCCTTGGTGTTGGCGCTGATGAACGCCGAGACGAAGTCGGCCTCGTAGACCATCGCGGCGCCGGGCGGATTGCCGGTGAAGACGGTGGTCACGGACTTCGGGAAGTCCGCCGCGAGCGCACCGCTGGTACCGCCGGCGATCAGGTCTTTCCTGCCGAAGAGCTGTCCCAGTGTGGTGAGCGCGTCTTTCACCGACGGGTCGGTCCATTTGATCTGGTGCGCGGCCAGTTGGTCGTACTTCTCCGGACCGGCCTGCGAGAGATAGATGTTCTCGAACC
Source organism: Streptomyces sp. NBC_01476 (assembly GCF_036227265.1). Classification (NCBI taxonomy): domain Bacteria; kingdom Bacillati; phylum Actinomycetota; class Actinomycetes; order Kitasatosporales; family Streptomycetaceae; genus Streptomyces; species Streptomyces sp. NBC_01476. The sequence goes on along the minus strand of NZ_CP109446.1, from coordinate 2,950,182 downwards.
AGTCGGTGAGCGTCCAGCCGTCCCCGCCGCCGATCGATACCGGCGCGGTGCCCGACTCGAAGATGGTTTCCGCGGTCTTCAGAAAGTCGGCCCAGGTCGTGGGTACGGTCGCGCCCGCATTCTCGAAGGCGGCGTTGTTGTACCAGATCATCGACTTGTTGGAGACCTTCGCGTACACGCCGTACTGCTTGCCCTTCCAGGCGCCGAGTTTCTGCCAGCCCGGCGAGAAGTTCTGGGTCAGCTGCGCCTGCGCCTCGGGGCCGAGCGGTTTCAGCCAGCCCTTGTCGGCGAATTGGTGCAGCACCCCGTTCTGGGCGAGGAAGGCCACGTCAGGCGGTGCACCGCCCTCGATCTTCGTGCCCAGGAAGGTGGACTGGCTGTCGCCGGTCGGTACGAAGGTGGATTTCGCGCCGGTCCGTTTGTCGAACTCGTCAAGAACTTTCTGGAAGTTCTTCTGCTCGGGGCCGGTCCAGACGGCGGCCACCTCGATCTTCTGGCCGTGCAGATCGGGAAGCTGCAGCCCGGAGGCGGACGCCGATGGGGAACTCGCCGATGGCGAGCCCGATGTGTCGTCCTTCTTGTCGCCGCCACCGCCGCAGGCGCTCGCGGTGAACGCGAGTGCGCCGGCGGCGAGTACGGCGACCGCTGTCCGGAGCGTGCGCGGATTGCGGGTTCCGTGTGCGGTTCTTGTGCGCGAGCTTTTCCTTGCTGACGTGGCCATTCGGTCATCCCCTCAGTCCCGTGGCGTCAGTCCTACGCCCGGGTCAACCGGCCCGCAAGACAGGGCGGGGGAGCGCGCGAGTCATCGTGACCATGCCGTGATCTTGGGGTAAACATGCCGTGGGTTGGCTGATCTTTTACCCACGCGATGATCGATCAGATAAGGGGAGTTGCCCGGGACGCGGCGGAGAAGGTGCCTTCTTCCGATGAGTCGGCGGATTCGGCTGCCGCCGCAGCGGATTCGGCCGCGGCCCGCTCCAGCGCACTGGCCAGCAGGGCGAGATCGGTCGGGCCGTTGCCCAGCTCACGCACCTGGCGGCGGGCCGGCGGATCACCCATCCGCTCCCACTCCAGCGGTACGACGGTGGGCCGCAGGGTCGCGGTCCGCGGGATACGGGTGCTGACCCGGGCCGCCTGGAACGGTGTCACCGCGCCGCCGGGGCGGCGCAGATAGCCCCGGCCGGGCACGGCGTCGTCCAGCCCCGCCGGATCCTCCACGTGCACCAGCAGCGTGGCCGACTCCGGGTCCGGCATCCGCAGCGCGATCCGCAGCCGGGCCCGCTCGTCCGCCTCGGTACCGGCGGTGCGCTCCGGGCGCCCGGTGGTGAACACCAGGTGCACACCCAGGCGTTCGCCGTCCCGGGCGACCGCTTCCAGCGCGCGGACGACGCTGCCGGCGGCGGGCCGGCCAGGGCTGCCGAGGGCGGGGGCGACCAGGGCGTCGAAGTCGTCCACGACGAGGACGAGGCGGGGGAGGGCGGGGGGCCGGCCGCTGCCCTGCTCGGCACCGTGTTCGTGCGCCGTCCCGGGGCCGCCGCTCTGCCGGGGGATGTCCGCGCGGGGCGCCGTGTCGCCGACCGGGCCCTCGGGCCAGCGGGCGGCGTCCGGGGTCGCGGGCTTGCGGCCGGCCGTGCCGCCCTGGTGCGGCAGCGTCGCCGTGACCAGCCGGGCGGCGTGCCAGGCGGCGAAGTCCTGCTCGCCGAGCACTTCGGCGCGGCGCTTCAGCTCGGAGCTCAGCGCCTGGGCGAACTCCCGCATCCGGACCGGGTCGGCGGCGACGAGATGGGTCGAGACGTGCGGGAGGTCGGCGCACGGGCGCAGGCCCTCGCCGCGTTCGCCACCGGCGCCGTCCACCAGCGCCAGGGCGAGCCGGTCCGGCCGTTCGCCGGCGGCCAGCGCGGCGGCGAACGACCGCAGCAGTTCCGTCTTTCCGGCGCCGGGCGCGCCGCCGATCGCGACGTGCGGTCCTTCCGCCACCAGGTCCACCACGACCCGGCCGCCGGCGCCCCTGCCGAGCACCGCACCGGCCGCGGCGCACGCCGCCGGTGCCTCGGCCCACCGCGCCCCGATCCTGGCGGGCGTCGCCAGCGCGAGGTCGAGTTCGTCCAGCAGCCGTACGGTCACCGGCAGCGCGTGCCGCGACCTCGTCCCCCCGGCCTGCGCCTCCGCCTCCCGCAAGGGCGCGAGCGCCCGCGCGAAGTGCTCCGCCCAGGCGGCGGAGACAGCATCCACGACGATCCCCTCCGGGGGGCTGACCAGCGCGGTGCCCTGCCCGGCACCGGTACGGTCCCCATACGCGGCCCCCGCCCCGCCCGCACGATCTCCCGCGCCCGCGGTGGCCCCGGGGGTGCCGGGGCCGGTGGCGCGTGTGGTCTGCGATGGCTCCCAGCCGGCGGCAGCCGTGTCGTCCGTGCCCGTACGGGCAGGCGTACGCTCCCGGCTGTCCGCCGGGTTCTGGCCGGCGGTGGACCCGGGGGTTCCGGGGCCGGTGCCGCGTGTGGTCGGCGGCGGCTCCCAGCCGGCGGCAGCCGGGCCTTCGGTGCCCGTGCGGCCCCCTGCGCCTGCGGCCGGCGTACGCTCCCGGCTGTCCGCCGGGTTCTGGCCGGCGGTGGACCCGGGGGTTCCGGTGCTGATGCCGGGTGTGGTCTGGGGAGGCTCCCAGCCGGGGGCAGCCGGGCCGTCCGTGCCCGTACGGGCCGGCGTACGCCCCCGGCCGTCCGCCGGGCCCGTGCCGGCCGCGGCCTGCGGGTCGTTCCGGGGGCCGGCTTCGCCGGGACGGCCCGCCGGGCCCGCCGCAGGCGTCACGTGGAGGGTGGTGGAGACGTCGCCGGAGAGGCGGGCCAGCAACCCCGTGGAGATCACCGGGCGTTCGCCGGTCTCGGTGAGACACAGGACGTGGATGCCGGAAGCCGGGCCGGAGGCCGCCAGGCGGGCGACGGTTTCGCGCAGGGCGACGGAGCCGGGGTCGCCATCGATGACCAGGACGGTGAAGGGGCCGTCGTAGGCGGCGGTCGCGGCGGCCACCTCGGGGGCCGGGGCGGCGGCCCAGCGGGGGCCAAGCGGGCCGGATTCGAGGCGGCGGGTGAGTTCGGTGGTGCGGGACTCCGCCTGGTCGCGGTCGAACGCGAGCAGCAGCCGGCAGTCCTGCCCGTGCGCGGGACGCAGGTGGGGCACCCAGTTGAGCCAGGACCACTCCTCGGCCCGCTGGTCCGCCCCGCGCGAGCGGTCCGCGCTGATCAGCACGATCTCCAGGGCCGCGGGCGAGTGCAGCGCGCAGAGCTGGGCCAGCACCGCCCGGGCGAGCCCGGCCAGCCGGGGGCGCGGCCCGGCCAGGGTCAGCGCGCTGCTCCACGGCGCCCGCAGGTCCACGGTGAAGGGGACGTCGGGCAGTTGCCGCGCACCGTCCCCGGAGAGCAGGTCCGCGGTCCCCAGCCGTACGGTCAGGGCGTCCGGGTGCCCGGTGCCCCGCTCCCACAGCCGCCGCCCGGGGCCGAGCGCGGTCAGCAGGACGGTCGCCGGGTCCGGCCACCGCTCGCGCAGCGCCTCCGCCTCGCCGTCGTCCGCCGCGGTCGGGACCGGCCCGGCCGCCGGACGTCCGCCGCGGATACGGCGCTTGGCCCAGGCTCCTATGGCGCCCGCGACCCCGGAACCCGCGGCTTCGCCCTGGCCGTGGCCGCCGCGGGCGCGCTCCCCGGTGGCCCGGCGGCGCCCCTCCGGGTCCGCGGCGTCCTCCGGTACCGCGAGCGCGGTCAGACCCGACTCCGGGGTGGCGAAGCCGCGGCCGAAGGTCGCCGCCTCCGACGAGGGCACCGCCTTCTCGTACGGAAGCGCGTCCTCGTCGCGCAGCGAGACCCTGAGGTGGCCGTCCGCGTCCGGCACCGAAGGCAGCGGCGCCGGTTCTGGTGCGTGCGCGGCGGCCAGCCGCAGGGTGGACTCTCCGATCCCGAGCAGCGCTCCCGGCGGGAAGACCACCGGCCGCTCGCCGACCGCCCGGCCGGCGAGCTTGGTGCCGTTGGTGGAGCCGAGGTCCGCCACGGTGACCTCGCCGTCGGTGCCGACGGTGACCTCGCAGTGCAGGCGGGAGACGTCCGGGTCGTCCAGCGGCACGTCCGCGTCCGCCGAGCGGCCGATCCGGGCCTGGCCGCCGGGCAGCAGGTGGACACCGCCCGCGTCGGGGCCGCCGACCACGTGCAGCCGGGGGAGGCCGGCCGGCGGGCGGCCGTACTCCCCGAAGCGCCCGTACTGGCCGTGGTCCGTCGGGCCGGCGCCCTCGCCGTACTGCTCGGCGGGGCTGTGCAGCGACACCAGCGCCCCGTCCACCAGCGGCGGGACCCCGAGGACGGCGGTCGGTGCGAGCCGCTCGGTGCCGGCGTAGAGCACCACCGAGGAACCCCCGGACCTGCCCCCCGGCTGTCCCGACCCTGCGGCGGACGCCAGGGCCCCGGACACCGCTCCCAGCGCCGTGCCCGCGGGCGCCGTGATCAGCACGTCGCAGCCACGCGCGGCCCGGCCGCTGCGCGGCCCGAGGACGGTCAGCCGGATCTGCATCTCGTCCGCGGTCCCTTCTCCCCGGGCCCGGGCCACACGTCCGGAAAGGGAAGTCCCTCCCCGGCCGCGCACGGGCGCGTCGACGTACAACGGATGCATCCTCCCACCCGCCACCGACAGTTCGCCGCCGGTCCCGCCCCCGGTGATCTTGATCGATCGGTGGGCGATCATCCCATGTCCGTTCCGGTACGGGAAACGACCGAAGTCCGCGGGGCAACCAAGCGCCCGGTGACCGCGTCCTACCAGGGACTCGCGGTCACCGGCCCGCGGGCGGATCCGGCCGGGGCGGACCGCTTTCCGGCGGCGCCGCCCCGACGCCTTCCGGTCCGGCGGCACTACGCTTGCCGGAGCCGGGCGGCGCCGCGGCGGTATGGCGGTGGCATGACAGCAGAACCTGCCGTCCGACCGCGGTACCGGGCGGCAGCCGGGGCAGGACGCACAAGTGCACAGGACGCTGACGGCGAAGAAGCCGCGGAAGCCGCAGAAGGCCGCGGAAACCGGCGGCGACGAGAAACGACCGGAACAACCAGTACGACCGGAACAACCAGTACGACCAGTACGACCAGTACGACCGGAACGCGGTACGACCGGACACACGACCGGACGGACGAGCCACTACGGAGCTAGGGAGCGCATGACGTGCGGCCGGTAGGCAGCAAGTACCTCCTGGAGGAGCCGCTGGGACGCGGCGCCACAGGCACCGTCTGGCGCGGCCGGGTGCGTGCCGAGGACGGCTCCGTCGTGCCCGGCGAGGCCGTCGCGGTCAAGGTGCTCAAGGAAGAGCTGGCCGGCGACCCGGACGTGGTGATGCGCTTCCTGCGCGAGCGGTCCGTGCTGGTCAGGCTCCGCCACCCGCACATCGTCCGGGTCCGCGACCTGGTCGTCGAGGGGGACCTGCTCGCCCTCGTCATGGACCTGATCGACGGCCCCGATCTGTACCGCTACCTGCGGGAGAACGGCCCCTTCTCGCCGATCGGCGCCGCCCTGCTCACCGCGACCGTCGCCGACGCGCTCGCCGCCAGCCACGCGGACGGCGTGGTGCACCGGGACCTGAAGCCCGCCAATGTGCTGCTCGCCACCGTCACCGGCGAGGACGGCACCGAGCGGATGCACCCGATGCTCACCGACTTCGGCATCGCCCGGCTCGCGGACTCCCCGGGTGTCACCAGGACCCACGAGTTCGTCGGCACCCCGGCCTATGTCGCGCCCGAGTCGGCGCAGGGCCGCCCGCAGACCTCCGCGGTGGACATCTACGGCGCCGGCATCCTGCTCTACGAGCTGGTCACCGGCCGGCCGCCGTTCCGCGGCGACAGCGCGATCGAGGTGCTGCACCACCACCTCAACGACGCGCCCGAGCGTCCCGGCAATGTCCCCGAGCCGCTGTGGACGGTCATCGAGCGGTGCCTGCGCAAGGAGCCCACCCAGCGGCCCAGCGCGGAGAATCTGGCCCGGGCGCTGCGGGTGGTCGCCGCCGGCGTCGGGGTGCACGCCACGCCCGCCCAGGCCGAGGCGGCCTTCGGGGTGGGCGGCCTGCTCGGCCCGGACCAGACCCCGACGCTGGTGCCCGACACCGGTGCGGGTTCCTCCGACCCGACGCAGGTGCTGCCGTCCGGTGCGGGTTCCTACGACCCGAACGCGGTCACCAGCGTCCTGCCGAACGACTCCCGCGCGTCCGACCGCACCCCTGACGGCACCCGGCTGCTCCCGCCCGCCCCGCAGGCCGCGCCCCAGCCGCCGCAGGGCCCGCACCCGTGGGAGTCGCAGCTCAGCGCGGCCCGGCACCGCAACGAGCAGACCGAGATCCAGCAGCACCTTCCTCCCGAGGAGGACCCGCTCCGCCGCCGCCCGCGCCGCCAGCAGGGCCCCGGGCCGCAGGGCCAGCAGCCGCCGCAGGCGTACGGGCAGCAGCAGTACGAGGGCAGGCCGCAGCAGCAGGGGCAGCCGGGCCGGCAGGGTTACGGCTATCCGCAGCAGGGCGCCCAGCAGCCCCAGCAGCGCCGTGCGGCCCCCCCGCCGCCGAGCCGCCCGCAGCCGCAGCAGCGGTACGAGCCGCAGGCGTACGAGCGCCGGCAGCCCCCGGCCCCGGCCGCACGGCCGCCCGCGCCCGAGGCGCCCAGGGGCCGCGAACCGCGCGGCCGCACCGCCAACCCGATGAAGATCCCCGGTCTCGGCTGCCTCAAGGGCTGCCTGATGGTGATCCTCGTCGTCGTCGTGATCTTCGTCCTGATCTGGTACACCACCCCGCTGCCCGACTGGGTGAACAGCACCCGCAACCTGTGGGACGCCTCGTCGAGCTGGGTGAGCACGGTCTGGGACAAGCTCTCCGCGATCACCGGTGACTCCAGCGGCGGCTCCGGCAACTCCTGAGCTGCCGGTCCCGGGCCGGCCGCGAGCCGCCCGGGACCGTTCGCGCCGCCCTTACGGGCCGTCAATCCCCGCCGAAGGTACCGAGGTTGGCGATTTGTCGACTTCCAGAGGGTGATTTCTCCGCCGATACGCCTCCGCACCGCCCGCACGTACCCCGAACAGCCGCTGACCCGCGTAGTTTTGTCGCCAACGCGACGGACCTTCGGAGGAGTCGGAGCAGCCTTGGCCAGGAAGATCGGCAGCCGGTACACCGCACACCAGGTGCTCGGGCGGGGGTCCGCGGGCACGGTGTGGCTCGGCGAGGGCCCTGAGGGGCCGGTCGCGATCAAGCTGCTGCGCGAGGACCTCGCCTCCGACCAGGACCTCGTCGGCCGCTTCGTCCAGGAGCGCACCGCGCTGCTCTCGCTCGACCACCCGCACATCGTCGGCATCCGCGACCTGGTGGTGGACGGCGCCGACCTGGCCCTGGTGATGGACCTGGTCCGCGGCACCGACCTGCGCTCCCGTCTCGAACGCGAACGCCGGCTGGCCCCGCAGGCCGCGGTCGCCATCGCCGCCGATGTCGCCGACGGCCTGGCCGCGGCGCACGCGGCGGGCGTCGTGCACCGCGATGTGAAGCCCGAGAACGTGCTGCTTGACTCGGCCGCGCCGCCCGGCGCCGGCGGCGCCCCGCCCGCGCTGCTCACCGACTTCGGCATCGCCCGGCTGGTCGACTCCCCGCGCCGGACCCGGGCCACCCGGATCATCGGCACCCCGGACTACCTCGCCCCGGAGATCATCGAGGGCCTGCCGCCGCGTGCCTCGGTCGACATCTACGCCCTGGCCACCGTGCTCTACGAACTGCTGGCCGGCTTCACACCCTTCGGCGGCGGCCACCCGGGCGCGGTGCTGCGCCGGCACGTGACCGAGACCGTACAGCCGCTGCCCGGCCTGCCGGGGGAGCTGTGGCAGGTGCTGGCCCAGTGCCTCGCCAAGGCGCCCGCCTCCCGGCTCACCGCCGGGGAGCTGGGCACCCGGCTGCGCGGCCTGCTGCCCGCCCTGGCCGGGGTGCCCGCCCTCGACGTGGCCGCGCCCGGCGCCGACGGCGCCGCCGCCGAGACCCCGTACGGGGACGGCACCCCCGCCGAGCCGCGGGAGTCGCCTTTCGCGCCCGGCCACGGTCCCGGCACCGGCGCCGCCCCTGAACCCGACCGCAAGCGCGGCGCCGTACCCCTGGTGCGGGGCGCCGCCCCGGACTCCAGCCGGGACACCCACACCAGCATCAAGCTGCCGACGGCCGACGAGCTGGCGGCGGTCGGCCGGGTCTCCGGGCGCGGCGCCAAGGGCCGGGCCTCAGCCGCCGGGCGGCCGGCCGGCCCGCGCCACCGCGCGGTCTCCGACGCGCTGCGCCAGCGCCGTATCAAGGTCGCGGCGGCCGCCGCCGCGGCCCTCGCGGTGGCCGGGCTCGGCGGCTGGGGCATCGCCGCCGCGGGCTCCAACGGCGCGGCCGGCTCCGGCACCTCCCGTGACGACCAGCCGCCGAGCCCGTCCCCTTCGCCCTCCGCGACCTCGGCGACCTCCGACCAGGACACCACCCCTGCCGCGCCCACCGCGGGCGCGCCCTCCCCGCAGGGGGTGACCGGCGCGCCCGTCGCCCTGCCGCAGTGGACCGCCTACCGGGACGTCCCCACCCCCGCGGTCCGGCTCACCGGCGGCCCCCGCGCGCTGGTCATGGACGGGGCGACGTACGTCTTCGCGCGCGGCGCCGACAAGAACGTCTGGTACGTCGTCCACGACGGCTCCGGTTACGGCCAGTGGCACCGGCTGACCGGAATAAGCACCGCCGACGACCCCGCCGTCGCCTCCGCACGGCCCGGCCGGATCGACCTCTTCTCGCTCGGCACCGACGGCCTGCTCTACCGCCGTACCTTCACGGCCGGCCTGTGGAACAACTGGTCCCAGGTGGACGAGCGCACCCACTTCGACGCCGCGCCCGCCGCCGCCTCCTCCGCGCCCGGCCGGGTCGACCTCGTCGGACGGGTCGGCGGCGATCTCGTCACCGCCTCGCTGGTCGGTGGCCGCTGGAACGCCTGGGCGCTGGTCCCCACCGCAGGCCGTATCACCGCGGCGCCTGCGCTGGTCTCGCGCTCCGACGGGACGCTGGACGCCTTCGTGGTCCGCAAGGCGGACGGGGCGGTGCTGCGGCTGCCGTACTCCGGCGGGGCGTGGCGGCCGTCCCTGGTGGTGGACGGCCTGGACGCGGCCGGCCACCGGCCCGAGGCGGTGGCCGCGGGCAACCGGCTGTACGTCTTCGCGGGCGGCGCGCAGTCCGCGGGCAGCGGCCCGGCGGAGGCGCTGCCGGACGGCGGGGGCACGGGAGCGGTGGCCGCTGCCGCGGCGGACCGGACACTGCAGCTGTTCACCCGGACGGAAAAGGGCGGGCTGGTCCGGGCGACCGCGTCTGCCTGAGGCCCCCGGCCCCGGGGTCCTTCCCGCCCGGACGGACCGCGCGGCGCCGTGCAGGGGAGTGGCGGGCTGTTCTGCCGGGGCTGGTGCGGGCGACCGCGTCTGCCTGAGGCCCCCCGGCCCCGGGGTCCTTCCCGCCCGGACGGACCGGGCTGCCCCGTGCAGGGGAGCGGCGGGCTGTTCCGCCGGGGCTGGTGCGGGCGACCGCGTCTGCCTGAGGCCCCTCGCCCCCGGGCCCTTCCCACCCGGGCGGGCTGCGCGGCGCCGTGCAGGGGGGAGCGGCGGGCCTCCGCCGGGCAGGGGCGGGGGTCTTCGCAGGGTCGCGGGCGCCGCGTGGGGAGCGGGCCTGTGGACAACGGAAACGGGTCCGTTCGCCCAGCCGGTAGGCTGGATGCGTGGCGATCGTCGATGTATCCGAAGAACTGAAGTCCCTCTCCTCCACCATGGGGTCGATCGAGGCTGTCCTCGACCTGGACCGGATGCGGGCCGACATCGCCGCGCTGGAGGAACAGGCCGCGGTGCCGTCCCTGTGGGACGACCCGGAGAGCGCGCAGAAGATCACCAGCCGCCTCTCCCACCTCCAGGCCGAGCTGCGCAAGGTCGAGGCCCTGCGCGGCCGGATCGACGACCTGTCGATCCTCTTCGAGCTGGCCGAGGCGGAGGCCGACGCCGACGCGCAGGCCGAGGCCGAGGCAGAGCTGGAGTCGGTCCGCAAGGCGCTCGACGAGATGGAGGTGCGCACCCTCCTGTCCGGCGAGTACGACGCCCGTGAGGCCCTGGTCAACATCCGGGCCGAGGCGGGCGGTGTCGACGCCGCGGACTTCGCCGAGCAGCTCCAGCGGATGTATCTGCGCTGGGCCGAGCGGCACGGTTATGCCACGGAGATCTACGAGACCTCGTACGCGGAAGAGGCAGGCATCAAGTCCACCACCTTCGTGGTCAAGGCGCCGTACGCCTACGGCACCCTCTCCGTCGAGCAGGGCACCCACCGCCTGGTGCGGATCTCCCCGTTCGACAACCAGGGGCGCCGCCAGACGTCCTTCGCCGGCGTCGAGGTGCTGCCGGTCGTGGAGCAGTCCGACCATGTGGAGATCGACGAGTCGGAGCTCCGGGTCGACGTCTACCGCGCGTCAGGCCCCGGCGGCCAGGGCGTCAACACCACGGACTCCGCGGTCCGGATCACCCACCTGCCCACCGGCATCGTCGTCTCCTGTCAGAACGAGCGCTCCCAGATCCAGAACAAGGCGAGCGCGATGAACGTCCTGCAGGCGAAGCTGCTCGAACGCCGCCGGCAGGAGGAGCAGGCCCTGATGGACTCGCTCGGCAAGAGCGACGGCGGCAACTCCTGGGGCAACCAGATGCGTTCGTACGTCCTGCACCCGTATCAGATGGTCAAGGACCTCCGCACCGACTTCGAGGTCGGCAACCCCCAGGGTGTCCTCGACGGCGACATCGACGGCTTCATCGAGGCGGGCATCCGCTGGCGCAAGTCCCATGAGAAGGCCGCGGCCTAAGCCTCTCCGCCGCCTCACGCACTTCCGATGTCACAGTGATGTAGCGAACTCCCGGTCGTACCGGGCCAATTCGGCCATCCCACGCGTAACCGCCTTGACGCTCCCCGTGAAACCCACGAGGGTGTTGCGCGGCATGCGCACGATCGAGGCGTAAGCGCACGGGGGCGAGCGCACCGATCCTCCCAGCAGCACCACACTCCTCCGTGGCCGCGCAGCCTGAAGCAGACATCTACTGGGGGTACTTGACTCATGAGCAAGCGCAACACACGGCTGCGCGTAGCCCGCATAGGTGCCGCCGCGGTCATCGCGGCCGGCGTCTCCCTGACCGCGGTCGGCGTCGCCCAGGCCGCGTCCACCAACGGTGTCCAGATCAAGGCCCTGGACGACGACACCATCGGTGGGATCACGAGCGGCGTCACCGACGGGGGTGCCACGACGACCGACGGCGGCGCGACCACGACGGACGGCGGCGCCACCACCGACGGCGGTGCGACGACCACGGACGGTGGCGCGACCACGACCGATGGCGGTGCGACCACCACCGACGGGGGTGCCACGACGACCGACGGCGGCGCGACCACGACGGACGGCGGCGCCACCACCGACGGCGGTGCGACGACCACGGACGGGGGTGCCACGACGACCGATGGCGGTGCGACCACCACCGACGGGGGTGCCACCACCACCGACGGCGGCGCGACCACGACGGACGGCGGTGCCACCACCACTGACGGTGGCACGACGACCACCACCGGCGGGACCGGCACGACCGGCTCCACGACCACCGGCGGTTCTTCCACCACCGGCGGTTCCAGCACCACGGGTGGTTCTTCCACCACCGGCGGCTCGACCTCGGGTGGCACGACGACCACGTCCGGTGGTTCGTCCACCACGGGTGGTAACGACAACACCTGCACCCTGACCGGTGAGAGCGTCGACTGCGGGAACAACAACCCCGGCACCGACAACACCCAGCAGGTGCCGCAGGGCGCCACCACGAGCCAGCTCGCCGAGACCGGCTCCAGCGGCACCACGTACCTCCTGCTCGGCGCCGCCACCCTCATCGCGGGTGGTGTCGGCTTCCGCCTGTCCCCGCGGCTGGCCGGCCGCCGCGACGCCGCCTGACGCACCCGCGCAGCGGCGCACCACACCAAAAGGCGGGGCCCGGAACGCAGTTCGGCGTTCCGGGCCCCGCCTTTGTCCGCTGGAGGCCGCTGTCCGCTGATGCTCGCTGAGCCGGCCCGCGGACGAGGGGCGCATGCCCTTGGCGGCGGTGTCAGGCGGATGCAGGCGGCAGAGGGCGGGCCGTCAGGCCGTGGCGTGCTCGACGACGAGGACGAGCGCCAGGAGGGCCACCAGGAAGGCGATGAGCGCCGCCGGGGTGATGGAGGACCAGCCGTTCTCACGTTCCATGCGGGCGCGGCTGGCGCGGCACACGGGGCAACGGCCCTCGCTCACCGGGCCGGCGCAGTTCGCACACACCAGTCGGTCGCACGTCATGCGATCTCCTCCTCCGTCCGGTGAACGCCCCCGGTGCGGAAATGGTTCCCTCGGGGGTGCGGTCCTACGCCGCGGGCCCGCCGCGGATCTCTCCGGATCCCGGGGTGGACCTTGTCGCGTCCACTCCATGTACACGCACTTTCCACTGTGCCAGGTTCCGGCGGATTCGGCGCCCCCACAGGAAACCGCGCGACGGCGGCGGCGCGGAACCGGCCGCCGGGGGCAATGACGGGTTTGTCCGATGATGCCCTGTGGGCAAGGCCACCAACCTCCGACGGCGACTGCGCGCCCTCCGCGCGGTCGCGTAGTGTCGCCCCCACATCCCCTGTCCGCTCACCCCGCAAACCTGGTGCGAACGTGATCCGATTCGACAGCGTCAGCAAGACCTACCCCAAGCAGAACCGTCCTGCCCTGCGGGACGTCTCGCTGGAGATCGAGAAGGGGGAGTTCGTCTTCCTGGTGGGCTCGTCCGGCTCCGGGAAGTCGACCTTCCTGCGGCTGGTCCTGCGCGAGGAGCGTACGGACACCGGCATGGTGCACGTCCTCGGCAAGGACCTGAACCGGCTCTCCAACTGGAAGGTTCCGCACATGCGGCGCCAGCTGGGCACCGTCTTCCAGGACTTCCGGCTGCTTCCCAACAAGACGGTCGCCGAGAACGTGGCGTTCGCCCTCGAAGTGATCGGCAAGCCCCGCGGCACCATCCGCAAGACCGTCCCCGAGGTGCTCGACCTGGTCGGCCTGGCCGGCAAGGAGGACCGGATGCCCGGTGAGCTCTCCGGTGGTGAACAGCAGCGTGTGGCCATCGCCCGCGCCTTCGTCAACCGCCCGATGCTGCTGATCGCGGACGAGCCGACCGGAAACCTCGACCCGCAGACCTCGGTCGGCATCATGCGCCTGCTGGACCGGATCAACCGGACCGGCACCACCGTGGTGATGGCCACCCACGACCAGAACATCGTCGACCAGATGCGCAAGCGCGTCATCGAACTTGAGAAGGGGCGACTGGTGCGCGACCAGTCGCGCGGTGTCTACGGCTACCAGCACTGACTGTCCGCCGCAGCCACCAGCCCCTGGAAGGAACCTGACACCATGCGCGCCCAGTTCGTCCTGTCGGAGATCGGCGTCGGTCTTCGCCGCAACCTCACGATGACCTTCGCGGTCATCATCTCGGTGGCGCTCTCGCTCGCCCTCACCGGTGGTGCCCTGCTCGTCAACAAGCAGGTCAACGCGATGAAGGGCTACTGGTACGACAAGGTCCAGGTCACCATCTACATGTGCAACAAGGGCGACGCGGTGACGACGCCCAACTGCGCCAAGGGCGCGGTGACCGACGACCAGAAGGCGAGCATCCTCGCCGACCTGAAGAAGCTGCCGGTGGTGGAGAAGGTCTACTACGAGTCGGCGGAGGGCGCGTACAAGAACGCCCAGCAGCAGTTCAAGAACTCGCCGCTCTACAGCTCGATCACCCCGGACCAGATGCAGGAGAACTACCGGATCAAGCTGAAGGACCCGACGAAGTTCGCGGTCATCGCCAGCGCGTTCACCGGGCACCCAGGGGTGCAGTCCGTCGAGGACCAGCGACAAGTGCTGGAGAGCCTCTTCGGACTGCTGAACGGAATGACCCGGGTCGCCTATGTCGTGCTCGCCTTCATGCTCACCGTCGCCATGCTGCTGATCGTCAACACCGTCCGGGTCTCGGCGTTCAGCCGGCGCCGGGAGACCGGGATCATGCGGCTGGTCGGCGCCTCCAGTTTCTACATCCAGATGCCGTTCATCATGGAGGCCGCCTTCGCGGGACTCGTGGGCGCGGGGCTGGCCTGTGTGATGCTGCTCACCGGCCGGTACTTCCTGATCGACGCCGGTCTCCGGCTCCAGGACAAGATCCAGACGGTGTCGTTCCTCGGCTGGGGCCCGGTCGTCGGCGTCCTGCCGCTGGTGCTGCTGATCGGGCTGATCATGCCGGCCATCGCCGCCTTCGTGGCCCTGCGCCGCTACCTGCGGGTCTGACCCCGGTCCGCGCACAGCGGGCCGAAGCCGGCCCAAAGCGGGACCTTACGGTTGCGGCTGCCCCGGGTCCGGGGTAGCCGCGACTTTCCGTGTGGCGCCCCTTTCTGGCCTAGACTTCCGGCCATGTCCGGCCCGTCGTTGTTCGGGACGCCCCGCCGCATGCGCCGCGGGGCCACCCTGACGTTGGTGTTCGGCACGATGCTCGCGACCGGCGCGGCGGCCGGCAGCCTCACTGAACCGGCCCAGCGCACCCCCGGCACCCGGATCGCGGCCGAGTCGGTGACCGGCACGGGGCACGGCGGCCCCGGCACCGCGGCGCAGGGCCCGGCGAAGGCGGCCGGCGAGGAAGCGGGCAAGAACGGCGAGAGCGCCGGGAAGGCCGGGACGGACGCCGCACGGGACAGCGCCAGGAAGGCGCCCCTCCTCGACACCGGCCGCATCGCCCAGGAGATCCAGGACGGGGACGTCGGCCCGGCGACCGTGCAGAAGCTCGTCAGCCGCAGCGGGGACCGCTGGTCGTCCTTCTACACCGCCCAGGAGTACGCCGGCCTGCAGCAGGCGCTCGACGGGAAATACGTGGGCACGGGGCTGTGGGTGCGGCGGATCGACGGCGGCCGGATCGAGGTGGCCCGGGTGCAGAGCGGCAGTCCGGCCGCGCGGGCCGGCATCCGGGTCGGCGACGTACTCGCCGCCATCGGCGCCACCAAGTGCACCGGCCTCGCGGTCACCGAGGTCGTGGCGGACCTGCGCGGCAACGGCGTGCCCGGCAGCCAGGTCGTGCTCTCCGTGCGGCGCGGCAAGGTCAGCACGACGTACACCCTGCACCGCGCCACCCTGACCACCGAAGCCGTCACGGTCACCCGGCCCGCCAAGGGGCCGACCGTCATCACCATCGACGCTTTCTCGGCCGGCGTCGGCAAGCAGGTCGCCGCGGCGGCCAAGGACGCCCCGCACGGGGTCCTGCTCGATCTGCGCGGCAACTCCGGCGGTCTGGTCACCGAGGCGGTGGCCACCGCCTCGGTCTTCCTCGACGGCGGCCTGGTCGCCACCTATGACGTGCACGGCAAGCAGCAGGCGCTGTACGCGGCCCCCGGCGGCGACACGGCCGTACCGCTGGTGGTGCTGGTGGACGGCGGCACGATGAGCGCGGCGGAGATGCTGGCGGGCGCGCTGCAGGACCGCGGGCGGGCCGTCGTCATGGGGTCGCGGACCTTCGGCAAGGGGTCGGTGCAGATGCCCAGCACCCTGCCGGACGGCTCGGTGGCCGAGCTGACCGTCGGGCACTACGACCTGCCCGGCGGCCGCGGCGTGGACGGCAAGGGCATCACCCCGGATGTGACCGTGCCGGACGGCCAGGACCCGGTCGCCGACAGCCACGAGGTATTCGCTGGCCTCGGAGCCCCCTCCTAGTGGGACAATGGGCCCGCTATGGCAAAAGAGACGGGTCGCAAGATGATCGCGCAGAACAAGAAGGCGCGACACGATTACCTCATCCTCGACACCTTCGAGGCGGGCCTGGTGCTGACCGGCACCGAGGTCAAGTCCTTGCGTCTGGGGCGCGCGTCGCTGGTCGACGGCTTCGCGCAGCTGGACGGCGGCGAGGCGTGGCTGCACAACGTGCACATCCCGGAGTACACCCAGGGCACCTGGACCAACCACACCGCCCGCCGGAAGCGGAAGATGCTGCTGCACCGGTCGGAGATCGACAAGCTGGTCCAGAAGTCCCAGGAGAGCGGCTTCACCATCGTGCCGCTCGCGCTGTACTTCAAGGACGGCCGGGCGAAGGTCGAGATCGCGCTGGCCAGGGGCAAGAAGGAGTACGACAAGCGGCAGACGCTGCGGGAGAAGCAGGACCGGCGCGAGTCGGAGCGCGCGATGTCCGCGGTCCGCCGCCGCCAGCGCGCCTGAGCGGCCCGCCCGCCCGCTCAGAGCCAGCCGCGGCGGGCGGCCTGCCACCCCAGCTGGGTGCGGGTCGCCGCGCCCGCCAGCACCATCATCTGCTGGATACGGCGCTGCACCGTGCGCCGGCTCAGCCCCGTCTGGGTGGCGATGGCCTTGTCCGCGACGCCCGCGACCAGCAGCGACAGCAGACGCCGGTCGGTGGTGGTCAGCGGGTCCGCGGCGCCCACCGCCTCGGTGCCGGTGACCGCGCCGGTGGCGTCCACCAGCAGCGGCACGGCGTCCTCCCAGTACTGCTCGAAGAGCGCGATGAGCGCTTCCAGCAGGCTGCTGTCGCGGACCAGGGCGGTCGTCGGCTCCTCGGGGCTGCCGTTGGGGCCGCCGGGGACCAGCGGGACGATCCCCACCTGCCGGTCGGCCACCGCCATCCGCAGCGGCAGGTGCGGGACCGCGCGGGCGTCCTCACCGGCCCGTACGCCCTCCGCGACATTGCGGACCGCGCCCTCGTCGTCGAAGAACGCCCGCTCGTAGAGCACCCGGTAGCGCACCCCGCGCTCCAGCGCCTCGTACTCGGCCCGGTTGCTGCCCGACGGCATCGCCACGAACTGCGCCTTGCAGAACCAGAGCATCTCGTCCCGGGCGTTCGCCTGGATCTGGCGCAGCCGCTGGCGGAGTGCCTCGGACCCGGTGACCACCTCGATCAGCAGCCCGGCGTCGCGGCGGCGGGTGGCGGCCCGGTAGGTCTCCAGCAGGCCGGCCGTCGCCGAGCGCGCCAAGTCCAGGGCGTCGGAACGGCGTTGGAGCTGCGGCAGCAGGGCCACATCGGGCGGGTTGGCCCGGTAGCGCGGTGGCCGCCCGTCGGTGGGACTGACCATCGCCTTGGCGACCAGACCGGCCAGCGCCGCCCGGATCTCGTCCGGAAGCAGCTCCGAGCGGTCCGCCATCTCCTCGGCCGAGGCGCTGTCGGTGGTCACCAGCAGTCGGTACACGGCCTCTTCGGCCTCGGTGATCCCGGCAGCCTGCAGAGCCATGGAATCCTCCTCGCAAGCCACCGGCTCGACGGAGGGCACGGTACTACACACCGCGCCCGGCACCCTGGTGGTTTCCGGGTGCCGGGCGGTGGAGGGGTGAGTGGAGGGGTGAACTGCTCTACGGGTGAGGGCGGGTGGGCGGGCCCCGATCCGGCCCGCCCACCCCGGCAGCCGGCTGCGGCTGCCGCTCAGCTGTGGCCGGGCCCCCTCATCCCTGCCACAAGTACGCGCGCCGCACGGTCTGCTGGACGCGGTCGCCGGCCGTGTCCTGTGCGGTCACCCGCAGCGTCACATAGGTGTCGCCGTGGGTACGCGGGGACTTGGTGACCACCGCGCCGAAGGCGTTGTGGCCGCGGTCCTCGACCTGCGCGCGGCTCCAGGTCTTCCCGTCGTCGTACGACGCCTCGACGGTGACCCGCACCCCGCGCGGTACGGCCGCGCCGTCCTGGGCGCGGACCGTCAGCCCGACGGTGTGCGAGCGGCCGGACGCCACCGTGTTGCGGGCGTCGACCGGGACCGCGTAGTCGAGCTGGAGCAGCGGCAGCAGGGTCGCCTCGGAGGTGCTGCCGGAGCGGAACGACCAGGACGTGCTGGTGTTCGTGGCGTACCGCCACTCCGCGGAGGTCCGTGACGTCGTCACGTCCAGGCGGTAGTCGGCCGTCGCCGCGGGCACCTCGAAGTCCGTCCACGGGGTGTCGGCCCTGGCCGCCTCGGAACCGTTGCGGTACAGCACCGCGCTGGTGGTGTCGGGCTCCTCCGTGCCGGGATCGTCGCCGATGTCACCCGGCTGCGCGGAGGTGCCGAAGCCGCCGCCGACCGCGGCCCGCGACCAGTGCCCGGCGCCGGAGTCGGTGAACTCCGGTATCCGCAGGTCGAGTGCGTTGCCGGTGCGGACGCTCGGGGTCTGCGTGCCGCGCGGGATCGACGGCCGCACCACGGCCTGCTGCCACGCCTCGTCCGGCTGCCTGCCCGGCCGGAACGTCCTGATGGCGTCGGCCATGCCGGACAGCAGCGGCGCGTCGATGTCGAACGTGGTGGCGTGGTTGACCAGGTGCTGCCAGTAGGTGCCGTTGGCGCTGATGTACTCGGTACGGGTGATGCCGGTCGGTACGTTGCGGGTGGCCTCCCACGCGGTGCCCTGGTAGGGCCGCCAGGCGTACCGCTGTTCGCTCGCCCACGGCTCGCCGCCGTTGTCGGCGTAGGTGCTGTGGACGACTGCGCTGTTCTGGGCGGAGACGGTGTACACCACCTGCTGCGGGATGCGCTGACTGGAGGTCTGCATCACGTCGTACAGGTACGGGCTGACCGCGGTGCCGGTGAACCGCACCGTGGTGGTCTTCTTCGCCAGCCGCTGCAGCAGCGCGGTGCCGACCGCCTTGCCGACGCGTACCGTCGGCAGCGCGGTGCGGGTGCCGGTCGGGCTCCAGCGGGTCCAGGCGAAGTCGGAGAAGTGCACGATCATCAGGCCCCGGGCGCCGGCCTTGGCCGCGGCGGCCGCCAACTCGTGCTCGCTCTCGCCGCTTTCGTTGCGTACGACGGCCAGCCGGCCGCGGACCCGGCTGAAGTCCGGCTTCTCCAGGGAGCCCGCGTCCACGGCGGTCAGGCTCACCCCGTGGCTGTCGAAGACCGGTGAGGTGGGCATGTAGAACCCCTTGAGGTCCAGTCCCGTGCCCTGCGCGTCGACATCGAGCAGCGGTGCGGTGAGCTGCCAGCGGGAGGCGAACTCGAAGCTCCCGTCGGTGACTTGGGCGGTGGGGCTGACGTACAGCCGGTCCAGGGCGCCGCCGAAGAACTGCTCGGTCTCGCTGAGGCCGCGCCCGTCGATCTGCCGGTAGGTCTGGTAGTACACCAGGCCGTTCTGCTGGGCCGGCTGGGGGGTACGGATCTGCACCTGCGTCGTGCGGCGCGCGTCGGTGGTCACCGCGGTGTCCTTGGTGACCTTCACCTCCGGGAGCACGACCAGGCGCTCCACGATCCCGTCGGCCGTCAGCTCCTGGAAGGAGGCACGGACCTGGTACGTACCCTCCTCGACCGAGGCGGTGTACCTGCCGCTGCCCGTGCCGTCGTCCACCGCGTTGACCATGCCGCCGGCGCCCCAGATGGAGAGCGCCGGCTGGGCGCGGTCGCCGTGGCCGTCGTAGGCGGTGATGGTGAGGGTGTGGACGGGGCCGTGGGCGACCAGCGCGAGGGTGGTGTGCACGCTCCCGGCCGCGCCGCCCGCCGGGGTGGCGGTCAGATAGCCGTAGTAGGAGCCGGTGGGCACCTTGGCCGGGTTCACCGACACCGGCACCTGGATGGTGCCGCCGGCCGGCACGGTCACCGTGTCACTGCCGAGCCGTACCGCGTCCCCGGCGACCGACCGGCCGCCGGCGGTCTTCAGCACCAGGCCCAGCTTGAGGGTCACGGCGGTGGCCGAGGTGTTGGTGTAGCGGACCGGATACGTGGCGGCCGGGTCCGCCTGGTGGACGTCGCCCAGGAAGACGGTGCCGGTGGCGGTGACGGAGCCCAGCGCCGCCGCTGCGACGTCGATCCGGCCGCCGCCCTGGTCGGTCACGCCCTGCCCTTCGACGGTGTGCGCGGTGCTGATCAGCGCGTCCTTGAGCTGGTGCGCCGACCAGTCGGGGTGCCGCTGCGCCAGCAGCGCCGCCGCGCCGGCCACGTGCGGGGTGGCCATCGAGGTGCCCGAGAGGGTGACGTAGTAGGTGTCGACCGGGTCGCCCAGGGTGGTGCCCGCCGCGCGGGCCGCGACGATGTCCACGCCGGGGGCGGTGACGTCGGGCTTGACCGCGCCGTCGCCGCTGCGCGGGCCGCGGCTGGAGAAGTCGGCGAGCGCGTCCTTGGCGTCCACCGCGCCGACGGTGAGCGCCTCGTCGGCGACACCGGGGATGCCGACGGTCTGCTGGCCGCTCTCGCCGTTGTTGCCCGCCGCCACGACGAAGAGGGTGCCGCTGGTGCGGGTGATCTCGTCGAGCGCGAGGCTCATCGGGTCGGTGCCGTCGCTCTCGTCGTCGGCCCCCAGGCTCATGTTGACCACCTTGGCGCCTTCGTCGGCCGCCCACTGCATCCCGGCGATCACCTGGGAGTCGGTGCCGTAGCCGTCGTCGCCGAGGACCTTGCCGACCAGCAGGTTCGCGGCCGGGGCGACGCCCTTGCGCGCACCGCCGGAGGCGGCGCCGGTGCCGCCGATGATGGAGGCCACATGGGTGCCGTGACCGAAGTGGTCACCGGTCCCGGAGGGGCTGTCGGTGAAGTCCTCGGCCTCGGCGACGCGGCCGGCGAGGTCCGGGTGGGTCTGGTCGACGCCGGTGTCCAGGATCGCGACCTTGACCTTGTCGCCCTGGTAGCCGGCCTGCCACACGGCGGGCGCGCCGATCTGGTCCATGCTGCTGTCCGCGGCGGCCCCGACCCGGCCGTCGAGCCAGATCCTGGGGGTGGCCTGGAGGGCTTGGGCGGTCTGCGCGGTCTGCGCGGTCTGGGCGGTCTGGGCTTTCGCGCTCGCGGGCGGGGCCGCGGGGACCAGGCGCTGCCAGAAGTCGTCGAGGCCGGCGTCGGGGATACGGACCGAGCGCGCGCCGATGCTGTCCAGGTCGAGGGCGGGCGCGCCGGGGGCGGCCAGCGAGGTGAGCCGGTCCACCGCGTTCACGCTCACGCCCGCGGGCTGCGCGATGATCAGCGGCAGGGCGGCGGTGTGCGCCTCGTCGTACTGCTGGGCGACCAGTGCGGTGACGTCGAAGAGCCGCCGGTCGAGACGCCCGGAGCGCAGCAGCGGGTCGGCGTCGGACGGCACCACGCTGATCCGGCCGTCGGTCTCGGCGGTGTGGAACACGATGCGCTGCCGCCCGGCGCCGGGCTCGATCGAGGCGGTGTGCGCGCCGTCCGCGGTGGTGGTGACGGTCACCTGGTCACCGGTGATCAGGCGGACGGTGGCGGTCGCGGTGGCCGCCGTACCTGCGGATCCGCCCGTTCGGACGGTGTTCGCCGGGGTGTCGCTTGCCTGGGCGATGCTCGGGACGGTTGCGGAAGCGGCCACGATCAGCCCGGTCGACACCACCGCCGCAAGGCGGGTTCGTCTCATTCGGTCCAGCCCCTCTCTCTGCGTGTGCACGCGATGCTGGACAGAATCAGCCGGGGGCCGCGGGCGTGTCACCGGTTTCCTGTGGCACGGATGTGACGTGTCACAAGGGCGCCACGGGGCCGGCCGGGGCGGGGCCCCGGCCGGCGGGCGTCCTACGGGTGGGTGACGTCAGGGTTGACCACGGGGTGCGCGGCGGGAATGCGCTGGCACCGCCGGGCGTTCTTCCCCTACGATGGAGCGAGCACAGTGAGCATCGCCGGGCCATGGTGAGTCCGGCGGCGCACCTTGAAAAAACAACATGGGGATGATCGGTTTCGACTGGGGATGTCGAAGCAGGGGAAGCGAGCCGAGGAAGCGGCAATGATCTCGTTAACCATATGCCGAAACCAATAATCGCCAACACCAAGCGCGATTCCTTCGCCCTCGCTGCCTAAGTAGCGACTTGCGAAGTGTCAGCCCGGGGCTGTTCCCGACCCGGATCCTGGCATCAGCTAGGGAACTAAACTTCTAGGACCGGTCACGGGTCCTGGAAGGAAATCAAACAGTGACTGGGCCCGTCGGCGGCTTGTCCGCGTGACTGCCGGGGCCGAGAAAAGCACAGCGGACTGCGCTCGGAGAAGCCCTGATTCCGCACCACAGGACGCGGGTTCGATTCCCGCCATCTCCACGAATGCGATAGGCGAGGTGTGCCCGCGGAAAGCGCGGGCCGCCTCGCCTTCGTCGTTTCTGCTCGGCTTCGCCTCGCCCGGCGGGGGCTCCGCCACCCGCACCCCCGTGCACCGGGCGGGGTGCCCCCGGGCGTCGGGTGAGGTGTGCCCGCGGAAAGCGCGGGCCGCCTCGCCTTCGTCGTTTCTGCTCGGCTTCGCCTCGCCCGGCGGGGGCTCCGCCACCCGCACCCCCAGGCACCGGGCGGGGTGCCCCTGCGCGTCGGGCGAGGTGCGCCCGCGGAGGGCGGAGGGCGCCTTGCCTTCGTCGTTTCTGCTGGGCTTCGCCTCGCGCCTCGGCGGCGGCCTTCGCTGCCCGCATCCCTTACGCCGCGCGTGCGGGGGCGCCTCGCCCGGCGGGGGCTTCGCCACCCGCACCCCCAGGCACCGGGCGGGGCGCCCCCGGGGCCCCCGCATCCTCACGAAGCGGAGTGCGGGGCCCTCGCACTCCGGGGGAGGGCTTCGCTACCCCGTACCCCTGGGGGCTGGAGGTGCGGGGCAGCACCTTCACGCCCCGGGGTGCCCGGGCCGCCGCGCATGTCGGGGGTGGGCCTCGGCACCCGCATCCCTCACGCCGCGGGTCGGGGGTTTCGGCACCCGTTCCCCCGGGTGCTGGGCGGGGGGTGCCGCCGGGGACGGGCGGGGTGGGGCTCACAGGGGTGGGGGGCCGGGGGTGAGTGCATGGTTGCGCTCGTGTCACCTCGCGGCATGGCGTGGAAACCCGCCGTTCCTATCGTCGGACGGAATTCCGATGGCGGGAGGCCGTGATGGGGCGCTGGATCGACACGTGGGACCCCGAGGACGAGACGTTCTGGGACGAGGGCGGGGGCCGCCGGATCGCCGGCCGCAATCTCGCCTTCTCCGTGCTCAGCGAGCACATCGGCTTCTCGGTGTGGAGCCTGTGGTCGGTGATGGTGCTCTTCATGGGCCCCGGATACGGCGTCGACCCGGCCGGGAAGTTCTTCCTCGTGGCGCTGCCGACGCTGGTCGGCGGGGTGCTCCGGGTCCCGTACACCTTCGCCGTCGCGTGGTTCGGCGGCCGCAACTGGACCGTGGTCAGCGCGCTGCTGCTGCTGATCCCGACCGTGACCGCCGCCTTCGTGGTCAAGCCCGGGGTGTCCTACGGAACGCTGATGACGGTGGCCGCGCTGACCGGCGTCGGCGGCGGCAACTTCGCCTCCTCGATGACGAACATCAACTCCTTCTACCCGCTGCGCCGCAAAGGCTGGGCGCTCGGCCTGAACGCCGGCGGCGGGAATCTGGGCGTCGCCGCGATCCAGCTGGTCGGGCTGCTCGTGATCGGCACGGCGGGGGCCGCCCATCCGCGGATCGTGCTCGCGGTGTACATCCCGCTGATCGTGCTGGCGGCGCTGCTCGCCGCGCTCTTCATGGACAACCTGAGCAGCGTCCGCAGCGACACCGGCGCGGCCGTCGAGGCGGCGAAGGACCCGCACACCTGGATCATGTCGCTGCTGTACGTGGGGACCTTCGGCTCCTTCATCGGCTACAGCTTCGCCTTCGGCCTCGTGCTGCAGAACCAGTTCGGCAGGACCCCACTGCAGGCGGCGTACCTGACCTTCATCGGGCCGCTGCTGGGGTCACTGGTACGGCCGGTGGGCGGGCGGCTCGCGGACCGGCTGGGCGGCAGCCGGATCACCTGGTGGAACTTCCTCGCGATGGCGGTGGCGACCACCGTGGTGATCGTCGCGTCGCAGGCGCGGTCACTGGCGGTGTTCCTGGTCGGCTTCATCGCGCTCTTCGTGCTCAGCGGGATCGGCAACGGGTCCTCGTACAAGATGATTCCGGCGATCTTCCAGCGCAAGGCCGAGGCGCGGGGGCTCACCGGGGACGCCGCGGCGGCGTACGGCCGGCGGCTGTCGGGGGCGTCGATGGGACTGATCGGCGCGGTCGGGGCGCTCGGCGGGGTCGGAATCAACCTGGCCTTCCGGGAGTCGTTCCTGCACGCGGGGAGCGGGACCCCGGCGTTCGTCTCCTTTCTGGTGTGTTACGCGCTCTGCTACGCGGTCACCTGGGCCGTATACCTGCGGCGGCCTGCTGGGCTACCGGCCGGTACCGGTCAGGGGGTCCCTGCCTCGGCGACGGTCCCGGCGCGGGTGTGAACGGGGGCCGGCTACGTAACAGCCGGGTAATCCGGGTGAACCCGACCCGTCACCGCGTCTTGCGACGATGCAGGTCCCGGCGGGGTGACGGGCGTTCGCCGGGCAGCGGGGCCCGCGGTGGGACGAGCACCTCCAGCGAAGTGGGGCGGAGCCATGTACGCGAAGGGAAGCGGCGAGCCGGCGGCGGTGCCGCCGCTGGCGGGTTTCACCGTCGGAGTGACGGCCGCCCGCCGCGCGGACGAACTGGCCGCGCTGCTGGAGCGGCGCGGGGCGGTGGTGCTGCGGGCACCGGCGCTGCGGATCGTGCCGCTCTCGGACGACGCCGAACTCCTCGACGCCACCAAGCAGTTGCTCGACGACGCGCCTGATGTGGTGATCGCCACCACGGCGATCGGTTTCCGCGGCTGGATCGAGGCCGCGGACGGCTGGGGCCTCGGGGAGGCACTCCTGCGCCGGCTCGACGGGGTCGAACTGCTCGCGAGGGGACCGAAGGTGCGCGGCGCGGTACGGGCCGCCGGCCTCAAGGAGGCGTGGTCGCCGGCCTCGGAGTCGATGGCCGAAGTGCTGGAGCGGCTGCTCGACGAAGGGGTCGAAGGGCGGTGCGTGGCCGTGCAGTTGCACGGGGAGCCGCTGCCCGGCTTCAGTGAGGCGCTGCGCGAGGCCGGGGCACGGGTGGTGGGCGTGCCGGTGTACCGGTGGACCGCGCCGGAGGATTTGGGGCCGGTGGACCGGCTGCTGGACGTGGTGGTGGCGGGCGGTGTGGACGCGGTGAGCTTCACCAGTGCGCCGGCCGCCGCGTCGCTGCTGGCCCGGGCCGAACGGCGGGGGCAGCTGCGGGAGTTGCTGGAGGCGTTCCGCGGCGGGGCGGTGCTGGCGGCGTGCGTGGGGCCGGTGACGGCGCTGCCGTTGCAGGCGCACGACGTGCCGACGCAGGCCCCGGAGCGGTTCAGGCTCGGCCCGCTGGTGCAGCTCATCGCGAATGAACTGCCAGGGCGGGTACGGCCGTTGCCGGTCGCCGGGCACCGGCTGGAGATCCGGGGGCAGGCGGCGGTGGTGGACGGCGGGCTGCGGGCGGTGCCGCCGGCCGGGATGTCGCTGCTGCGGGCGCTGGCACGGCGGCCCGGATGGGTGGTCTCCCGGGGGGACTTGCTGCGGGTGCTCCCCGGGGCCGGGCGGGACGAGCACGCCGTCGAGACGGCGATGGCGCGGCTGCGGGTGGCGCTGGGGGCGCCGAAGCTGATCCAGACGGTGGTCAAGCGGGGCTACCGGCTGTCGCTCGACCCCCACGCCGAGGGCAAGTACGTGCCGTCGCCCCGCTGAACGCCCTTCCCGTCGAGCGTCCCCCGCGCTGAACCTCCGGCCCCGTTCGCCTCCCGCCCGGCCGTTCGGCCTCTGGCACCCTTCGGGGTTGCCGGGCACCCTGGTGGGGAGGGGGACGGATGGGGAAGGTGGTGGCGTGATGGGGGCTCTGGGATTCGACAGCGGCCGGGTCTGTCTGGACCTGGTGGCGACGGGGGAAGGGCCGGCGCTCGGGTCGGCACGGGGATTACGGGGATGGGTGTACGACGCGGGACTGGTGCCCGCGGGCATCGAGGTGGGGGTCGCGGCGGACTGGCTGGGGCCGTTCCTGACGCTGCGGGGGCGGCTGGAGCGGATGGTGGGCGCCGAACTCGGCGGCCTGCCGCAGGCGGCGCAGGACGTGGCGGGGCTGAACGAGGCGGCACGGCCCGCGCCGCCCGCGCCCGCCGCGGTGCTGGGGGAGGCCGGGACGCTCACCAAGGGCCTCGCGGGCGCGCCGGGCTGCGAGCAGCTGCTCGCCGTGGTCGCCCGGGACGCGGTGGAGCTGTTCACCGATCCGGTGGCCCGTGCGCAGCTCAGACGGTGCGAGGGGGAGAACTGCCCCCGGGTCTATCTGGACACCTCGCGGGGCGGACGGCGCCGCTGGTGCAGCAGTGAGGTGTGCGGAAACCGGGAACGGGTGGCCCGCCACCGGCGCCGTACCACGCTCAGGACCACCCGGGGCTGACACCGGCGAGCCCGGGCGGGCCGGGTGGGCAGAAGCCCGCAGGTCGCGTACGGTTGCAGGCTGCCCCACGCACGGTCGCGCGAGGGGCACCGCACGGAAGAAGGGGGTCCTGCGTGGCCGCGCAGACCGCAGCACCGGGGGTCAGGGACCAGGAGATCGCCGCCGAACAGGCGCACCTGGACCGGGTGTACCACCGCCTTGAGGAGAAGATCCACGAGGCCGAGTTCCTGATGAGCGACGCCGCCCAGCGCGGCCAGGTCGGCACGCCCGGCGCACTGGCGGAACGGGACGCCCAGGTGTACCGCGCGGGTATCCACCTGAACCGGCTGAACAGCGAGTTCGAGGACTTCCTCTTCGGCCGGATCGACCTGCTGCGCGGCAAGGACGGCAAGAAGGGTGCCGACGGCGCCTTCACCTCCGTCGACCCCGCGGACGACGCGATCCGCGACGACGCCACCGCCGACATCGCCGAGACCCTGCACATCGGCCGGATCGGGGTGCTCGACACGGATTACGCGCCGCTGGTGATCGACTGGCGGGCGCCGGCCGCCGCTCCCTTCTACCGGTCCACACCGGTCGCTCCGGGCCGGGTGGTACGCCGCCGGGTGATCCGGTCCAAGGGCCGCCGGGTGCTGGGCGTGGAGGACGACCTGCTCCGCCCCGAGCTGGAGACCGGGCTGCCGGTGGTCGGCGACGGCGCGCTGATGGCCGCGCTGGGGCAGGCCCGCACCCACTCGATGCGGGACATCGTCTCCAGCATCCAGGCCGAGCAGGACCTGGTGATCCGGGCGCCCGCCGCGTCCGTCACCGAGGTGACCGGGGGCCCCGGCACCGGCAAGACCGCGGTGGCCCTGCACCGGGCCGCGTACCTGCTCTACCAGGACCGGCGGCGCTACTCCGGCGGCATCCTGTGCGTCAGCCCGACGCCGCTGCTGGTGGCGTACACCGAGGGCGTGCTGCCGTCGCTCGGCGAGGAGGGGCAGGTCGCGATCCGCGCGGTCGGCTCGCTGGTGGACGGCGTGACGGCCGACCTCTACGACGAGCCGGCGGTGGCCAGGATCAAGGGCTCCTCGCGGATGCTGAAGGTGCTGCGCAACGCGGCCCGCGGCTGCCTGGACGGGGACGACCGCAGGCCCGGCGTGCTGCGGGTGGTCGCCTTCGGGCGCCGGATCGAACTGGCGGCCGAGGAGCTGGACGCGGTGCGCCAGCAGGTGCTCGGCGGCACCGCGCCGGTCAACCTGCTGCGCCCGCGGGCCCGCAGGCTGCTGCTGGACGCGCTGTGGCGCAAGGCGGGCCGCCGTCAGGACGACCGCGAGCTGGCCGTGGAGGAGCGCCAGGGCTTCGACGAGGACATCAGTACCGAGCAGGACTTCCTCGACTTCCTTGAGGACTGGTGGCCGGTGCTCCAGCCGCGGGACGTCCTGGACGCGCTCGCCGACGAGAAGCGGCTGGCCCGCTGGGCCAGGCGGGTGCTCTCGCCGCCGGAGGTCCGCCGGGTGGCCCGTTCGCTGCGGCGCAAGGGCACCACCGTGCACGACGTGGCGCTGCTGGACGAACTGGAGACGCTGCTCGGTTCGCCGCCGCGCGAGAAGCGCCGCGAGATCGACCCGATGGACCAGCTCACCGGCCTCGACGAGCTGATGCCGCAGCGCGGCGAGAGCGGCCGGGAGCGGGCCGAGCGGCTGGCCAGGGAGCGCACCGAGTACGCGCACGTCATCGTGGACGAGGCGCAGGACCTCACCCCGATGCAGTGGCGGATGGTCGGGCGCCGCGGCCGGACCGCCACCTGGACGATCGTCGGCGACCCGGCGCAGAGTTCCTGGTCGGACGTGGAGGAGGCGGCCCGCGCCCGTGACGAGGCGCTGGGCTCCCGGCCGCGCCGCCGTTTCAATCTCACCGTCAACTACCGCAACCCCGCGGAGATCGCGGAGGTCGCCACGACCGTGCTGGCGCTGGCGATGCCCGGCGCCGAGTCCCCGCGCGCGGTGCGCTCCACCGGCATCCGGCCGGAGTACGAGGTGGCCGGCGAGGACATGGGCGCGGACGTACGGGCGGTGGCGGAGCGGCTGCTGGCCCGGGTGGACGGCACGGTCGGTGTGGTGGTGGCGATGAACCGCCGGGAACAGGCCCGCGGTTGGCTCGCCGGGCTGGGGGACCGGGTGGTGGCGCTGGGCAGCCTGGAGGCGAAGGGCCTGGAGTACGACGCCACGGTGGTGGTGTCACCGGCGGAGATCGCCGAGGAGTCACCGGCGGGGCTGCGGGTGCTGTACGTGGCGCTCACCCGGGCCACCCAGCGGCTTACCGTCATCGCCGGGGAGCGGGACCTGCCGGACGCGGACGGCGTACCGGACCTGCTCAGGAAGGACTGAGCCGGCGCCCCTGACGCGCCCCCCGAACGCACTTCGGGCGCCCTTCCGAGGAAGGGCGCCCGAAGACGTTGATGACACCGACCCGCCATGCTCGCCTCGCGGCAAGTGGGCGCTCGAAGCGCCTAAGGTTGGGCCCGGGGGCTTGGATCGGGCCGGTGCCGTACTCAGGCTAACAAACCCGTCCCGGAACCTCTTCCCGCCGGGCGGATTTCCTTCCGATCATCTCGTGGCCACCCGTTCTTCCCCCGCGGATCGCCCCCCGCTCGGCCAACCTCCGTATGGCGGAAGTACGCTTCCAGCAGCTGATCCGGGTTTACGCGTACCCGGCGGTAGGTGCGACGATCGATCGGCATCAGTTCAGCAAGCGGGTCCGTCGGCGCATGTTCACGCACGTCCGCGCACGTACGGACACGTCCACGCAACGTCCGCACGGCGCGTCCGTACGGGCACCCGGCAACGAACCACCCTCCGCAGGAACCCGGAAGAAGGTCGTCATGGCAACGGCGCCGAGCGTCTCTTACTCGATCACGGTACGGCTGGAAGTCCCCGCCAGCGGGACCGCGGTCAGCCAGCTCACCACCGCGGTGGAGTCCTCGGGCGGGTCGGTCACCGGCCTCGACGTCACCGCCTCGGGTCACGAGAAGCTCCGTATCGACGTCACCGTGGCGGCCAGCTCCACCGAGCACGCCGACCAGATCGTGGGCAAGCTCCGCGGCATCGAGGGCGTCGTCATCGGCAAGGTCTCCGACCGTACGTTCCTGATGCACCTCGGCGGCAAGATCGAGATGCAGTCCAAGCACCCGATCCGCAACCGCGACGACCTGTCGATGGTCTACACCCCCGGGGTCGCCCGGGTCTGCATGGCCATCGCCGCCAACCCCGAGGACGCCCGCCGGCTCACCATCAAGCGCAACTCGGTGGCCGTGGTCACCGACGGCTCCGCGGTGCTGGGGCTGGGCAACATCGGCCCGAAGGCCGCGCTGCCGGTGATGGAGGGCAAGGCGGCGCTCTTCAAGCGGTTCGCCGGGATCGACGCCTGGCCGCTGTGCCTGGACACCCAGGACACCGACGAGATCGTGGCGATCGTCAAGGCCATCGCCCCCGGCTTCGCCGGCATCAACCTGGAGGACATCTCCGCGCCGCGCTGCTTCGAGATCGAGGCCCGGCTGCGCGAAGCGCTGGACATCCCGGTCTTCCACGACGACCAGCACGGCACCGCGATCGTGGTGCTGGCCGCGCTGACCAACGCGCTGCGCTGCGTCGGCAAGCAGATCGGTGACCTGCGGGTCGTCATGTCCGGTGCGGGCGCGGCCGGTACGGCCATCTTGAAGCTGCTGCTGGCCGCCGGGGTGAAGCACGCGGTGGTGGCCGACATCCACGGGGTGGTGCACGCCGAGCGCGACGACCTGGTCAGCGCGGCCCCCGAGTCGCCGCTGCGCTGGATCGCCGACAACACCAACCCCGAGGGCGTCACCGGCACCCTGAAGGAGGCCGTGGTCGGCGCCGACGTCTTCATCGGTGTCTCCGCGCCGAACGTGCTGGAGGGCTCGGACATCGCGAAGATGGCCGACAAGGCGATCGTCTTCGCGCTGGCCAACCCCGACCCCGAGGTGGACCCCGGCGCCGCCCGCGAGACCGCCGCCGTGGTGGCCACCGGCCGCAGTGATTTCCCCAACCAGATCAACAACGTGCTGGTCTTCCCGGGTGTCTTCCGCGGTCTGCTGGACGCGCAGTCCCGGACGGTCAACACCGAGATGATGCTGGCCGCCGCGCGGGCGCTGGCGAGCGTGGTCGGCGACGGTGAGCTGAACCCGAACTACATCATCCCCAGCGTCTTCAACGACAAGGTGGCCGGCGCGGTCGCCGACGCCGTACGGGACGCAGCGAAGGCGCAGGGCCCGGCAGTTGCGGGTACGGCCGGGGGTACGTCCACCACGCCGTGACCCGGCGGCCGGCGGGAGCGCGCGGGGCGGCGTGACGGTTGTCACCTTGTCCGCCGCGGATCGGATTCCGTGCGTCGACCGTGTGACAACACTGCGTCATCCCGGGCCCCCGGCCACGCTTTTTCCGCGACTCGCGCGGGCAGGCGATTGGCTTTCCCCCCATATGTGGGGGCAGGATGCACACCTGGGCAGTGAGGCACACAGCAACAGCTTCGTAGCTCGCGCCCCCATGGCTAGAAAGAACACGGGAGTACAGATATGAACCGCAGTGAGCTGGTGGCCGCGCTGGCCGACCGCGCCGAGGTGACCCGCAAGGACGCGGACGCCGTTCTGGCCGCGTTCGCTGAGACCGTTGGTGAGATCGTGGCCAAGGGCGACGAGAAGGTCACCATCCCCGGCTTCCTGACCTTCGAGCGCACTCTCCGTGCCGCCCGTACCGCCCGCAACCCGCAGACCGGTGAGCCGATCGACATCCCCGAGGGTTACAGCGTCAAGGTCTCCGCAGGCTCCAAGCTGAAGGAAGCCGCCAAGGGCAAGTAGTCGCCGAGGCGCGTGACACACGAAGGGCGGCCATCCCCGGCGAACGGGGCGGCCGCCCTTCGGCGTGCCTGACGGGCCCGGGCTCAGGCCGGCGACAGGTCGTGCTCCGGCAGCTCGATCTGCGCGCCGAGGCCCCGCAGTTTGGACAGGAAGTTCTCGTAGCCGCGGTTGATGAGGCTTATTCCGTGCACCCGGGAGATGCCCTGCGCGGCCAGCGCCGCGATCAGGTAGGAGAAGCCGCCGCGCAGGTCGGGGATGACCAGATCGGCGCCCTGCAGCTTGGTGGGACCGGAGACCACCGCCGAGTGCAGGAAGTTGCGCTGCCCGAAGCGGCAGGCGCTGCCGCCCAGGCACTCCCGGTAGAGCTGGATGTGCGCGCCCATCTGGTTGAGCGCGGAGGTGAAGCCGAGCCGCGACTCGTAGACCGTCTCGTGCACGATCGACAGCCCGGCGGCCTGGGTGAGCGCCACCACCAGCGGCTGCTGCCAGTCGGTCTGGAAACCGGGGTGCACGTCGGTCTCCAGCGCGATGGCGTTCAGCGGGCCGCCCGGGTGCCAGAAGCGGATGCCCTCGTCGCGGATCTCGAAGGCGCCGCCGACCCGGCGGAAGGTGTTCAGGAAGGTCATCATCGAGCGCTGCTGCGCGCCGTGGACGTAGATGTCGCCCTCGGTGGCCAGCGCCGCGCTCGCCCAGGAGGCCGCCTCCAGGCGGTCCGGGATGGCCCGGTGGGTGTAGCCCTCCAGCCGGTCCACGCCGGTGATCCGGATGGTCCGGTCGGTGTCCATGGAGATCATCGCGCCCATTTTCTGCAGTACGCAGATCAGGTCCTCGATCTCCGGTTCGACCGCGGCGTTGGAGAGCTCGGTGACCCCCTCGGCGAGGACCGCGGTCAGCAGCACCTGCTCGGTGGAGCCGACCGACGGGTACGGCAGCCGGATCTTGCAGCCGCGCAGCCGCTGCGGGGCCTCCAGGTACTGGCCGTCGGCCCGCTTGTCGATGGTCGCGCCGAACTGCCGCAGCACGTCGAAGTGGAAGTCGATCGGCCGGCCGCCGATGTCGCAGCCGCCCAGGCCCGGGATGAAGGCGTGGCCGAGCCGGTGCAGCAGCGGACCGCAGAAGAGGATCGGGATCCGGGAGGACCCGGCGTGCGCGTCGATGTCGGCGACGTTGGCGCTCTCCACCTTGGTCGGGTCCAGCACCAGTTCACCGGGCTCGTCGCCGTTCTCCACGGTCACGCCGTGCAGCTGGAGCAGTCCGCGGACCACCCGCACGTCGCGGATCTCGGGGACGTTGCGCAGCCTGCTGGGTGAACTGCCCAGCAGCGCGGCGACCATGGCCTTCGGGACGAGGTTCTTCGCGCCTCTGAGCCTGATCTCTCCCTCAAGAGGGGTTCCGCCATGGACAAGCAGTACGTCGGCGATGTCGGTCATGGATCTCGCGATCATAGGGAGGGCGTCAACGGGGTCAACGGGGGCCAAAGAAGGCCGAACGGTGTCGAAGGAGGTCGAACGAGCTCGAACGAGGGTGAAGCAGGAGGTCAAGAGGGCAGCAGGGCGCCCGGGTGCGGCCGCCGCGCGGGAACCAGGAAGAAATGGTAATCCGCTCCGCGACCTGCCCGTGCTGACCGGCCCCCGTCGTCATCGGCCATCGGTCCGCCCGTCCGTCCGCTCGGCGTTGAGCCTACGCGTGCCCCCGGGATGCGGGATCATGTTGACCATGACCGAGGTGTCCTCGCTCACCGGGCGACTGCTGATCGCCACCCCGAAGCTGGCGGACCCGAATTTCGACCGGGCCGTGGTGCTGCTGCTCGACCACGACCGGCAGGGGACGCTCGGCGTGGTGCTGAACCGGCCGACCACGGTGGACGTCGGCGATGTGCTGGAGCCGTGGGCGGCGCTGGCCGGCACCCCGGCGGTGGTCTTCCAGGGCGGTCCGGTCTCGCTGGACTCCGCGCTCGGCCTTGCCGTCGTCCCCGGCGAACCGGCCGCCGGCGGGGAGACGGGCGTGCTCGGCTGGCGCCGTGTGCACGGCGCCATCGGCCTGGTCGACCTGGAGGCGCCGCCGGAGCTGCTGGCCGCCGAGCTGGGCTCGCTGCGGATCTTCGCCGGCTACGCGGGCTGGGGCCCCGGCCAGCTGGAACGGGAGCTGGTGGACGGTGCCTGGTACGTCGTGGAGTCCGAGCCGGGGGACGTCTCGGCGCCCGATCCCGAGCGGCTGTGGCGGTCCGTGCTGCGCCGCCAGCTGAGCGAGCTGGCCATGGTGGCCACGTATCCCGACGATCCGACGCTCAATTAACGCCGGATCTCAATTACGCTTGACGTCCATGAGCACTCTTGAGCCCGAGCGCGGGGCGGGCACCGGCACCCTGGTCGAGCCGACTCCGCAGCTCTCCCACGGTGACGGCGACCACGAGCGCTATGCGCACTACGTCCAGAAGGACAAGATCATGGCGAGCGCGCTGGAAGGCACGCCCGTCGTCGCCCTGTGCGGCAAGGTCTGGGTCCCCGGGCGCGACCCGAAGAAGTACCCGGTCTGCCCGATGTGCAAGGAGATCTACGAGGGCATGTCCTTCGGCGGCGACAACAGCGGCAAGGACAAGTCGGGCAGGGGCAGCAACGGCTGACAGCGGCGCGTTCGGAGCGGCGGACCCGCCGGACGACGAGGACCTGCCCGGCGACGGGCTGCCCGAGGACGACGCGAGCAGCGGCGAACGGGTGCATGTCCTGGTCGGCCAGGGCCGCTTCGCCGAAGCGCACTCCCTGGTGAGCGATGCCTTCGTCGAGCGCAACGGCAGCGCGGGCTATCTGCTGCGTGCCTGGGTGCTGACCCAGGAGCGGCGGCCCGCGGAGGCCCGTGAGGCGGTCGACTGGGCGCTGGCGATCGCCGGGCCCGCGGAGGCGGCGGACGTCTTCGTGCTGGCCGGTGTGGTCCTGCTCTCGCTGGACGAGGCGCACGCCGCCCTGACGGTGGCGCTGCGCGCGGCCGGTTCCGATCCCGACGGCTGGGAGCCGTCGGTCCTGCTGTCCGACGTCTACCGGCGGCTGGGCCGGGTCCCGGACGCGGTGGCCGCCGCCCGCCGGGCGGTCGCGGTCGCGCCGTACGAGGCCGAGGCCCAGGTGGCGCTGGCCCGCTCGCTCTCGGCGACCCGCGGACTCACCGGCCGTCCCGCCCGGCGGCACCGCGCCGAGCACGAGTCGGCCGTCGAGCGCGCCCTGACCCTCGGGGTGGACCCCGGGCAGCTCACCGCGCCGCGCGGCGGGGCGCTGATCGGCGGGATCGGCCTCCTGCTCTTCTGGGGAGTGCAGCTCTACCGGATGGAGACCGGTGACACCTGGCAGCTGATCGCCGGCGGCGCCGTGCTCACCGCCACCTTCGTCCTGGTCGCGGTGCTGGTGAAGAGCGGCAGCCGCCGCTCGGGCATCAGCGCCAGGACCCGGTTGCGCGGCATCCGGGCCACCACCCGTACCGAACTGGCCGGCGACGACTGGCTCTGGCGGATCGGCGCGGTCCACGTCGGGGCGGCGCTGCCGCTGCCGGTGCTGCTCAGCACCGGGATGGCCGCCGACCGGGCCTGGCGCGGCCATGCCTGGCCGCTGTGGGCCACCGCGACGGCCGCCGCCGCCGGAGTCGGCGCGGTGCTGGTCGTCCTGCTCGGGGTGCGCTGGTGGTACGGCGCCTGGCTGGCCCGCCGGATGCTGCGGTACGGGCGGCTGATACTCGCCCAACTGGTGGCCATCAGCCTGCTGGTGGGGGTGACGCTGGCGCTCGCGTCCCGCGGTGACGTGCCCGACTGGGAGTGGGCGGCGCTGGCCGTGGTGCATCTGGGCTGGATCGTGCTGGGGTGGCTCGGCGCGCTGCTGCTGGTCTGGTGGATCCAGGTGCGGCGGCGGCAGGTGCTCTGAAAGGCGCGGTTCCGCCGGGACGGCGGGACGCCCGATCGGTCGATTGGTCTATGCCAATCGCCGATTCGGCGGCAGGATTGTCCCCATGGACCTCATCCCCACCCCGAGTCACGAACCGAGTTACTCCGCAGACGGGAGCTTCACCCTCACCTCCGGGACCGTCCTGGTGGCGGAACCCGGCACGGAAGGTGCGGCGCGCTGGCTGCGGGCCACGCTGGGCGCCGCCACCGGGCTGCCGCTGCCGCCCGCGGCACCCGGCGACAGGGGCGCCGACGCGGGCCTGGTGCGGCTCGCGGTGGACGAGCGCGCCTCCGGCAGCCCGGAGGGCTACCGCCTCACCGTGGATCCGGCCTCCGGCGTACGGATCACCGGGGCCAGTCCCGCCGGGGTCTTCTGGGGCGCGCAGACCCTGCGCCAGCTGCTCGGCCCCGACGCCTTCCGGCGCGCGCCCGTCGGCGGCCCCGACCGCGCCTGGCGGGCGCCGGCCTGCCACCTGCAGGACGCCCCGCGGTTCGGCTGGCGCGGCTTCATGCTGGACGTGGCACGGCACTTCATGCCCAAGGACGTCGTGCTGCGCTACCTCGACCTGATGGCCGCCCACAAGCTCAACGTGCTGCACTTCCACCTCACCGACGACCAGGGCTGGCGGGTGCAGATCGAGCGCTACCCGCGGCTGACCGAGGTCGGCGCCTGGCGGGAGCGCACC
Organism: Streptomyces sp. NBC_01476; assembly: GCF_036227265.1. Classification (NCBI taxonomy): domain Bacteria; kingdom Bacillati; phylum Actinomycetota; class Actinomycetes; order Kitasatosporales; family Streptomycetaceae; genus Streptomyces; species Streptomyces sp. NBC_01476. Next base: position 2,914,486 of record NZ_CP109446.1, on the reverse strand, counting down.
AAGGTCGGGCTGCGGGAGTCGACGCTGTGGGACGAGCGCCCGCACGGCGGCTACTACACCCAGGACGACATCCGGGAGATCGTGGCCTACGCCGCCGAGCGGCATATCACCGTCGTCCCCGAGATCGACATCCCCGGCCACTCGCAGGCGGCCATCGCCGCCTACCCGGAACTCGGCAACACCGACGTCATCGACACCACCACCCTCCCCGTGCTCACCAGTTGGGGCGTCAACCCCAACGTACTGGCACCCACCGACAGCACCCTGCGCTTCTACGAGAACGTCTTCACCGAACTGCTCGACCTGTTCCCCGGCACGTTCTTCCACATCGGCGGCGACGAGTGCCCCAAGGAGCAGTGGCGCGAGTCGGCCACCGCCCAGACCCGGATCAAGGAGCTGGACCTCGCCGACGAGGACGAGCTGCAGAGCTGGCTGATCCGGCACTTCGACAACTGGCTCGCCGAACGCGGCCGCCGGCTGATCGGCTGGGACGAGATCCTGGAGGGCGGGCTGGCGCCCGGCGCGGCCGTGGCCTCCTGGCGGGGCTACGCGGGCGGTGTCGCGGCGGCCAGGGCCGGGCACGACGTGGTGATGTGCCCGCAGAGCCATGTCTACCTGGACTGGCGGCAGTCGGAGTCGCCGGACGAGCCGGTGCCGATCGCGCACGCCCGCACGCTGGAGGACGTCTACCGGTTCGAGCCGGTGCCGCAGGAACTGACCGAGGACGAGGCCGCCCGCGTGATCGGCACCCAGGCCAACATCTGGACCGAAGTGATGGACTCGGTACGGGTGCTGGACTACATGGCCTTCCCGCGGCTCGCCGCCTTCGCCGAGGTCGCCTGGTCCGCGCTGCCGGAGCCGGCCGCGCGCGACTGGCCGGACTTCGAGCGCCGGATGGCCGTCCACTACGCCCGGCTCGACGCCCTCGGGGTGGAGTACCGGCCGGCCGGCGGACCGCTGCCGTGGCAGCGCCGCCCCGGGGTCGTGGGCCGTCCCAAGGCCGGGCCGCCCCCGATCGTGTGACGCGGGGCGGAAGTTATCCACAGGCTCCGTGACGAGCTGGCACCGTGGACGCGTACCGTGTCAACAAGCCCGGAAGATGGCAATTCCGGCACAGCGACCAATATCGGTGGAGTCGTGCGATCAACCCCGCTGTGGGCGGATCGGTACTTCAAGGACCCTCGCGTCGGCCACCGTGGAACATGTGCCAGAGTTGCCACGTCCGGGCTGTCAGCACGTACGGTACGGCTACCGCGTGACGGAGGAAGGCCGGGAAGGGGCAGCTGCGTGAGCACGTATGCACGGCAGACGGCGGAGAACGTCACCCTGCCGTCCTCGCTCGACGAGGCGGTGGAAGCGCTCGCCGCCATGCCCAGCGCGGTGCCCGTCGCGGGGGGCACCGACCTGATGGCGTCGGTCAACTCCGGGCTGCTGCGCCCCGCCGCGCTCGTCGGCCTCGGCCGGATCAGCGAGATCCGCGGCTGGCAGTACGCCGACGGGGCCGCGCTGCTCGGCGCGGGCCTCACCCACGCGCGCATGGGCCGCCCCGACTTCGCCGCGCTGATCCCCGCGCTGGCCGCCGCCTCCCGGTCGGCAGGACCCCCGCAGATCCGCAACGCCGGGACCCTCGGCGGCAACATCGTCTCGGCCGCGCCCACCGGCGACTCGCTGCCGGTGCTGGCCGCGCTGGAGGCGAGCGTGATCCTCGCCGGTCCCGAAGGCGACCGCGAACTGCCGGTCAGTCACCTGCTCACCGGCATGGACCCGCTGCGCCCCGGCGAGTTGCTGGCCTTCGTCCGGATCCCGCTGCTGCACGCGCCGCAGACCTTCCTCAAGGCCACCAACCGCACCGGCCCCGGCCGCGCGGTCGCCTCCGTCGCCCTCGTGGTGGACCCGGCCCGCCGCCAGGTGCGCTGCGCGGTCGGCGCGGTGGCCCCGGTGCCGCTGCGCCCGCTGGAGGCCGAGCACTGGGTCGCCGGGCTGATCGACTGGGACGGCGAGCGCAGCATCGCACCCGAGGCGTGCACCGCGTTCGGGGAATATGTCGCCGCCGCCTGCATCCCGGACCAGCCCGGGGTGGAACTGCCGCCGGCCGCCGTCCAGCTGCGGCGTACCGTGGCCGCACTGTCCCGCCGAGCGCTCGGGAGGGCCCTGGCATGACCGACCAGCCGCACGCGCCGGGCGCGCCCGGCAACTCCGGGGCCTGGCAGCCCGTGCCCGGGGGCGGGGACTACGACCCCGACCAGACCATGCACGTCTCCTTCGCCGCGCAGCTGCCGCCAGAGCCGCTGCCGGGCGAGGACCCGCTGAGCGCCCACGGCCCGGCCGGACCGGGGACCGGCGAGGCCGATCCGGCCACCCAGTGGTCGATCCCGGTCATCAGGGAGGAGACGGACTCGGGGGAGTTCTCGGTCGGCGCCTACACCGGGCCCTGGGACCCGGCGCCGCCGCCCCCGTCCGCCACCCAGTCCTTCCCGGCCGGCATGTTCGGACAGGGGGCCGCCGCCGCCCAGGCCGCGCAGGCCGAGGCCGCCGCACAGGCCAGGTCGGCCGCCGAAGCCCAGGCCGGGCACGCCAGGGCCGCGGAACCGCTTCCGGAGGCGTCGGGCGGGCACCTCACCGGCCAGTGGGCGATGCCCTTCACCGGCCCGGACGCGGGCGACCCCGGGCCGTGGCTGCCCGCGCACCCGCCGGCCTCCGACGCGGCCTGGTCCGCGGTGGTGGACGACCCGGAGCTGCCCCCGGAGCGACCGCGGTTCCCGGCCGCGGACGAGGCCGCCGCCCAGGACTCCCACCCCGCGGACGACGGCGGGCACTCCGGTGCCCCGCACACCGAACCGCCCCCCGGTGACGGGCCGCAGGAGGGCGCCGGCTCGGCCGCCGCCGACGGCCTGGACGCGATCGACCGCCTCGACGCGCTGGAGGCGCTGCCCGGCCTGGAGACGCTGGAGGAGCCGGGCGACCCGCTGGACACCGAGGCGGGCCCGGACGGCGACCCGGACACAGGGCCCGCCGCCGACCCGGACGCCCACCCGGACGCCCACCCGGACACAGGGGCGGCCGACGAGGCCGAACCGGCGGTGGTTCCCGAGCCGCTGCCGGAGACCCGCAGCGAGCACCCCCTGGCCTCGTACATGCTCCGGGTCAACGGCACCGAGCGGCCCGTCACCGACGCCTGGCTCGGCGAGTCGCTGCTCTATGTGCTGCGGGAGCGGCTCGGCCTGGCCGGCGCCAAGGACGGCTGCGAGCAGGGCGAGTGCGGAGCCTGCTCGGTACAGGTGGACGGCCGCCTGGTGGCGTCCTGCCTGGTGCCCGCGGCCACCGCGGCGGGCAGTGAGGTCCGCACCGTGGAGGGCCTGACGGTGGACGGCCGCCCCTCCGACGTGCAGGCCGCGCTCGCCGAGTCCGGCGCCGTGCAGTGCGGTTTCTGCATCCCCGGTATGGCGATGACCGTGCACGACCTGCTGGAGGGCAACCACAAGCCCACCGACCTCGACATCCGCCAGGCCCTCAGCGGCAATCTCTGCCGCTGCTCCGGCTACCGCGGCGTGATCGACGCGGTCCGCCAGGTCGTCGCCACCCGCGACACCGACGACGACCCCGCCTTCTCCGACGAGGCCCGGGTGCCGCACCAGGGCGGCCCGGCCGCATCAGGAGGCGCCGCATGAGCATCATCGACGGCACGCCGGGCCCCGGCCCCGGCACCCTTGCCGACGGGCCCGCGCTGCACGGCATCGGGGTGTCGCTGCCCTCCGAGGACGCGCTCGCCAAGACCCAGGGCATCTATCCGTACGCGGCCGATCTGTGGGCCGAGGGACTGCTCTGGGCGGCCGTGCTCCGCTCGCCGTATCCGCACGCCCGGATCACCAGGATCGACACCACCGAGGCCGCCGCGATGCCCGGGGTGCGCGCGGTCGTCACGCACGAGGACGTGCCGGGCGACGCGATGCACGGGCGGCTCGTCGCGGACCGCCCGGTCTTCGCCGGCGACGTGGTCAGGCACCACGGCGAACCGATCGCCGCGGTCGCCGCCGACCACCCGGACACCGCGCGGCTGGCCGCCGCCGCGATCCTGGTGGAGTACGAGGTGCTGGAGCCGGTCACCGACCCGGAGAAGGCGTTCGCCGCCGAACCGCTGCACCCCGACGGCAATCTGATCCGGCACATTCCGCTGCGCTTCGGCAACCCGGAAGAGGTCGGCGAGGTCGTGGTGGAGGGCCTCTACCGGGTCGGCCGCCAGGACCCCGCCCCGATCGGCGCCGAGGCCGGCCTCGCGGTGCCCCGCCCGGACGGCGGTGTCGAGCTGTACGTCGCCTCCACCGACCCGCACGCCGACCGGGACATCGCCGCCGCCTGCTTCGGCCTGGAGGCCGACCGGGTCAAGGTCGTCGTCACCGGTGTGCCCGGCGCGATGGGCGACCGCGAGGACTCCAGCCTCCAGCTCCCGCTCGGGCTGCTGGCGCTGAAGACCGGCTGCCCGGTGAAGTTCGTGGCCACCCGGGAGGAGTCCTTCCTCGGTCACGCCCACCGCCACCCCACCCTGCTGCGCTACCGCCACCACGCCGACGCCGAAGGCCGCCTGGTGAAGGTCGAGGCGCAGGTGCTGCTCGACGCGGGCGCGTACGCCGACGCCTCCTCCGACGCGCTCGCCGCCGCGGTGGCCTTCGCGGCCGGCCCCTACGTCGTCCCGCACGTGTTCGTCGAGGGCTGGGCGGTGCGCACCAACAACCCGCCCTCCGGGCATGTCCGCGGGGAGGGCGCCCTCCAGGTCTGCGCGGCGTACGAGGGCCAGATGGACAAGCTGGCCGCCAAACTCGGCCTTGAGCCCGCCGAGTTGCGGATGCGGAACGTGCTCTCCACCGGTGACCTGCTGCCCACCGGGCAGACGGTGACCTGCCCGGCCCCGGTCGGCGAACTCCTCAAGGCGGTCCGCGACGCCGACCTCCCGCCGCTGCCCGACGGCGACGACGAGTCCCAGTGGCTGCTCCCCGGGGGCACCGCGGGCGCGGGCGAACCGGGCGCGGTGCGCCGCGGGGTGGGTTACGCGCTCGGTATGGTCCATGTGCTCGGCGCCGAGGGCGCGGACGAGGTCTCCACCGCGACGGTGCGGGTGCACGACGGCCGGGCCACCGTGATCTGCGCGGCCGTCGAGACCGGCCAGGGGTTCACCACCCTGGCCCGGCAGATCGTCCAGGAGGTGCTGGGCGTGGAGGACGTACGGGTGCTGCCGTCCGACACCGACCAGCCGCCCGCAGGACCGTCTGCCAGGAGCCGCCACACCTGGGTCTCCGGCGGGGCGGTGGAGCGGGCCGCGAAGATGGTGCGCACCCAGCTGCTCCAGCCGCTCGCGGCGAACTTCGGGATGTCGGTGGAGCTGCTCTCCATCGCCGACGGCAAGATCACCTCGTACGACGGGGTGCTCTCCACGACGGTCGCCGAGACGCTCGACGGCAAGGAGCTGTGGGCCACCGCGCAATGCCGACCGCACCCCACCGACCGGCTGGACGACTCCGGGCAGGGCGACGCCTTCGTGGGGCTCACCTTCTGCGCGGTGCGGGCGGTGGTGGACGTCGACATCGAACTGGGCGCCGTGCGGGTGGTGGAGCTGGCGGTCGCCCAGGACGTCGGCCGGATCCTCAACCCGCGGCAGCTCACCGCCCGGATCGAGGCGGGCGTCACCCAGGGCGTCGGGCTCGCCCTCATGGAGGACCTGCGGGCGCCGCGTGGCATCGTCAAGCGGCCCAACCTCACGGGTTACTCGCTTCCGACGGCCCTGGACGCGCCCGACGTCCGCATCGTCAAACTCGTCGAGGAGCGCGATGTGGTGGCCCCCTTCGGGGCGAAGGCGGTCAGCGCGGTTCCTGTGGTGACCACCCCGGCCGCCGTCGCCGCCGCGGTCCGTGCCGCCACCGGCCGCCCCGTCAGCCGCCTCCCCATCCGCCCTCAGGCGGCCATCGTCAAACCGGCGTAGCCCCTCCGGCGCCGGGGCAGGGGGTCCGCCTCCTGCCCCGTCCCGTCCCGTTCCCCGGGGCCCGGGGAACGGGGCCCGGGGCCCGGGGCCCGGGTCAGCGGCGGAGGCCCTCCGCCAGGGACGTGAGGGTGTCGAGGGACTGCTGGTGGAGGCCGCCGCCGAAGGTGATGCGGGTGGCGCCCATGACGCCGAGTTCGCGGGGGGCCGGGCCGCCCGGCTTGCACAGGGCGTTGAGGGGCAGGCCGATGCCCGCGGCGAGGGCGGCGAGCTGGGTGGGCGGGGCGAGGATCGGGTAGACACAGTCCGCACCGGCCGCCGCGTAGAGGCGCCCCCGCTCCACCGCCGTCGCCGTCGTCCGGTCCTCGCCCCGCAGGTAGGTGTCGACGCGCGCGTTGATGACCAGCGCCGCCCCCGCCGCGGCCCGTACCTCGGCGAGCCAGTCCGCCTGCCGCTGGGGGTCGTTGAGCCGCTTGCTCAGCGGGTCGGAGTCCTCCAGGTTGCACCCGACCGCGCCGGCCTCCAGCAACCGCTCCACGAACTCCTTGGCGGGCAGCCCGTACCCCGCCTCCATGTCCGCGCTCACCGGCACGTCCACCGCCCGCGTGATCCGCCCGACCGCCGCGAACATCTCCGCCACCGGCGTCCCCTGCCCGTCCGGGTAGCCGAGCGCCGCTGAGATCCCCGCGCTCGGCGTGGCCAGCGCGGCGAACCCCGCGTCCGCGAAGACCCGTGCGCTCGCCGCGTCCCACGGCCCCGGCAGCACCAGCGGATCCTCGGCCGCCCGCCCCTGGTGCAGCGCCCGCAGCACCGCCGCCTTGTCGTTCACATCACCCGCGTTGTCCGTCATGCCCCGACCGTACGGCCTCCCGGCCCGCCCCCGGTGTACCAGTCCGCCGCACATTTCCTGGGCCACTTCCGCGCCACTTCCGCGCCACTTCCGCGCCCCGGACAACTCAGGTGCCCGCCGGGCGATTTCGCGATAAGCATGCCGGATGATACGAGGCGAGAAGATCGGGCTGCGGGCCCGGCAGGAGAGCGACGTGGCCGTTCTGCACACGGAGCTCTACGAGGACGTGGCGATGACGTCACGCGCGGACACCAGGGCGTGGAAGCCGATCGCGGCGGGCGCGGCCGAGTCGCCGTATGCGGTGGGGGAGCCGTCGGAGGTCTTCGTGCCCTTCTCGGTGGCCGACCTGGAGACGGGCGAGCTGGCCGGAGCGGCGGTGCTCTGGGGCATCGATGCGCACAACCGCTCCGCCCACCTGGGCCTTTCGCTGCGGCCCGCCTTCCGGGGACGCGGTCTTGGCACCGACGTGGTGCGGACGCTGTGCGAGTACGGATTCGCCGTCCGCGGTCTGCGGCGGCTGCAGGTGGAGACGCTCACGGACAACCAGGCGATGATCGGCGCGGCCAAGGCAGCCGGGTTCCAGTACGAGGGCACCCTGCGGCGGGCGTCCTGGGTGTACGGGCGGGAACTCGACGAGGTGGTCTTCGGCCTGCTGCACGACGAGTGGGCGCCGGCCGTGCGCCCGTGACCGGTCGGCCGGCGCCGGCCGTACGCCCCTGACGGATGAGCCGGCGCCCCCATGCCCGTGACCGGTCGGCCGGCGCCCCGTACCCCCGTCACCCCCGTACGTCCTCGCCGAAGTCCCGTTCCGCAGGCGGTTCCTGACGCCCCGCCGGCCGCCGCTACTCCGCGACGAGCGCGTCCTTCAGGGCGCCCAGAATCGCGTCCACCGTCTCCTGCGGGCTCTGCTCCGACGTGTCGATCCACAGCCCCAGGCGGGGCGTCTCGTCGCGCAGCACGTGGTCGAGGCCGCCGACCGTCCAGGAGCCGTAGCCGGTCTTGGCGCGGGCGGCCTCGCGGGCGGCGACGGCCTCCTGGGAGGGGGCGAGGACCACCAGGAAGAGCGGGCGGGAGCCGATCGCGTCGAGGTAGGGCCGCAGGTTCTCGCCGAGCACCACGTCCTGGACGATCGCGGTCCAGCCGGCTGCCGCGTAGAGGTCCGCGGTGGACGCCGACACCCGGTAACGCAATCGGAGTTGGGCGACCGACTCCTCGTCGGCCTCGGGGACGAGTTCGCGCCGCCCGGAGACCAGCATCCGGCGGAACACGTCACCGCGTACGTGCACCGCGCGCGGCAGGCGCTCCGCGAGGAGTTGGGCGACCGTGGACTTGCCGGAAGCCATCACCCCGGTGATCACCATGACGCCGCCGTCGAGCGAGACGTCACCCATGCCCGTGCCCCCTCCGGAGTGCTTTCGAACAGTCCCGAACGGACAGAGAGCATCGCAGGCCGCGGCCGTAGCCTCAACAGAACCGCGGTAGTTGGCATATGGTCGGGTCATGTCTGATAACGCCGACGTGGTGCGACGCTATCTCCGGGTCTTCGAAACCCAGGACATGGAGGCACTGAAGCCGCTGGTGGCCGAGGACGTCCGGATCCACGGCGCCGGCATGTCGGTGCGGGGCCGCCGCTTCGTGGAAGGCGCGATCCGCACGCCGGGGCTGTCGCACTGCAGGCTCCGGGTGGACGACCTCTTCGCGGCGGGTGACCGGGTGGTGACCGCCTTCACCCTCACCTACCGTCACGATCTGTCCGGCCGTGACATCGGGATGACCGGCGTCAAGTCCTACCGCCTCAAGGACGGCGTGATCGTCGAGTTCTGGGGGGAGACGGACCTCTACACGCTGCTGCGGCAGGCCGCGCTGCTGCCGGTCCGGATCCCGTCCTTCGCCGATGAGCGGGTCGGCCTGAAGGCCGAACTCCCCGACTGGGTGGACGCCCACAGCGCCCTCTACCAGCTCGGCCGGGTGCTCGGCATCTTCCCGCTCGACGGGAAGTTCATGGACGTCCAGTACATGTTCTGGGACGACCATCCCCTGGGCAACGCCCTGCGGGCCACCCTGCTGGGCCTGGTCGACGCGGGCGTCCTGGAGACCCGTGGCGGCGGCCAGGAGTTCCGCTGGGCCCTCCCGCACGGCGCCGGCCCCGCCCCCGCGGTGAAGACCGGGGACGGGGCTGTTACGGAGGCCGTGACCGGAATCGAACCGGCGTAACTCGCTTTGCAGGTAGCTCTCACATCGGTGGGGCAGGCCACCAGTCTGACCAGGCACGACATCCAGGGTCAAGCGGACCGGACGACATGAGGCGACTTGCCTAGCTTCCCCAAGTGCACACGGCAGGGGCCTCAACGGCCCTGCCTGGCAGGCCACACAGAGGTTCTGAGCACAGCCTGAGACAGGTCTGCTGAGCTGCTGTACGCCTCTGTGAGCCACTTACACCACGTCTCCAGTGCCACCCGGTCGATCGCACCCTCACAGCCCCACCCACGGCCACACAGGGGATGGACAGGGGTAGATGGACGGGTATTACCGGGGAGGGAATGGAGCGCTCATTCATTCATGAGGCAGGGGCGCATCTATCAATCAATGAAAGAGAATCCTGGGGTGGCGTCCTGGCCTGCCGCCACTCATTCATCCGGTAATTCCCTGAGTGCACAGCGCAGTCAGCGGTAAGGATGATATGTCCGAGTCTTTCGCTATTTGGGTACCCGGGCATTGTTAAATCCTGATGCCTCTCCCTCTGTGAGTCCCTTCAAATTTCTAACATAAATACGGCGCTCCCTGTAGCGGCGACCCACTCTGTGTAGTGCTTCGGAGGTTAATCACCGAGACGCGATTCCATGTGAATGCCGAGCATTGCTCGGCTGTAGACCGAAAGAACAGGCAACTATGCCTGACTGACGCTCACTTTCTCCCCGCTGTAGGTAAGGGCCTGCCTTATGCAGGCCCATCTCACCTAGCTACGAGCCTTCACGCACTTGGGACACGAGCATGGAGGGAAAGCTGAACAGATAAGAGGACCAGTGGACTTGACGAGTCGCCGAGGTTTGATGACAGTCTTCTCTCCGGTCTCCGGATTGATCCGGTACACGGTGATGGTCAGTGCGGGGCCTGTCTCTTCACTTTCCATGCATCGATTGTCAGGGTGCATGGGTGCAGTGCTTAGCTGGTTTCCCGTTCCTGCAAGAACTTGTCCCTGATCATTTCAAGCATAGTCCGCATCTCATCTCCGGAAAGGGACGTGGACGAGAAGCCCTCGAACTTGTCTGTGTATTCTTTGATGTCCCGAGGGTCAGTGACAACCACTTCAGCGTGAACTGTCTCGACAGTGACAATCCTTTCATCCCTGATCACGAAGGAGTGTGAAGGGAAGTCATGCTGCGGCGCCGACAGGGCAACGATGCGAATATCTATGTTGGGCAATCGAGAGAGGGAGATAAGCCTGTCTATCTGACCTGCCATGATGGCTGAGGAGGTGATCCTCCAACGCAGCACCGACTCAGTGATGATGAACCGGAGCTGTTTGGTTCTGTCGTAGAGAACCTTCTGACGGTCTAGTCGCGCAGCTAGAGTGCGGGACTGAGATTCCTCGGTCAGTCCGTGCCTTGCAATCACGGCCCTGATGTACTCGGGAGTCTGGAGAAGGCCGGGAATGAGTGCAGGCTGGAAGAGACGTAGAAGGCTCATCTGTGCTTCAAGGGCCTGAGCCTGTTGTTGCCCTTTGTGGTAGCCCATTCGTGCCAGCAGACGCCAGGCCATTACTTCTGTAGAGGCAGCACGGGCTGCCTCCATGTACTCGCACTTAACTTCATCCGAGACACCAATAGCGGTGAGGATGCTCTCAACATCAACGACGCTCGGAGCGAGCTTACCCGTCTCAATTTTGCTGAGTTTGCTTGCAGACATGACAGCACTACGGGCAACGGTCTTGGCCTCTTTTCCAGATGCCTTCCGTAGTTCCCGTAGTGCGGTACCAAGCTCAGTCTTTCTCACTCTTCTCCGTGCCGCTCCCACCACTCCGTGAACGGCTCTGCCCTGGCGAGAGCCGTATCTCTGTACTTGACGAACTCTGCTGCTCTGACCGGAGGAAGAACCTCAGCCCCGAGGAACTTTCCCTCACCGGCGTAGCCCATAGTGGCAACGTCTTCACCGTCGAACAGCCAGAAGTCACCAACGCCACTAAGGGGATTATCTCTCCCGGTGATGTCCAGGACGAAGAACTCTTCGCCTCCGGTCATGTTCTTCCGGTATCCCCAACCAAGTTCGAACCGGAGATAGGGAGTGAGAGGACGACTCAGCACATGTACACGGTAAATGCGTTTACCGGCTGCTGTTGATGCCCGAACCTCTTCTACCCAGTCTGCGTTGTAGTCCTCTGGTTGGGGTAGGCCGGCCAGGAACAGTCGGTAGGCGACCACGCTCCCGGACTTGCTGTAGTCGTCCAGTGTCTCAAGACGGAACGCCTCACTTTTGAAGGAGTCGAAGAGGTCACCCAGAGATTTAGATGACCCCATCGGCAATAGCCTTCTTCAGTAGTTCCACGGGGATCTCAACGACTCCCTCACCCTGGGGCACGGTCAGCCCGTGCTCATCCCCGGTGTACCCCTGAACCAGGAGCGTGCCCCTGTCGGTGGCGTAGAGCGTCGGGCAGTCCTTCTTGTCACAGACCTTGGTGAGCATGGTGACCTGCATCAGCTTCCCCTCTCCAGTGGTGTCCTGATCGATGCTCCGGGCTGCACATGCAGCCCGTCAAGGACGAGTAGTTGCAGGAACAGGAAACTGCCTTCATCGGCTCGAACACGCTGTCATACTCCGTGCGTTCGTAGCGGCGTAGGGCTTGAGGAGTGTTCCCGTGTGGTTGATCGCCCTATGGGGTGCAGTAGTACCGATCTTCACAGCAGTTGACAGCGGTATCCGGCCAGCGACTTGGACATCCGGTCTGGGAACTGGGATCGGTCTACTCGTCGTGCTCGTGATCCTTTCTTTCATATGGCCCAGGTTCACGGTCACTTGGGCTATGGGCTTCGCTGGGGGCTCGGCCATCTCTCTTGTTGCTGCACCGATAGCCGGGTATCCCATGCTCGACATTGGGTTTGCCATTCAGGGTGCTGGCGCTCTCGGTGTCATGTCTCTCGCTGCCAGGAATCATCAGCGCAAGCAGGTGCGAAGCCTCCTCGTGAATCCAGATTCAAGAGTGCACCGTATAGCAGTTGAGGAAGCCTTCAAAGGATCGCTGGTCGCACCCGGTAAGGCACACGCCTTGCTGGTCACCACGAAACACATGGCAGGCCCAGGAATGGCGATACTGTCTCCCGATGGGCCACTCTTGTTCAGTTCGGCTACGGGCATGAGCCACACGCTGGAACGCAAGTACATCAAGGGTGTTGAACCGGTAGAACAAGAGGACGTTGCTCCTGGAACCCTCATGATCTCGTTCACTCCTCCGATCCTCCTTTATGGCATCTCCATCACACCGCCTGAGGAGGATAGGGAGAAGTGGCTTGCTCTCAACCCTAAGGAGACTCCTTCATCTTGAGACGTAGGACAGAGGATGGGGCTGCCTTGTGGCAGCCCCTTTCTCATGCAGTGAGAGCTAGTTCCTCTCGTAGTTCCTTGTACTTCCTTGAGACATAGGAGCTGCTTACTCCAATTTCCCGAGCTACTTCACTGGCACTCCTGTAGTTCGTGAACCCGGCTCGGATTGCCTCGCCGTTTGAACCTGAACCGGAGGAAGAACCAGACTGAACCTGAACTAGAGAACCTGAACTCAGAGGTGAATCAGCCTGAACCTGTGAACTAGAACCCCGAGCCGGCTGAACCTTTGAACCTGCTAGTTCAATTCGAACCTGTGAACTTGAATCAGAGTGAACCTCTGAACTCTGAACCACCGGCTCTGAACCTTGAACGTGTGGACCTGATAGTTCTAGTTCGAGGTACCTGAACTTACGACGGTAGATAGGTGCTACCTCAGATGCACAGACAAGGATGACCGGTGAGATAGAGTGGATGGCTACTCCCACCCAATCCCTCTCGGCTACAGAGTTCCACGTGTTCAGGAACAGGGAAGCTACTCCTGTAGCCCATCGGAAGAACCCTGGCCACTTTCCTCCGGTCTTCCCATACTTGGACAGCGTTGCATCTGCTGACAGTGCCAGGACAAAGGCAGCATCAGTCAGTAAACCTAGTATCCATCCAGACCAACTCCACTGAGAATGGCTGGAGACAAGAGGAGTGCTGGTCATCAGGGAGTAGAACACTGCTCCCCCTGTGATGAACCAGAGCATCCCGTTGACAATCTTGCGGGTACGACTAAGAGACTTAAGCTCGTTGATAACGTTCATGTGTTGTGCTCCTTGGTAGGGGGCTGCCTTATGGCAGCCCTTGTGGTGTCGTTAGGTTGGCACTTCACTGTGCTAGTAGTACGTCGGGCCTTCGCTTAAGCGACAGGCCCCTGTACGAGTCGCACTAGCTGTGCATCTCTCTGGACCTGATCGAGCCCTTCCCCTTCTTTTTCCTCCGATCCCAAGGCAGGAGGGACCCGCCCTAGCGGGAGGTCCCTGCCGTTAGTGAGAGAGTCCTTCGGTCGGGGGTAGGTATAGAGGTAAGACATCTTTCTTTCTTACCTATATACGCTAGGGGGGAAAGAAAGAAAGATAGAACCGACAGTCACGCTGCCAGCCTGTAGAGGTTGGAACGGCCTTGGACCTTGGTCTCAACCTCTCCAGCCTTCACTGTGCTATCTAGTGCAGCCTTGAGTACGCCAGGGTTACCGGCAACAGCGTTGGTAATGGTCCCCTGCTTGACCCACTCCCCAGGACGCTCAGCTAGATACGTCTTGATCTGGGAGGCGTGATCGGTTGCGCGGGTGCGCTCATCCTTACGGGTCTTCTGCTGTGGGGAACGTCCCTGCTTCTTCTGCTTGTCCTTTCGGTTGTCCCACCGAGCCTTAGCCCTGCTCACTAGTTCGTTGTGCTCTGCCGACATTGCTACCGTCTCCTCTTCGCCAATGAGCGTCACGAACGCTCCGTCATCTCCCTCACCACTGAAGTCCAGGGCAACGCCCAGTTCCCTCTCGGGAGTGTTGTTCCCGTAGACCCTGAGAACCCTTAGCTCCTGGTCATCAGTGACCTGAATGAACTGCCGACCCCATGCCTCAATAGCAGTGGAACCCATAGGGCTCTTCTGCGAACCCGTCTCCTCATTGAACTTGCCGGAGTGGTGAACAAGCACGATGGCAATACCCTCATCTAGTGTCGCGTGAATGAAGTCCTTGGACGGTGGCTGGAAGTGCGGTTGAATGGCGTATGCCTGTCGCCCTGCCGTTGGCCGTCGCCAATGCGGACCGTGAGGTCTTGCGTTCGTGGGTCCGCTCGCCGTCGTCCCCGTCGGGGCTGGTGACGCGGGCCCGGATCGTGCTCCTTGCCGCGGAGGGCGCCTCGAACACCGAGATCGCGCGGCGGTTGGAGCTGTCCCGGCAGACGGTCGTCACCTGGCGGGGCCGGTACCGTTCGGCCGGCCTTGCCGGGCTGGAGGACCGGCCGCGGTCGGGCCGGCCCGGCACGGTGGACGAGGCCGAAGTGGTGGTGCGGACCCTGGAGGGTCCGCCGGACCGGCTCGGCGTGACCCACTGGTCGTCCCGGCTGCTCGGCGCCGAACTGGGTCTGTCCAACGTCGCGGTGGCCAAGGTGTGGCGGAAGTGGAAGATCCAGCCCTGGCGGAGCGAGACGTTCAAGTTCTCCACCGACCCGGAACTCGAGGCGAAGGTCCGCGATGTGGTGGGGCTGTATCTGGCCCCGCCGGAGAAAGCGGTGGTGGTCTGCGTCGATGAGAAATCGCAGATCCAGGCGCTGGACCGGACAGCGCCGATGCTGCCGGTGCGGCCAGGGCTGGCCGAGCGCCGCACCCACGACTACGTCCGCCACGGCACCACCACGCTGTTCGCGGCCCTGGAGGTCGCCACCGGGAAGATCACCGCGGACGCCTGTTACGACCGGCACCGCAACGACGAGTTCCTCCGCTTCCTCAAGCAGGTCGCCAAAGCCCACCCGAGGGTGAAACTGCACGTGGTCGCCGACAACTACGCCACCCACAAGCACCCCCGCGTGAAGGCCTGGCTGGCGAAGAACCCCCGGATCACCCTGCACTTCACCCCCACCTCCTGCTCGTGGCTGAACCTGGTGGAGATCTTCTTCGGCATCATCACCCGCCAGGCCATACGCCGCGGCACCTTCACTTCCGTCCCCGACCTCACCGACGCCATCCGCCGCTACATCGACGCCTACAACGACCGCTGTCAGCCCTTCGCATGGACCAAAACCGCCGACGAAATCCTCGAACACGCCACACCTAAACGTCCAAGGACTTCATTCACGCGACACTAGGAGAGCCTGAAGCCTGCCTAGTGCTGGCCTTACATCTGAATCGTTGTTGTAGCTACCGCGTCCCAGCAGGGCAGACAGGTTGTCAACGACCAGGACTTCAATACCAGACGAGACAAGAACGTCGGAAAACTCTTCCCACCATTCCTCGGTGTCCTCTGGCCTAACGTCAGTGATGAACAGTTGAGAGTCCTTGGCCCCAGAGGCCGTGTTGAATCTCTGCCAGGTCTCGTCTTCCTGTCCAGGATCGAGAGCCCATAGAAGTGTGGCCTTGGCTTCCACTTCCCTGCCGAGCCAAGGTGTTCCTTCTCCGAGTGCCATTGCTGCGGAAAGAGCTACGAAAGACTTACCAGCCTTGGGCCTTCCATAGATCATGGTTGCGGTTCGATGGATCAGACCCTCAATCAGGAAGGGTGTCTCACTGGATGGTGTTACATCGGCAAGTCGCTTGATACCGTAGATGTTGTTCATATGTCGTCTCCTTGTTTGGGCATGAGAAAGGGCCGCCTTAGCGGCCCTGTATCTCATCTATTGTTGTTATCTCTGGGCCGGCCTGCTTCCAGGCCGTTACTCAGAAAGGTAGTCGGATAGTGCCGGTCCTACCTGCCCGCTCTCGTCTAGTTCCAGCATTGCCTTGATGGTCTGGAACAGTTCGAAGGGATCGGAGGAAAAGGCGGTGAGCAGTGTTGCCACGTCCCTTGGAACAAATCCCTTACCTTCGCCCCTGAACGGAACGGCGTAACCACCAGACTTCCCTACCTGTCCTCTCACCTCGTTAACCAGCTCCACCCTGAACAGCTCTCCATCGCTCAGTGCCTTCCAAACGGCAGCCTTATCCTTCAGTGCCATCAGTTCTCCTCCTTCTCGGTCTGCTTCCTAACCCAATTGCGGATCTTCTTCAGTTCCTTGTTCTGCTTGCTCTGCTTGTAGTGAGACCAGCAGTAGGAATGTGCATGGTGTGGACGCTCGCAGCCGGGGAAAGCGCAGAACATTCGACCCGCTCTGTCTCGTAGCGGCCTAAGTTCCTCTCCTCTTGCCGCCATCTTTCGGTGACCGTCACACAGGCCATGGCTTATTGGGTACCTAGTACATCCCTCGCACTTGCAATCCTTGTGCTTCTCTTCCATCTCTTTCCTCCGTTCATTGATCTATCGGGTGGGCCTCCCTAGAGGCCCCCTGGTGTCATTCCTTGAACAGGTCTCTAGTCAGTCGCTCGTATCGCTCGTGGCTGATGAGCACTGCCTTTACCTGTCCGTACGTGGTGAACTCGATCGCCTCTCCCCCTTCTGCGCGCTTGACCAGTTCGGGAAGGATGTTCCTTGCTTCTGTAGTGGTGACCTTCATTACCTCTCCTTCCTTGGAATGCCTTGCTTGTTCTTCTCTGCGTACTGTGCGTACTTCTCAAGAGAGGTAGTCAGCTCTTCTGCGAAGCCAAGCCCAGTGGCAAACTCGACTACCTCTTGTGTTGGTCGGAACTGCTCTACCTTGTCTTGCACTCGACTGGACTTGAAACGCTCGTGGGTCAGCGTCTCCATACCTATACCTCCTTGAGTAATCCCCAGCACCCTGACGGGCATCCTGTCATTGTCGTCTCTCGATATACTCTTGAATCTGGTCAGTTTTGGGTCTGCCGTTGTACCGAACTTGATGTTTCCGTTGTTCATCTCAAGTGCATACACCCAGCCCGGTGTGTCGCCGGAGATAGCTCCGGCGTCATCAAGTTCCTTGACCACATTCATTGTCTTCTCGTTCCTCCAGT
This sequence comes from Streptomyces sp. NBC_01476, assembly GCF_036227265.1. Classification (NCBI taxonomy): domain Bacteria; kingdom Bacillati; phylum Actinomycetota; class Actinomycetes; order Kitasatosporales; family Streptomycetaceae; genus Streptomyces; species Streptomyces sp. NBC_01476. The sequence continues at coordinate 2,897,531 of NZ_CP109446.1, read as the reverse complement.
TGTGGAGTCTGATTGCACAGGGCTCGCAGAGGATGAGAGAGACGCTGTTAAAGCTCCTTAGTATCCCTGGCTCTCCGCACTGCTTCTCGTTGTCTGGATTGATTGCTCCACAGCTAACCTCGGCTGTTACGTCATGCATCTCCTTGAATAGGTCGTGCTCCATGTGGGTTGTTCCTTGCATGTGTGAAGGGTCCTCGGCCTTGCCGCTAAGACCCCTTCGGGTGTTGCTGTCATCGCTGGCAACACAAAAGGCCCTGAGAGCGTTTTTCCGGGCCTGTGCGTTCCTGCTGTGTGGAGTTGTCTAGCCGTGCCGTGTGAGGCTGTCGCAGAGTCTCTGAGGGCCTTCTAGCTGTAGCTCCTGCCTGAGCACTTCTTCAGCCACATGTTGGCGTGCTTGTCTGCCTCATGAATCATGTGGAAAGTCTGTCCACACAGCTTGCACTGCCACATGTAACCCTGGTGTGGGATGAGAGCCCGAGTGATGGTGAGTGCCATGTCTCAAGCCGCCTTTACCCAGTAGTGGGAAGAGACGCTGAGATCGATCGTCAGTCCTAGAACCAGCGGGCTTACGCACTTGCCGAATACGTAGTGCTTTCCTAGGTAAGACCTGTCTGCGAACTCCTGTCGGCAAGAGACGCACTTGTAGCCGTTGCCAGTCCTTGTGTAATGGCGCTTCATGTCAGTTCTCCTATGTTGTATCAACCTGCTTGAAAAAGAGAGCAGCCAGGCGGGGCCCCTCAAGGGGATACCTGGCTGTAGATGTTGTGGCAGCCATCCTGCAAACACAAAGGGCCCGACCTTCCTGAACCAGGAAGACCGAGCCCTCTATGTGCAAGGAGGTAACCACATGAACGTAGCCAGACCTGTTTTTGGGCAGCGTCTGCCTACAGTTTCCATTTTACCGTTAATCTACGGTTTGTCCATTCCGACTAGCTTCTTCCCGTGTCGCTTAGGAGAAGGGGGGCTCCTCGCCGGAGGAGAAGCTAGTATCTATCCCCAAGTCCATGCACAGCGTTGACTGCTCTGGTGGAGGCCATGTCAGCCCCGTATCTCCGGAGCATGGCAGGAGACTTCCATCCTCGGATAGCCATGATGTTCTCTCCGGACACTCCGGCTGTTTGAAGGTCATCGGCCCACGTGTGGCAGAACGAGTGAGGAGATACCGCAGCAGGGTCGTAGCCAGCTTCCTCGGCCCTCTTCTTCACCATCCGGTATAGACCCATGTATTGCATCTCTTTCCGTGACCGAGTACCCAACCAGAGCCAACCATTCGACTCCGACAGGGCATGGCTAGAGCGGACCCTGAGATACCGAGTGAGAGCCTTCACGGTCTTGGGCTGGAGAGGGATGGTTCTGCCGTCAGTGCTGTTCCTGTTTCCCTTGAGCGGCACGACTAGGGCCGTGTGGTTGGCCAGGTCGAGATCCTGCACCCGGAGGTTCAGCAACTCCTCAGCCCGTAGACCTTCTGTGAGAACCCGGATCACGGCGTGGTCCCTGACAGTCTCGAAATCCCTCACCTTCGAGGAACCGTTGCCAGTCACCTTGAGCACGTCCTGAACGAACTCGGCACTCAGGGTCTTGGGCTTGCCGAGAGGAGGTGTGGCGTACCTGTGGAGCTTGGGACTGCTGTAAGGGCTTGGGTGGTCGTACTCCTCTTCTATGTAGCGGAAGAGGGGACGGAGGTTCCGTTGCAACGTGTTGGTGCCACCTGTGTACCCGCCCTTGCCGTCCTGGCTCTTGGGCAGGTCATGTGTCTGGTAGTGCCACCGGAAGAACCTGTTGAGGGTGGCTACGTCCACACAGGTGAAGTCCCCTTCTATGGAGGTCTCTGTCATCCAGTTGTGCAGAGCGACACCAGCGAACCGGTAGGCGTTGATGGTCTTGCGCTGGTACGGCCTGCCGTACCGGTTGTTGATCGTGCTGAGATGCAGGTCCAGCTCATCGAGCATCGCGGTACGTACGTCAGAGCCTGAGCGGCCCTGGAGAACCCGGAGCGGAGCGGGTGTGGCTGTCTGCTCTGTGCGGGCCTCTGTCGTTCTGGCGGCACTGCGGAGAGGGGTCTTCCTCGCTGGCACGGTGGCTCCCTGGTGACAGGGTCTAAGCAAGTCGTAGGAGTCCAAGCGACTTGCCTAGCCCAGGTTTCGGTGGGATGCCTCACCGATGAGGGAGCCTGTCTGACCACGAAACGTGCTGGTCAGCCTGCGGTACGGAGGCCGTGACCGGAATCGAACCGGCGTAACTCGCTTTGCAGGCGAGTCCCTCAACCACTCGGGCACACGGCCGTGTGCTGTGTCCTCGACAATGCCGGGTGCGGCCGGGGCGGGTCAATGCCGGCGCGGGGCACGCCATGGGACTGCCATACCGCGTTCACAAAGGGGGTCTTAGGACCGCGGGCGGAAACAGGACCGGTCGCATGGCAGGGGTGTAACGCGGCTTTGCCCCTTACGCTGGGCGGGTGACTGGCGTACGGGTGCGGGATGAGCAGCAGGTGCGGGGGAGCGCAGGGGACGACGGGGTGCTCGGCCGCCGGTACCGGGCGCTGACGCTCGGGATCGTCTCCGTGGTGCTGCTGATCGCCTTCGAGGCGACCGCGGTGGGGACCGCGATGCCGGTGGCGGCGCGCGAGCTGCACGGCGTCGGGCTGTACGCCTTCGTCTTCTCCGGGTTCTTCACGACCTCGCTGCTGGCGATGGTGATCAGCGGCCAGTGGTGCGACCGCAGCGGTACGCAGGCGCCGATCACGGTCGGTATCGGGGGGTTCGCGGCCGGGCTCGTGGTCAGCGGGACCGCGCAGTCGATGGGCCCCTTCCTGCTCGGCCGGGCGGTCCAGGGCTTCGGCGCCGGGCTGGTGATCGTCGCGCTGTACGTGGTGGTCGGGCGGGCGTACCCGGAGCGGCTGCGCCCCTCGGTGATGGCGGCGTTCTCGGCGTCCTGGGTCGTACCCTCCATCGTCGGGCCGCTGGTGTCCGGCACGGTCACCGAGCAGCTCGGCTGGCGCTGGGTGTTCCTGGCGATCCCGGTCCTGGTGGTCCTGCCGGTGATGGTGATGCTGCCCGCGCTGCGGCGGACCGCCCGGGAGGCAGCGGAGGCCGGGGGCTCCGGGTTGTCGGGGCGGGGCGCGGCGCAGGGCGCGGCGAAGGACGGCCGGCCGGCGATGAACGGGCGGCGGATCTGGCTCGCGGCGGCGCTGGCCACCGGTGCGGTGCTGCTGCAGTACGCCGGGCAGGACCTGCGGCCCGTCTCGGTCGTGCCCGCGGTGGCCGGCGCGGCCCTGCTCGTACCGTCGGCGCTGCGGCTGCTGCCGCGCGGGACCTTCCGGGCGAAGCGCGGGATTCCGACGGTGGTGCTGATGCGGGGGATGGCCGCGGGTACGTTCATCGCCGCCGAGAGCTTCATTCCGCTGATGCTGGTCACCCAGCGGGGTCTGTCGCCGACGCTGGCGGGCCTCTCGCTGGCCGGTGGCGGCCTCACCTGGGCGCTGGGCTCCTACCTCCAGTCCCGGCCGGGGTTCGAGGCGTCCAGGGAACGGCTCGTGCAGGTCGGCCTGCTCTGTACGGCCGCCGCCATCGCCGCGGTCCCGCTCGCCCTCGACCACGCGGTCCCCGCCTGGGTGGTGGCCGTCGCCTGGTCCGTCGGCGGTTTCGGGATGGGGCTGGCCATCTCCACCATCGGCGTCCTGCTGCTGCGGCTCTCACCGCCCGCCGACGCGGGCGCCAACTCCGCCGCCCTGCAGGTCTCCGACGCCCTCTCCAACGTCCTGCTGGTCGGCGCGGCCGGCACCGTCTTCGCCGCCCTCGGCGGCGGCTCCGTGGCCCCCTCCGCGGCCGGCGCGGCGGCGACCGCGACCTCCGCCCACCCCACTGCCTTCGCCGCCGTCTTCCTCCCGGCCGCCGCCCTCGCCCTGACCGGCGCCTTCATAGCCACCCGCCTCCGCCCCGGGCCCCGGCCCTGACCGGGAGCCGCCGGGGGCCGGTTGTGAGCTGAGTCGCACCCGGGGGCGCCGCGGCGTCGGGGACCGGAGATGCGGGGCTCGACCGATAGGCTGAGGCGGTTTTCGTACGACCCGCGGGGCGAACCCGCAGCCGTGTCGCCGACCCCGACGGAGAACGTGACTACCACCGCTTCGCACCCGCATCACAGCCTGTCTCCCGCCTTTCCCGGGCGCGCCCCCTGGGGGACGGCGGGCAAACTGCGGGCCTGGCAGCAAGGGGCGATCGACGAGTACGTGGCGAAGCAGCCACGGGACTTCCTGGCGGTGGCGACACCGGGCGCCGGGAAGACCACCTTCGCGCTGACCCTGGCCTCGTACCTGCTCCACAACCACCTGGTGCAGCAGATCACCGTGGTCGCGCCCACCGAGCACCTCAAGACGCAGTGGGCGGACGCGGCGGCGCGGATAGGGATCAGGCTCGACCCGGACTACAGCGCGGGGCCCGTCTCACGGGAGTACCACGGGGTCGCGGTCACCTACGCCGGGGTGGGCGTGCGGCCGATGCTGCACCGCAACCGCTGCGAGCAGCGCAAGACCCTGGTGATCCTGGACGAGATCCACCACGCGGGCGACAGCAAGTCGTGGGGCGAGGCGTGCCTGGAGGCCTTCGAACCGGCCACCCGCCGCCTCGCGCTGACCGGTACGCCCTTCCGGTCGGATACCAACCCGATCCCCTTCGTGACCTACGAGGAGGGCAACGACGGCATCCGCCGCAGCTCCGCCGACTACACCTACGGCTACGGCAGCGCGCTCGCCGACGGCGTGGTGCGCCCGGTGATCTTCCTCAGCTACAGCGGCAACATGCGCTGGCGTACCAAGGCCGGTGACGAACTGTCCGCGCGGCTCGGCGAGCCGATGACCAAGGACGCCATCGGCCAGGCCTGGCGGACCGCGCTGGCGCCGACCGGGGAGTGGATCCCCAATGTGCTCAGGGCCGCCGACCAGCGGCTCACCGAGGTGCGCAAGGCCGTCCCGGACGCCGGCGGCCTGGTCATCGCCACCGACCAGGACTCGGCCCGCGCCTACGCCAAGCTGCTCAAGGAGCTGACCGGGCACAAGGCGACGATCGTCCTGTCCGACGACACCGGCTCGTCCAAACGCATCGAGAAGTTCACCGAGAGCGACGACCGCTGGATGGTCGCGGTCCGCATGGTGTCGGAGGGCGTGGACGTCCCCCGGCTGGCGGTCGGCGTCTACGCCACCACCATCTCGACGCCGCTCTTCTTCGCCCAGGCGGTGGGCCGCTTCGTACGGTCACGGCGGCGCGGTGAGACCGCGTCGGTCTTCGTCCCCACCATCCCGATGCTGCTGGAGTTCGCCGGCGAGATGGAGGTCGAGCGCGACCACGTGCTCGACAAGCCGAAGAAGCAGGGCGAGGAGGACCCGTTCGCCGAGGAGGACAAGCTCCTCGCGGAGGCCGAGAAGGGCGAGGACGAGGCCACCGAGGACGACATGCTGCCCTTCGAGGCGCTGGAGTCCGACGCGGTCTTCGACCGGGTGCTCTACGACGGCGCCGAGTTCGGGATGCAGGCCCACCCGGGCAGCGAGGAGGAGCAGGACTACCTCGGCATCCCCGGCCTGCTGGAGCCGGACCAGGTGCAGCTGCTGCTCCAGCGCCGCCAGGCCCGGCATATCGCCCACAGCAGGAAGAAACCGGACGAAGAGGCCGACCTGCTCGAACTGCCCGCCGACCGGCGCCCGGTGGTCAGCCACCGCCAGCTGCTGGAGCTGCGGAAGAAGCTGAACACGCTCGTGGCCGCGTACAACCACCAGAGCGGCAAGCCGCACGGCGTGATCCACACCGAACTGCGCAAGGTCTGCGGCGGTCCGCCCAGCGCGGAGGCGACCGCGGGTCAGCTGACCGAGCGGATCAAAAAAGTTCAGGAATGGGCGACGCGGATGCGGTGATGTTCGCCGGATTGTAGGTGATCTGTCCGCAGTCGAACCCCAAAGGTCGGTCAAGGCGGCGCCCGGATTGTGGACGACCCCTTCCGCTGAGCGGTACCCGCTCGCTACGGTGCCGGTCACGCACGCGCCGTGGCAGTGCAGCCGCGGAGCGCAGCCGGGTATCAAGACCAATCCCGGCGGCCTCTCCGCGCACTGCCGCGGGACCGGCAGTGCGTTTCCGTTCTGGAGACCGTGAGATGCGCTGCCGATTTCACGAGGAGGGGGCGTCGTGACCGCGGAGACGTCTCAAACGCTCGACCGGGGCCTGAGGGTCCTCAAACTGCTCGCCGACACCGACCACGGGCTCACGGTGACCGAGCTGGCCGCCAAGCTCGGGGTCAACCGCACCGTGGTGTACCGGCTGCTGGCCACGCTGGAGCAGCACTCGCTGGTCCGGCGCGACCTCGGCGGCCGGGCCAGGGTCGGCCTGGGGGTGCTGGGCCTGGCCCACCAGGTGCACCCGCTGCTGCGCGAGGCGGCGCTGCCCGCCCTGCGTTCGCTGGCCGAGGACATCGGGGCCACCGCCCACCTCACGCTGGTGGACGGCAAGGAGGCGCTGGCCGTCGCCGTGGTGGAGCCGACCTGGACGGATTACCACGTGGCCTACCGCACCGGCTTCCGGCACCCGCTGGAGCGCGGTGCCGCCGGCCGGGCGATCCTGGCGGGCCGCGGTATGCAGCCCGCCGCGGACGGCCGCGGCTGGGAGCTGTTCGCGGACGCCGCGGACGGTGCCGAGGAGGTGCCGGACCCGGCGGGGGTCTACGCCGAGGTGGCCGCGGCCGGGGTGGCCCGCGCCGACGGTGCCGACCGTACGATCGGGGCCGGCGGGCCCGTCAACCAGGTCCGCTACGTCCTCACCCAGGGTGAGCTGGAGGCCGGCGCGAGCGGCGCCGCCGCCCCGCTGCTGGGCGTACCCGGCATCGAGGGCAGCGTCGGTGTGGTGATGCTGGCGGACTCCGTACCCGAGCGGGTGGGCCTGCGGGTGGTGGAGGCGGCCACCGAGGTCGCGGACGCCCTGCGCTGACCGCCCCCGTACGGCCGGCGCCCGGTCCGGCTGACAGTCCCGCCGGAGTCGGGGGCAGCGGGCCCCGGACGTCTCCCGCCCCGGCCGACGGCTCCGTGGGGACCGTGAGCGGAACGTGACGCGGGCGGCGGCGAGGACGGTGCGGTCGTGAAATAGGGTCGGGCGCATGCCTACGCTCTCCCGCCGGTCCCTGACCCTCGCCGCGTGCGCGGCGGTCGTGGTGGCCCTGCTGGCGGTGGCCGCCTTCGCGCCGCTGCCGGTGTCGATCGTCGTCCCCGGTCCGACCACGGACGTCCTCGGCACGGACAAGGGCTCCCCGGTGATCACCGTCACCGGCGCTCCGGTCCGCAAGACCAGCGGGCAGCTGCGGATGGTGACCATCTCGGCCACCGAGCCGAACGCCGCCGTGCACTTCACCGACGTGGCCAAGGCGTGGTTCAAGAAGAGCCAGGCGGCGATGCCGCGGGACGCGGTCTACCCCAGCGGCGGCTCGGTCGAGCAGATCACGAAGGTCAACCAGAAGGAGATGACCGACTCCCAGGTGGCCGCCACCTCCGCCGCGCTCAAGGAACTCGGGCTCTCCCCGGCCACGGTGAAGGTGGACCTGCGGCTGGCCGACGTCGGCGGCCCCAGCGCGGGCCTGCTCTTCAGCCTCGGCATCATCGACAAGATCGGCGGCGACGGGCACGGCGGCGACCTGACCGGCGGCCGGACCATCGCCGGCACCGGCACGATCGACGCCGCCGGCAAGGTCGGCGCGGTCGGCGGTGTCCCGCTGAAGGAACAGGCCGCCCGGCGCGACGGCGCCACCGTCTTCATCGTCCCGCGTGACGAGTGCGGTGACGCCAAGGCCGAGCTCCCCAGCGGGCTTCGGCTGATCCCGGTGACCACCCTGGACGGCGCCCTGTCCGCGCTCTCCGCCCTCCGCGCCGGGCGGCAGCTGCCGTCCTGCTGAGCGGGCTCACGAATCCGCCGGCGCGGGTTCGGCGCGCAGCGCCCTGGCCGGCGGCTCGGCCGCCGTCTCCCACCGCCGGAAGGCCGGCAGCACCAGCGGGCTCAGCGTCGTCAGCAGATACGTCACGCTGACCGCGGCCATCGCCGCGGTCAGCCCGGCGTACTGCACCAGATACCCGCCGAGCAGCCCGCCCATCGGCACCGCCACCAGCACCCCCGAGCTCACCGCACCGAACACCCGGCTGCGCAGCCGTTCCGGCACCAGCCGCACCATCTCGGTGCCGATGATCGGGTTGAGCACCCCCGCCGCGAGCCCGCACACCGCGCAGGTGACCACGATCGGGGTGAGCCCGGGCACCAGCGCGGCCACCGCGGTGCGGGGGAAGCCGCAGACGATGAAGGCCCCGATGAACAGCCCGCGCTGCGGCAGCCGGTGGCCGACCCCGAACACCCCGTAGAGCAGCGAGCCGGCCAGCGCGGCGGCCCCGAACGTCCCGGAGATCACGCCGACGCTCACCGAACCGCCCAGGTTCTCCCGGGCGTCGACCGGCAGCAGCACCGCCGACCACGCCTGGTCGAGCGCGTTGGTCACCATCACCATCAGCACCACCGCGAAGAGCAGCCGGGCCGCGACCAGATACGCGTACCCCTCGCGCAGTTCGGCCCGGTAGCCGGCGAAGGTCGGCCGCCGCCGGGAGACGCCCTCGGCCCGCTCCCGGCCGCCGTGGTGCACCCCGAAGCCGATCAGCAGCGCGGACACCGCGAAGGAGACCGCGTCGAGCAGCAGGACGTCGGCGGCGCCGATCGCGGCGATCAGCACACCGGCGAGCGGTGCGCCGAGCATCCGGGCGCCGCGCGAGGCGCCCTCGTACGCGCTCGACGCCCGCTGGATCGTGGTCCCGGCCCGGTCGGCGAGGCGCGGCATCAGCACTTCACGGGCGGTCTCGCCGGGTGCGTGGAAGAGGCCGTTGACCGCGACGAGCGCGAGCAGCCATCCGTAGGAGAGGCCGCCGGCCATGTGCAGCAGCGGCACCGCGGCGGTGGCGACCGCGCAGACCGCGTCGGAGACCACGCTGGTGAGGGTGAAGCCGAGCCGGTCGATCAGCGGGCCGCCGAGCAGCGCGGCGATCACCACCGGCAGGGTGCCGGCGAAGGCGACCAGGCCGGCCCGGGCCGGGCTCCCGGTGGTGTCCAGGACGAACCACGGCACCGCGACCAGGGTCAGCATGCTGCCCGTGATGGAGACGACGTTGGCGGCCAGCAGCACCCCGAGCGGGCGGCGGTCCCGGCCGGCGGGTGACGCGGGTATGGCGGACGTACTCATCGGAAATCCCCCGTGGATGTGGATGTGGATGTGGATGTGGATGCGGTGTTCGGTGACGTGCCCTGGGCGTGGTGCGGCGCGGTACGCCGTGCGTGCGGCGTACCGCGAGGTGACGCCGGGTCAGTCGATACGGCGCGGGAAGGCGTGGAAGTGGATGCGGACCGAGGCGGTGCCGTCCGCCGCGGGGCTGCGCGGGTGCTGGCCGGCGGGCGGTTCCGGCACCCGGTGGCGGTAGGACTCGATCAGGTCGTGCATCCGCCGGCCGAGTTCGGTGGCGAGTTCCGGAGTGAGCCGCAGGCTGAAGTTGCTCATGTCACCGACGCTCCGCCACGGCTCCTGCCACTCGTGCAGGGTGCCGAGCCAGGTGCTGAGCTGTTCCGCGTGACTGACGGCCAGTTCGTGCATGAAGGTGTTCAGCGCGCCGCGGACCCCGGGATCGGGGTGGTGCAGGAACTGGTCCACGTCGTCGAAGCGGGTGCCGCGGTGCACCGCCTTCCACCACCGTTCGCGGCCGGTGCCGCGCTCCGGGTCGTCTTCGACGAAGCCGTGGGCGGCGAGCTGCCGCAGGTGGTAGCTGGTGGCGCCGCTGGATTCGCCGAGCCGGTCGGCGAGCTTGGAGGCGGTCGCGGGGCCGAACTCCTGGAGGTCGGACATCAGCCGCATCCGCAGCGGGTGGGCGAGCGCGCGCAGTGAGCGGGGATCGAGGCGGCGCACGGTGTCGCCGTCGGCGAGGGCGGTGACGTCGGTGGCCGGGGGCGCCGCGGGCTCGGCGGGTCCGGCGGCTGCCGCGGTCCGGTCGGTGTCGTGGGGGCGGATCTCGTCCGCCGGGGTCTCGGGCACGGCCACCACGCTAAGGGACCGCAAAGGTTCTTTGCAACGCTTATTTGCAAAGAACCTTTGCATCCGGGTGAGGCGAGGCAAGGAGGCCGGACGAGGCGCGCGGACGGTGCGGGGGCGGGTGGCGGGCGGGCCCGCGTGGCCCGGGTTGGGCGGGGCCCGCCCGCTCGACCGCGCGGCGGCGCTATTCGTCCTGCGCCGCCTGGGCCACCAGGGGGATGATCCGCAAGGGGACCGGGTTCTCCATCACGATCGCGGTGGCCGCGCGGACGATGCCGTCGAAGCCGACGACCCGGTCGATGACCCGCTGCAGATCCGCGTTGGAGCGGGCCACCAGGCGGCAGAGCATGTCGCCCTGCCCGGTCGTGGTGTGGAGTTCCAGCACCTCCGGCACACCGACCAAGTGCGCCCGTACGTCGGCGCCTTGGCCCTGCTTGATCTCCAGCGTGGCGAACGCGGTCACCGGGTAGCCGAGCGCCGCCGGGTCCACCTGCGGGCCGAAACCGCGCACCACACCGTTCGCCTGCAGCCGGTCGAGCCGTGCCTGCACCGTGCCGCGGGCCACCCCGAGCCGCCGGGACGCCTCCAGTACGCCGATCCTCGGCTCCTCGTCCAGCAGGGTGATCAGCCGGCCGTCCAGCGCGTCGATGCCCATTGCGTCGCTCCCGTCGTGGTCATCCTGTACGGATTGACCCATCGATCCTGACTTTCGCTGCACACCATGTCCAGCGAAAACCGGAACTATTGCGCACGTTGAGAGGTGGCGGGACGCTTCAGTCATGACTGAGACCCGGGATGCTTTCCCCGTAAAAGGCATGGACGCCGTCGTCTTCGCCGTGGGCAACGCGAAGCAGGCCGCGCACTACTACTCGACCGCGTTCGGCATGCGCCGGGTGGCGTACGCCGGACCGGAGAACGGCAGCCGCGAAACCGCCTCCTACGTCCTGGAGTCGGGCGGCGCCCGCTTCGTCCTCACCTCCGTCATCAAGGCCGAGACCGCCTACGGCCGCTTCCTGGCAGCCCATGTGGCCGCGCACGGCGACGGTGTCGTCGACCTCGCCATCGAGGTCCCGGACGCCCGTGCCGCGTACGCCTACGCGGTCGAGCACGGCGCCACCGGGATCGAGGAGCCGTACGAACTCAAGGACGAGAACGGCACGGTGGTGCTCGCGGCCATCGCCACCTACGGCGAGACCCGGCACACCCTGGTCGACCGCACCGGCTACGACGGCCCCTATCTGCCCGGGTACGCCGCCGCGGGACCGATCGTGGAGCCGGCCGGCAAGCGGTACTTCCAGGCCGTCGACCACTGCGTGGGCAACGTCGAACTCGGCCGGATGAACGAGTGGGTGACCTTCTACAACAAGGTCATGGGCTTCACCAACATGAAGGAGTTCGTCGGCGACGACATCGCCACCGAGTACTCCGCGCTGATGTCCAAGGTCGTCGCCGACGGGTCCCGGAAGGTCAAGTTCCCGCTCAACGAGCCGGCCGCGGGCAAGAAGAAGTCCCAGATCGACGAGTACCTGGAGTTCTACGGCGGCCCCGGCGTGCAGCACATCGCGCTGGCCACCAACGACATCGTGGCGAGCGTACGGGCCATGCGGGCGGCCGGCGTCGAGTTCCTGGACACCCCCGACTCGTACTACGACACGCTCGGCGAGTGGGTCGGCGACACCCGGGTGCCGATCGAGACCCTGCGCGAGCTGAAGCTGCTCGCCGACCGGGACGAGGACGGCTATCTGCTGCAGATCTTCACCAAGCCGGTGCAGGACCGCCCGACCGTCTTCTTCGAGATGATCGAGCGCCATGGCTCGATGGGCTTCGGCAAGGGCAACTTCAAGGCGCTCTTCGAGGCGATCGAGCGCGAGCAGGAGCGCCGCGGCAACCTGTGAGTGCGGTGGGCGCGGTGACCGCCGTGAGCGCCGTGAGCGCCGTGCACGTCTGAGGACGGCCGCCGCGCCGCAGCCGGGCGGGCACCTGGTGCCCGCCCGGTGATTGAGAACGCGGGGGAGCAGGTGACAAGCTGAAGATATGTCCGACCTGATCAGCGCGCTCCGCTCCGGCCTCTCCCAGGGCACCGTCCTCACCGACCCCGATGTCACCGCCGCCTACGCCCATGACATGGCGAGCTTCTCCGCGTCGGGGACGCCCGCGGTGGTCGTACTGCCGCGGACGGTCGAGGAGGTGCAGCACGTGCTGCGCACCGCGACCGCGCTACGGGTGCCGGTGGTGCCGCAGGGCGCGCGGACCGGTCTGTCGGGCGGTGCCAACGCCGGTGACGGCTGGATCGTGCTGTCGCTGGCGAAGATGGACCGGATCCTGGAGATCGATCCGGTGGAGCGGATCGCCGTGGTGGAGCCCGGAGTCGTCAACGCGGCGCTCTCCCGGGCGGTGGCCGAACAGGGCCTGTCCTACCCGCCGGACCCGTCGAGCTGGGAGACCTGCACCATCGGCGGCAACATCGGCACCGGCGCGGGCGGCCTGTGCTGTGTGAAGTACGGGGTCACCGCGGAGTACGTGCTCGGCCTCGACGTGGTGCTGGCGGACGGCCGGCTGCTGACGACCGGCCGGCGTACCGCCAAGGGCGTCGCGGGCTACGACCTGACGCGGCTCTTCGTCGGCTCCGAGGGCACTCTCGGGGTGGTGGTCAAGGCGGTGCTCGCGCTGAAGCCGGCGCCGCCCCAGCACCTCGCGCTCGCCGCCGAGTTCCCGTCGGCCGCCGCGGCGGGCGCCGCGGTCTGCTCGATCATGGCGAGCGGCCACGTACCGTCGCTGCTGGAGCTGATGGACGGCACCACGGTCCGCGCCGTCAACAAGCTGGCGAAGATGGGGCTGCCGGAGGAGACCGGGGCGCTGCTGCTCGCCGCCTTCGACACCCCGGACCCGGCGGCCGACCTGGCCGCGCTCGGCGAGCTGTGCCTCGCGGCCGGTGCCACCGACGTCGTACCGGCGCAGGACGCCGCGGAGTCCGACCTGCTGCTGCAGGCCAGGCGGCTGTCACTGACCGCGCTGGAGACCCTCTCCTCCGCGACCATGATCGACGATGTGTGCGTACCCCGGTCCCGGCTCGGTGAGATGCTCGACGGGGTGGCCGCGGTGGCGGAGAAGTACGGGCTGACGATCGGCGTCTGCGCGCACGCCGGGGACGGCAACACCCACCCGGTGGTCTGTTTCGACGCGCACGACCCCGAGGAGTCCCGGCGGGCCCGCGAGTCCTTCGAGGAGATCATGGCGCTCGGCCTGTCGCTGGGCGGCACCATCACCGGCGAGCACGGGGTGGGCCTGCTCAAGAAGGAGTGGCTGGCAAGGGAGTTGGGGCCGACCGGGCTGGAGCTGCAGCGCGGGCTGAAGGCCGTCTTCGACCCGCTGGGGCTGCTCAACCCGGGCAAGCTGTTCTGACCGGGGGCCCGCGTCACGCACTGGCGTCCGGGTTCTCGTCCTTGCCGGCGCAGGGGTCGCGCAGCCACGCCTCGTCGCCGGCCGCCGGGGCGAGCAGCCGGCTCAGGCCGTCGTCCATGCTCAGCTGCTCGTGCTCGGTGCCGGGCGCGACCACCCGCAAGGTGCGCTCCAGCCAGGAGGCCACCGGTGAGGAAGGCGCCTCCAGCAGCGCGTCCCCGTCGGGGGAGCTGAGCGCGAGACAGATCACGCTGCGGCCGTTGACCTTCGTCGGCCAGATGCGCACATCGCCGTTTCCGCACGGCCGGAACACCCCCTCCACGATCAGTTCGCGGGCGAACGTCCAGTTCACCGGGGTCTGCGACCCCACATGGAAGGTGACATGCACGGCGTAGGGGTCGGTCGTGCGGTAGGCGAGCTTGGCCGGCACCGGAATGCTGCGTTCCGGCGACAGGACAAGCTGCATCTCGAGTTCGCGTTCCACCACGGTCTGCATGAGTCGACGTCCTTTCCTCGGCGCGGTGGCCCCTGCCGGAAGGTTGCGCTGCGGGGCCTGCACCTGGAGAGAGCGCGTGCCTCTCCAACCATTACGCGGGTTACCGGTACGTGGTTCAAATTTCCAGAACCTGTGGCGCATGACAACGCGTAGGGGGTAAGGACGTCAGGGAGTGGACCCGCCGGGCCCACAGGTCTGGTAGATGTGGACGCACACCCCCGGCCGAGCAGATACGGAATCCGTGAACCATGAGCGCACCCACTTCTGGCTCCTCCGGTTCTTCCTCGTCCTCCGCCGCGCCGGCTCCGGGCTTCTACCCGGACCCGTCGATCCCCAACTACATCCGGTACTGGAACGGTTCGGCCTGGGTCCCCGGTACGAGCCGGCCGGCCGGTGCGGAGGGCACGGCGCCACCGCCGCCTCCCGTGGTACCCGCGCAGAGCCAGGGCCCGGCCGCGAGCACGGCCCCGCCGCCGCCGAGCCCTGCTCCGCCGCCGAGCCCCGCCCCGCGTCCTGCCCCGGCCCCGCGTCCCCCGGCGGTGGACGAGTCGGGGCCGATGTTCCTCGACGAGGACCCGGCCGCGCCCCGCTCCCAGTCACCCGCGGCGCCCGCGGCACCAGCGGCACCCGTTCCCAACTGGCCGGTACCCGCCCAGCAGGGCCAGGACCTGCCGCCGATCTCCTGGGGCGCCCGCGCCCCGGCGGAACCGGCCCCGCCGGCCCGGCAGCGGCAGGCCCCCTCACCCGCTGCCGCGCCGCAGCAGCCCGTGCCGCCGCAGGCATCCCGGCCGGCACCTCATGCGGCACCCCAGCCGTTGCCTCAGCCGTTGCCCCAGCCGTTGCCCCAGTCATCGGCACAGTCATCGGCACAGCCATCGCCCCGGCCGGCGCCACGGCCCGCACCGCAGTCCAGCCCCCCGTGGGCGGCCCAGGTGCACGACCTCGCCCGGCAGGGGCCGGGGCCGGGCCGCCCGGACGCCGTGCTCCCCTGGCGGCCCCCCGCCGCGGACCCGTTCGCGAGCGCGCTCAGCCAGGAGCGGCCCGGCGGGCTGGTCCGGCGGTTCGCCGCCCGGGTGATCGACACGGTGGTGGCAGCCGTGGTGGTCGGCGCCGCGGCCGTACCGCTCGGCAGCGCCGCCTACCACCACGCCAAGGACAAGGTGGACGCGGCGAAGCTGACCGGTGAGACGGTCAAGGTGTGGCTCATCGACGGCACCACCGGCACGCAGTTGGGCGCGGTGCTGGTGGTGGCGGTGCTGGCCGGGCTGCTCCTGGAGGTGCTGCCCACCGCCAAGTGGGGCCGGACGCTGGGCAAGAAGCTGGTCGGCCTGCACGTGCTGGACATCGAGGCGCAGCAGCCGCCCGGCTTCGGCGCGAGTCTGCGCCGCTGGCTGACGTATGTGCTGCTCGATCTGCTGGTCATCGGCGTCGCCGGGGTGCTGTGGTGTCTCTTCGACCGGCCGTGGAAGCAGTGCTGGCACGACAAGGCGGCCCACACCTTCGTGGCCGGCGGCTGACCGGCCGGCCGGGCTCGCCGCCATACCCCGAACGGGTCGCGACGGCGGGCGCCGCCGGCAACCGCGGGTTTGACTCGGGACATGAGTTCCGATCAGCCGGGCCCCGGTTCCCCTGACGACCCGTTCGCCAAGCCGCCGGGCAACCCGTACGGCAACCCGCCGCCCGGCGACGGCGGCCCGTACGGTCAGGGCGGCCCCCACGGTGCTCCGCCGCCCGGCGACGGCGGCTTCGGACAGGACCCGTACGGCCGCGGCCCGCAGGACCCGTTCGGCGGCGATCCGTACCCCGGCGGCCCGCAGGGGCCCGGCCCCGGCCCCGACCCGCTGGCCGGCATGCCCCCGCTGGCGCCGGCCGGCCGGCGGATCTTCGCCCGGATCGTCGACGTCGTGGTGGTGCTCATCCCCGGCTACCTGCTGGAGTGGGCGGTGGTCGGGATGCAGGACGGCAGCGATGTGAACTGGGGACGCTCGGCGGTCGGCGGGGTGTTCACCGCCGGCATCGGCTTCTTCTACGAGTGGCTGATGACCCGGTCCACCGGCCAGACGCTGGGCAAGCGGGCGATGGGGCTGCGGACCGCGATGCTGGCCGACGGCGACATCCCCACCTCCAACGCCGCCGCACTGCGCGCGGCGGTGCTGTGGGTGCCGGTCTTCTGCTGCTACTGCGTCTGGTTCCTGCTCATCGGCATCACGGTCGCCTTTGACAAGCCGTACAAACAGGGCCTCCACGACAAGGCGGCCAAGACCGTGGTGGTGCAGGTCGTCTGACGGCCGGCCGATGGCGGATCACGGTCTGTACGGCCACCCGGATGGCTGATTGACTCATCGGTCATGAGTGCTGACCGACCGTACGGTATGCCCCCGCTCGCGCGGCTCGGCAGCCGCTTCCTGGCCCGGGTGATCGACACGCTGGTGCTGATCGGGATCGACCTGCTGCTGGCCACCGCGGTGGCCGGGCCGACCGACCCGGAGGACTACTCCTACGCCGGCGACGTGCTGCTGACCGCGCTGGTCTTCGTGCTGTACTTCGCCTACGAGGGCGCCATGACGGCTGCCCGCGGGCAGACGCTGGGCAAGATGGCGCTGGGCATCCGGGTGGCGCAGCTGGCCGACGGCGCGGTGCCCAGCAGGACCGGGTGGACGCGGGCGGCGGTCTACGCGCTGCCCGGGGTGCTGCTGGTGATCGCGGTCGGCCCGCTCTTCTGGCTGCTCGACTCGCTCTGGTGCACCTGGGACAGGCCCTTCCGGCAGTGCCTGCACGACAAAGCGGCCAAGACCGTGGTCGTGGCCGCCGTCTGACGCGTGGTCCGGACGATCCGCCCTCCGGTGGCCCGGGGTGCGGGCCCGGTGGTCAGCGCCGCAGGGAGTGCTCGCGCACCCGCTGCGCGGCGGCGCCGGTGCGCACCCGCGCCCTGGGCACCGCGGCCGCGGAGGTCAGGGGAGCGGTGGCGGGCCGGGCGGCAGCGGCGGGGGTCCTGCGGCTGCTCGCCGCCATCCCCGTCGCGACCAGCAGACCGAGTACCAGTCCGCCCGCGGCGACCGCCACCACCGCGGCGCCCGAGCGGGCGTCGGTGAGCAGCAGCACCACCAGGGTGAAGAGGACAACGGTCAGTGTTCCATAGGCGACTTGCGCGTTCGTAGGACGTGGCATCGGGGGAATCCGTCCTCGGGTACGTCGAAAGCGGGGGCACGCTCGGGATGACTCTACGGTTCGGCATGCCCGCGCCTGACACCGGGTAAGCACCGCCTTACCACCGGTGCGGTGCACACGGGGGCGCACGGGGGTCGCACGCGTGACCGAGCAACAGCGGTCCGTGGCAGTGCTGTTGTCTGTGTGTCCGCTGAGCGGAGCGGGGAAACCGGCAAACGTACTGGCGTGCCATGCCCAAGTCAAGATCTGTTTTTTCCTTCGCCACTCCGATGCAATGGCCTTTCCCAAGGGGAGGTCAAGGATCTTGAAAATACAGCGGAGGATCACCAAACCCGCCGCCCTGGCTCTCGCGATAGCCGTGCTGGGCGTACCCGCGGTCACCGCCGCCGGGGCGCACGCGGCCACGCCCGCGTCGCCCACCCCGGCGGTGGCGTCCGACCCGGCGACCAGCCAGGCGCAGCAGGCACACAACCTGCCGGGTCCGTTCAGCGAGAAGCAGGCGGCGGAGCACTCCGCCGCCCTTCAGCAGGTCGTCTCCGGCGATGCCACGGTCCAGCAGCGCGGCGCGTCGAAGGTGGTCCAACTCGGCGGCGGCAAGGGCAAGAAGAGCAAATACGTCGAGCTGGACCGGGAGAAGACCGACAAGATCTTCACGATTCTCGCCGAGTTCGGCGACCAGGTGGACAGCACCACCACCTACGACCCGGACGGCCCGGACGGGCCCCAGCCGCCCGTCACCAAGTTCGGCGGCACCCCCGGCCCGGCGCACAACACCATCGCCAAGCCGGACCGGAAGAACGACAACAGCACCGCCTGGCAGGCCGATTACAACGAGCAGCACTTCCAGGACCTCTACTTCTCGCACGACGCGAAGAAGGAATCCCTCGCGAAGTACTACGAGAAGCAGTCCTCGGGCCGCTACTCGGTCGACGGTGAGGTCTCCGCCTGGGTCAAGGTGCCGTGGAACGAGGCCCGTTACGGCTCCAACTGGTGCGGTTCCAGCACCTGCTCCACCGCCTGGGACCTGATCCGCGACGCCACCACCGCGTTTGTCAACGACCAGAAGGCGCAGGGCCGCACCGACGCGCAGATCAAGGCGGACCTGTCGGCGTACGACCAGTGGGACCGTTACGACTACGACGGCGACGGCAACTTCAACGAGCCCGACGGTTACATCGACCACTTCCAGATCGTGCACGCCGGCGAGGACGAGTCCGCGGGCGGCGGCGCGCAGGCCGAGGACGCCCTGTGGGCGCACCGCTGGTACGCCTACGGCACCGACGCGGGCAAGACCGGCCCGGCGGACAACAAGGCCGGCGGCACCCAGATCGGCACCACCGGCATCTGGATCGGCGACTACACCCTGCAGCCGGAGAACGGCGGCCTTGGTGTCTTCGCCCACGAGTACGGTCACGACCTGGGCCTGCCCGACGAGTACGACACCACCGGCGCCGGTGAGTCCGGTGTCGCGTACTGGTCCCTGATGTCCGACGGCTCCTGGTCGGGTACCGGCAAGGACGCGATCGGCGACCTGCCGGACGACCTGACCGCCTGGGACAAGCTGCAGCTCGGCTGGCTGAACTACGCCACCGTCAAGGCGGCCAAGACCTCCACCACCAAGCTGGGCGTCGCCGCGTACAACACCAAGGACAAGCAGGCACTGGTCGTCCAGCTGCCGGACAAGGCGGTCACCACCACCGTCGTCACGCCCGCCGAGGGCAGCAAGCAGTGGTGGAGCGGCAGCGGCGACAACCTGTCGAACACCCTGACCCGCTCGGTCGACCTCACCGGTGCCTCCACCGCGTCCTTGAACCTCAAGGGCTGGTGGGACATCGAGGAGGACTACGACTACCTCTACGCCGAGGTCTCCACCGACGGCGGCGCCAACTGGAACTTCCTGGACGGCACCGCGGACGGCCGGAGCATCCCGCGTGACGGCGGCGACAACCCGGCGCTGACCGGCACCTCCGGCGCGTACGAGGACCTCGCCTACCCGCTGGACGCCTACGCGGGTCAGCAGATCCAGCTGCGCTTCCGCTACCTCACCGACGGCGGGGTGGCGCAGATGGGCTTCGCGGCCGACGCGATCACCATCACCGCCGACGGCCGGAGCGTGCTCAGCGACGGCGCCGAGACCGACGACAACGGCTGGACCGCCAAGGGCTTCTCCCGGATCGGCGGGTCGTTCACCAGCGACTACCCGCAGTACTACATCGCGGAGAACCGGCAGTACGTCTCCTACGACAAGACGCTGAAGACCGGCCCGTACAACTTCGGCTGGACCAGCACCCGGCCGGACTGGGTCGAGCACTACCCGTACCAGAACGGTCTGCAGATCTGGCTCTGGGACACCTCGCAGTCCGACAACAACGTGGGCATCCACCCGGGCGCCGGGGAGATCCTGCCGGTCGACGCGCACCCCAAGGCGGAGAAGTGGTCGAACGGCAAGATCATCCGTAACCGGGTGCAGTCGTACGACGCCACGTTCAGCTGGTACCCGACGGACGGCTTCACGCTGCACAACGACGGAGTGGCCGCCAGGATCAGCCCCAAGCTCGGGGTGCCGTTCTTCGACGACCACTACGGCTCGTACTGGGACAGCGCCAACCCGACCGGCAGCGTGAAGGTGCCGGACACCAACACCCGCATCACGATCGTGAGCGAGCCGCTGGACGGCAGCACGATCACCCTGCTGGTGAGCAAGGCGCACCGGTGAGGACCCGATGATCACCGGCGATGATCTGGTGATTATCCGCACATAGGGTCTGACCTGCGAAGACGGTGTGTTCGGCCGTCGCCCTCTGGTGGGCGGCGGCCGGACCGCCAATGATGTGAGCATGGCCGCAGGCGGATTCATCAGACTCCCGGGCGGCACGGTCGTCGTCGCACTGGCCGTGCCCGATCCGGCCTGCGCCGAGCACACCGTGCGGGTGGTGGTGCACGCCCTGAACCGCCAGCGGGCGCTCACCCGGCTCAGCAACCTCGGCTTCCGCGGCGCCCGGCTCTCCGGCAACGCGGAGCCGCCCACCCCGGACGAGGCCACCGCGGTACTGCACCACCCGGACGGCCTCATCTGGCGCGATTACCACGCGCGGACCGGCGAGCCGTGGCATCCGATCTCGGCGCTGAGCCGCCCGGCGCGCCGGGCGTAGGCCGGGCCCTGGCGGGCCCTGCGTCTCAGGCCACGGCCGGCTTGCCGGAGAGCTCCACGCCGGCCTCCCGCAGCTCGGTCAGCGCCCGCTCGGTGCTGTCGGCGGCCACCCCGGCGGTCAGGTCGAGCAGCACCCGGGTGGCGAAGCCGGCCCGGGCCGAGTCCAGCGCGGTGGCGCGCACGCAGTGGTCGGTGGCGATGCCCACCACGTCCACCTCGGTGACCTGCCGCTCCCGCAGCCAGTCGGCGAGCAGGCCGCCGTTCTCGTCGTGGCCCTCGAAGCCGCTGTAGGCCGCGGCGTGCTCGCCCTTGGAGAAGACCGCGTCCACCGCGCCGGAGGCGACGGCAGGGGCGAAGTTCGGGTGGAACCCGACGCCCTCGGTGCCGGCGACGCAGTGCACGGGCCAGGAGGCGACGTAGTCCGGGTGCGCGGAGAAGTGCGGGCCGGGGTCGATGTGGTGGTCGCGGGTGGCCACCACGTGGCGGTACGCGCCCGCGGAGTCGCCGATCAGGTCGGTGATCGCGGCGGCCACGTCGGACCCGCCGGTCACCGCGAGGCTGCCGCCCTCGCAGAAGTCGTTCTGCACGTCGACGACGATGAGTGCGCGGTGCATTTTGCCCTTCCGGCGGATGGGGTGGGGTGGGGGTACCGAGCGTATTGGCTCCGCCCCGCACCGGGAAGTGGGACACCGCCCCACACCCCCTCGGGGTCCGACCCTTGCCTGTCGGCTGCCGCCCCGTCGTGGCTCGTCGCGCAGTTCCTCGCGCCCCTTGGGGGTACCGACCGTTGTCTGTCGGGTGCTGCGCCGTCGTGGCTTGTCGCGCAGTTCCTCGCGCCCCTTTGGGGCGCGACTTCCCTTGCCCCAGGGGGAACGTGCCCCGTCAGGGGCGCTGGGGGCACCCCCGGACGAAGTCTGGGGGAGGAACTGCGCGAGCAACCACGTGCCGGGCGGGTGGTCCGGGGGCGGCCGGGAGGGGCAGGACGGACGGGCCAGGCAGGGCGTCAGCGGTACTCGACGGGGAGGGCCGGTTCGCCGCGGGAGAGCTGGGTCGCGGAGAGCGGAAGCCCCCCGCGCGCGGCCACATGCCGGTCGCGCGCCGCGTCGAGCGGCTCGCGGCCGACCACCACGCCACCCCGGACGAGCGGCACCAGCAGGAGCCGGTCGACGAGATCCGCCGGCACCTCCCCCGTGCCGATGACCTCCGCCTCGGCGACCCCCTCCGCGTCGAGCCGCCGCGCCGCCCACTTGCGCCCGCCGACACTCGTCTTCCCGCCCATCGACTTCTTCGCCACCGCGACCAGCGGCGAGTCCGGGTCGTCGGAGGAGGAGCGGGCCACCAGCTTGTAGACCATCGAGCACGTCGGGTGCCCACTGCCGGTCACCAGCGACGTACCGACCCCGTACGCGTCCACCGGCGCCGCCGCCAGCGAGGCGATCGCGTACTCGTCCAGGTCCGAGGTGACCACGATCCGGGTGTCCTTCGCGCCCAGGTCGTCCAGCTGCTGCCGCACCCGGTGGGCGAGGAGCAGCAGGTCACCGGAGTCGATGCGGACCGACCCCAGCTCGGGCCCGGCGACCTCGACCGCGGTGCGGACCGCCGTGGCCACGTCGTAGGTGTCGACCAGCAGCGTGGTGTCGCGGCCGAGGGACTCCACCTGGGCGGTGAAGGCGTCCTTCTCGGTGTCGTGCAGCAGGGTGAACGCGTGCGCGCTGGTCCCGATGGTGGGCAGCCCGTAGCGGAAACCGGCCGCCAGGTTGGACGAGGAGCGGAACCCGCCGATGTACGCGGCCCGCGAGGCGGCCACCGCGGCCAGCTCGTGGGTGCGGCGGGCCCCCATCTCCATCAGCGGCCGGCCGCCGGCCGCCACCGCCATCCGGGAGGCCGCCGCCGCGATGGCCGAGTCGTGGTTGAGGATCGACAGCACCACCGTCTCCAGCACCACCGCCTCGGCGAAGGTGCCCTCGACCCGCAGGATCGGCGAACCGGGGAAGTACACCTCGCCCTCGGGGTAGCCCCAGATGTCCCCGGTGAAGCGGAAGTCCGCCAGATAGTCCAAGGTGGCGTCGTCCACCACGCCCGCACGGGAGAGGAAGTCCAGCACGGGCCGGTCGAAGCGGAAGTTCTCCACCGCGTCCAGCACCCGGCCGGTGCCCGCCACCACGCCGTACCTGCGGCCCTCCGGCAGCCGGCGGGTGAAGGTCTCGAAGACCGACCGGCGGTGCGCGGCGCCGCTGCGCAGGGCCGCCTGCAGCATCGTCAGCTCGTACCGGTCGGTGAACAGTGCGGTGGACGGCACGTCCACCGGCAGTCCCAGGTCTGCTGTGCTCATGGCCAGGATGCTACCCCTGATTTCGTCAGACTGACGAGATGTCGGGCGTGTGGGCGCCCTCACACGGGTGCCGTCCGGGGCCGCCGCTTCCCGGGGCGCGGGCCCATTTGTGCCAGGACCCCGGGGAGCGGCAGCATGGGAGACGTGAGTGTCGCACCAGTCGAGATCGAACGTCCCGAGTCGAGCGAAGCGCCGTTCCAGGTTCCCGAGCCGGACGTCCCGTGGGTGACTCTGGTGCACAACGACCCGGTCAACCTGATGAGCTACGTGACGTACGTCTTCCAGAGCTACTTCGGCTACTCCAAGAGCAAGGCCACCAAACTGATGAAGGACGTCCACTACAAAGGACGGGCCGTGGTCTCCAGCGGTACCCGCGAGGAGATGGAGCGCGACGTGCAGGCCATGCACGGCTACGGCCTGTGGGCGACCCTCTCGCAGGACCGCTGATGGCCCGCCGGCGTGCCCGCCTCGGCGTCTTCGAACCGGTCCGCGGCGGTGGTGCCTCCATCGCGCTCGACGAGGTCGAGATCTCCATCCTGCGCAGCCTGCTGGTCCAGCTGCTGGAGCTGATCGGCCCGGGCACCCAGAGCGCCGACGCCTCCGAGGACCCGCTCGCCGCGCTCTTCGCCGAGGGCCCCAGCAAGCCGCCGGAGGACCCGGCGCTGGCCCGGCTCTTCCCGGACGCCTACGAGCAGACCGAGGACGCCTCGGAGTTCCGCCGCTTCACCGAGAACGACCTGCGGACCCGTAAGCGCGACGACGCCCTGGCCATGATCCGCGGCCTGGACTCCGGCGGCCCGGTGCTCCGGATCACCCCCGACGAGTCCCGGCAGTGGCTGGGCGCCCTCAACGATCTGCGGCTGACGCTCGGCGCCCGGCTGGAGGTCACCGAGGACGCCGAGGATTCCCTCTACCGGCTGCCGGACGACGACGAACGCAAGCCGCTGGTCATGGCGTATCTGTGGCTCGGCGGGCTGCAGGAGTCGCTGGTCGAGACGCTGATGAAGTAGCCGCCCCGGCGTGCCGGGCGCCCGCCTCCGTGGTACGAATCCGCTTATGACGGACGTAACGGGCGGATCCCCTGCCCCCGAGGCAGCGGCGGCGGAGGAGGGCTACGCCCGCGGCCTGGGCAGCCGGCAGATCCAGATGATCGCCATCGGCGGCGCCATCGGCACCGGCCTCTTCCTCGGCGCCGGCCGCGCCATCCACCAGGCGGGCCCCAGTCTGATCCTGATGTACGCGATCGCCGGCGCGGTGATCTTCGTCATCATGCGGGCGCTGGGCGAACTGCTCACCTACCGCCCGGTCTCCGGGTCCTTCGCCGACTACGCCCGCGAGTTCCTCGGCCCGTTCGCCGGTTACGCGACCGGCTGGACGTACTGGCTGATGTGGGTGGTCACCGGCATGGCCGAGGTGACCGCGGCGGCCACCTACCTGGCCTACTGGTGGCCGGCGGTCCCGCAGTGGCTGGCGGCGCTGGGCTTTCTGGCCGTGCTCTTCCTGGCCAACCTGATCTCGGTGAAGCTCTTCGGCGAGGTCGAGTTCTGGCTGTCGATGATCAAGGTGACCGCGATCCTCGGCATGATCCTGATCGGCGTCGGCGTCCTCACCCTCGGGGTCTCGGCGGCCGGCGACACCGCGACGGTCACCCATCTGTGGCGCGACGGCGGGGTGTTCCCCAACGGCGTGGGCCGCTCGCTGCTGACCCTGCAGATCGTGATGTTCGCCTATGTGGCCGTCGAACTGGTCGGCGTCACCGCCGGCGAGGCGCAGAACCCCCGCGAGACGCTGCCCAAGGCCATCAACACCCTGCCGTGGCGGATCGTGCTCTTCTACGTCGGCGCGCTCGCGGTCATTCTCTGCGTGGTGTCGTGGACCGAATTCCAGCCGGGCGTCAGCCCGTTCGTGGCCGCCTTCGCCAAGATCGGCATCCCGTTCGGGGCCGGCATCGTCAACTTCGTGGTGCTCTCGGCGGCCCTGTCCTCCTGCAACTCCGGGATGTACTCCACCGGCCGGATGCTCCGCGACCTGGCCGCCAACGGGCAGGGCCCGCAGGTCTTCAACCGGCTCACCCAGCGCCGCACCCCGGCGCTGGGCACCGCCGTCTCGGTGCTCGTGATGAGCACCGGCGTCTGGCTCAACTACATCGACCCGGCAGGGGCGTTCACCTATATCACCGCCTTCGCCACGGTGGCCGGCGTGTGGACCTGGGGCGTCATCCTGCTCGCGCACATCCGCTACCGGGCCGCCGTACGGGCCGGCCGGGCCGCCCCCGCCTGGTTCGCCGCCCCCGGCGGGGCCGCCGCGAGCTGGTGCGCGCTGGCCTTCCTCGGCCTGGTCGTGGTGCTGATCGGCGCCGACTCCCAGGCCCGGATCTCGCTCTACGGGGCGCCGGTCTGGTGCGTGGCGCTCGCGGCCGGCTATCCGGTGCTCAAACGCCGCAACCCGGCCGCTTTCAGCCGCCGCCCGCACGTCGAACCGGTGCCGCAGCCGGCCTCCGACGCCGCCTCCCTCTGACCGGCGGGTCTTTGTTACTTTTCCGGCATGCTCACCATCACCCAGGACCTGTACGACGCGATCGTGGCCCATGCCCGCGCCGACCACCCCGACGAGGCGTGCGGGATCGTGGCGGGCCCGGAGGGCAGCGACCGCCCCGAGCGGTTCATCCCGATGCTGAACGCCGCCAGGTCGCCCACGTTCTACGAGTTCGACTCCACCGACCTGCTCAAGCTCTACCGGGACCTGGACGACCGGGACGAGGAGCCGGTGATCGTCTACCACTCGCACACCGCGACCGAGGCGTACCCCTCCAGGACCGACATCTCCTACGCCAACGAGCCCGGCGCCCACTACGTGCTGGTCTCCACCGCCGAGGAGTTCCAGTTCCGCTCGTTCCGCATCGTGGACGGAACAGTGACCGAAGAACCCGTGAACGTCGTGCCGTCCGCCGGCTGACATTCCGGATGGTGGGACGGCCGTCTCGGGCCGCGAAGGGGAATCGATACGATGACGTCATGGTTCTCTTCGACGTGAGCGGCGCAGGTGGTGGCGGGGGCGGCAGCGCGCCCGGCGCACTGCTCGTGGCGCGGCTGCACGTCGACCTGTGCCGCCGCACCGCGGCGGCCTGTCCGCGCGCCTGAACGTCCCCGTACCGCCGCAGCAGCCCGTCTTCGTACGTACTCACACAGGAGCGCCGTCATGGCCATCGAGGTCCGCATCCCGACCATCCTCCGCACCTACACCGACGGCCAGAAGGCCGTGGCGGGCGCCGGGAGCACGCTCGACGAGCTCTTCACCGACCTGGACAGCCGGCACGCGGGCCTGCGTGACCGCGTCGTCGACAACGGTGAGCTGCGCCGGTTCGTGAACGTCTACCTCAACGACGAGGACGTCCGCTTCCTGGACGGCATCGCCACCAAGGTCGCCGACGGCGACAGCGTAACGATTCTTCCGGCGGTGGCCGGAGGGGCCGGAGGCATGCGCTGATGCGCTACGAGTCCCCGCTCGCGGCCGTCGGCAACACCCCGCTGGTCCGGCTGCCGCGGCTGTCCCCCTCGGACGAGGTCAGCGTCTGGGCGAAGCTGGAGGACCGCAACCCCACCGGTTCGGTGAAGGACCGCCCGGCGCTGCACATGATCGAGAAGGCCGAGGCGGACGGGGTGCTCACCCCGGGCTGCACCATCCTGGAGCCCACGTCGGGCAACACCGGCATCTCCCTGGCGATGGCCGCACGGCTCAAGGGCTACCGCATCGTCTGCGTGATGCCGGAGAACACCTCGGCGGAGCGGCGGCAGCTGCTCGCCATGTGGGGCGCCGAGATCATCTCCTCGCCCGCGGCCGGCGGCTCCAACACCGCGGTCCGGGTCGCCAAGGAGCTCGCCGCCGAGCACCCCGACTGGGTGATGCTCTACCAGTACGGCAACCCGGCCAACCCCGGGGCGCACTACACCGGCACCGGTCCCGAGATCCTCGCGGACCTGCCCACCATCACCCACTTCGTGGCCGGCCTCGGCACCACCGGCACGCTGATGGGCGTCGGCCGCTACCTGCGCGAGAAGGTGCCCGGCGTCGCCATCGTGGCCGCCGAACCCCGCTACGACGACGTCGTCTACGGGCTGCGCAACCTCGACGAGGGCTTCGTCCCCGAGCTGTACGACGCGTCCGTCCTCACCACCCGCTTCTCGGTCGGCTCGGCCGACGCGGTCCGCCGCACCCGTGAACTCCTCCAGCAGGAGGGCATCTTCGCCGGTGTCTCGACCGGTGCCGCCCTGCACGCGGCCCTCGGCGTCGCCGAGAAGGCCCGCCGCGCCGGCGAGCGCGCCGACGTCGTCTTCGTCGTCGCGGACGGCGGCTGGAAGTACCTCTCCACCGGCATCTACACCGCGGAGTCCACCGAAGCCGCGGTGGAACAACTCCACGGCCAGCTCTGGGCGTAAGGGCGGACAGCCCCCCGGCGGCGGGACGGCGCGGGGCGGAGCGGGACGCCGCGGGCCAGGTGCGGGCGGGGTGGGGGCGGGGTGCGAGCGGGGTGCGAGCGGCCGAAAAAAGACCCCGCGTGGGGTTTGAATCCGCGCCGGCGCCATGGGGCAATCGAACACCGGCCCCGGGGCGTCAGCAGGACCCCCCGGACTGGTGATTCCGCCCACAACGGGGCGCCGTAACGGAGCATGCACAGCGCGCCGCGCTTACCCTTCGAAGAATAGGCGGGCCGTCCCGCCACCCCCCACCCGAGCCGGTCTGGGGCGATGCGGCGCGCCTACGGAGGTGTTTCCCGAAATGTTGCTCACCGTCGTCGGCTGCTCGGGCTCGTTCCCATCCGCGGAATCTGCCTGCTCGAGCTACCTCGTCGAGGCCGACGGCTTCCGGCTGCTGGTCGACATGGGCAATGGCGCCCTTGGCGAACTGCAGCGCCACTGCGGGCTCTACGACCTCGACGCGGTCCTGCTCAGCCATCTGCACGCCGACCACTGCATCGACATGTGCGGCTACTTCGTGGCCCGCTACTACCGGCACGACGGCGGCCCCGCCTCGGCCATTCCGGTCTACGGCCCGGCCGGCACCGAGCGGCGGCTGAACATCGCGTACGGCGACGTGCCGGACGAGAAGTGCATGAGCGAGGTCTTCGACTTCCGCACGCTGGAGCCGGGCACCTTCACGGTGGGACCGTTCACCATCAGCACGGACCTGGTCAGCCACCCGGTGGAGGCGTACGGCTTCCGGATCGAGCACGACGGCAGCACGCTGGCGTACTCCGGCGACACCGGGCCGTGCGACGCCCTGCAGGGGCTTGCCGAGGGGGCGGATCTCTTCTTGTGCGAGGCGTCCTTCACGCACGGCAAGGAGGACATCCCCGAACTCCACCTCAACGGCCGCGAGGCCGGCCAGGCGGCGACCCGGGCGGGTGCCTCCCGGCTGGTGCTCACCCACATCCCGCCGTGGACCAACCCGGCGGTCAACCTCCGTGACGCGCAGGCGGCGTTCGAGGGGCCGGTGGAGCTGGCGAAGGCGGGCGCGGTCTACGAGCTCTAGGCCGTCCTGATCCGTGGCCGCGGCAGGGCCGGGACCGGGGTGCCGGTCCCGGCCCCGCGCGCGTGGTCCGACCAAGTGAAGTCGGATGAACACTGAGTTAACGTGACAGAACGGACCCGCCGGTGGGTCAGGGAAACGGAGACTCAGATGGCCACCAAGGCTGAGAAGATCGTCGCCGGGCTCGGCGGACTCGACAACATCGACGACGTCGAGGGCTGCATCACCCGCCTCCGTACCGAGGTCAAGGACCCCGGCCTGGTCGACGAGGCCGCCCTGAAGGCCGCCGGCGCGCACGGCGTGGTCAAGATGGGCTCGGCGGTCCAGGTGGTCATCGGCACCGACGCCGACCCCATCGCCGCGGACATCGAATCCATGCTCTAGCCCCCCGTGAACGGGGGGTGAAACCGGGGCACCGTCACCCGGATAGGCTCTGGCGCATGTCACGATTCGACGGCCGCACCCCCGACCAGCTCCGCCCCGTCACGATCGAGCGGGGGTGGAGCAAGCACGCCGAAGGGTCCGTCCTGGTGTCCTTCGGGGACACCCGGGTGCTGTGCACCGCGAGCGCCACGCAGGGCGTGCCGCGCTGGCGCAAGGGCAGCGGGGAGGGGTGGGTGACCGCCGAGTACTCGATGCTGCCGCGCGCCACCAACACCCGCGGCGACCGCGAGTCGGTCCGCGGCAAGATCGGCGGCCGCACCCATGAGATCTCCCGGCTGATCGGCCGCTCGCTGCGCGCCGTCATCGACTACAAGGCACTCGGCGAGAACACCGTCGTGCTGGACTGCGACGTCCTGCAGGCCGACGGCGGCACCCGTACCGCCGCGATCACCGGTGCGTACGTCGCCCTGGTGGACGCGGTCGCGTACATGCAGGCCAACCACTTCTTCAAGGCGAAGGCGCAGCCGGTCACCGGCAGCGTCGCGGCGGTCAGCGTCGGCATCGTCGGGGGGGTCCCGCTGCTCGACCTCGCCTATGAGGAGGACGTGCAGGCCGGGACCGACATGAACGTGGTCTGCACCGGCGACGGCCGTTTCGTCGAGGTCCAGGGCACCGCGGAAGGCACCCCCTTCGACCGCGCGGAACTCGACACCCTGCTCGACCTCGCGCTGGCCGGCTGTACGGACCTGGCCGCCGCCCAGCGCGCCGCCCTCGCGGACCTCACCGGCTGACCCCCGCCCCCTGACCGGCACGCCCCCTGACCGGCGGGCCCGGCCCGCACGGCCGGCGGCCCCGGCGGCCGGGGATAATCCCGGTATGACCCGCCGCCTCGTACTCGCCACCCGCAACGCCCACAAGGTCACCGAACTCCGGGCGATCCTCACCGGGACCGGGCTCGACGTCGACCTCGTCGGCGCCGACGCCTACCCCGAGGTCCCCGACGTCAAGGAGACCGGCGTCACCTTCGCCGAGAACGCGCTGCTCAAGGCGCGGGCGCTGGCCGACGCCACCGGGCTGCCGGCCGTCGCGGACGACTCCGGGCTCTGCGTGGACGTCCTCGGCGGCGCTCCGGGCATCTTCTCCGCGCGCTGGGCCGGCCGGCACGGCGACGACGCCGCCAACCTGGCGCTGCTGCTGGCCCAGCTCGGCGACATCGAGGCCCCCAACCGGGGCGCCCACTTCGCGTGCGCGGCGGCCTTCGCGCTGCCCGGCGGTCCGGAGCGGGTGGCCGAGGGCCGGCTCCGCGGCACCCTGCGGCACTCGCCGGTGGGCACCAACGGCTTCGGCTACGACCCGATCCTGCAGCCCGAGGGCGACACCCGGACCTGCGCCGAGCTGACCCCGGCGGAGAAGAACGCCATCAGCCACCGTGGCAAGGCCTTCCGCGCGCTGGCCGAGCAGCTCCCCGAACTCCTGGGCTGACCCGCCCTCAAGCCGGCGCCCGACGGACAACGGCCCGCCCCCACACCACCGTTGGGGACGGGCCGGTCACGCGTGCGGCCGGTGGGACTCGAACCCACACGGGGTTTCCCCCACTGGGACCTAAACCCAGCTCGGCTGCCAGTTACGACACGGCCGCGCGGCACATCACCATGCTAGCGACCCGGCCGCCCGCGGGGGAGCCGGTCAGCCGGCCGCCGGCACGTTCAGGTCACGGATGAGCTTGGCCACGTGGCCGGTCGCCTTGACGTTGTAGAAGGCCTGCTCGACCTTGCCGTCCTCGTCCACGACGAAGGTGGAACGGATCACACCCGTCACGGTCTTGCCGTACATCGTCTTTTCGCCGAACGCGCCGTACGCGGTGAGCACCGACTTGTCCGGGTCAGCCGCGAGGGTGACCTTCAAGGACTCCTGCTCGCGGAACTTCGCCAGCTTCTCCGGCTTGTCCGGTGAGACGCCGATCACGTCGTAGCCGGCCGCGGCCAGCACATCGAGGTTGTCGGTGAAATCACAGGCCTGCTTGGTGCAGCCCGGGGTAAGCGCGGCTGAGTAGAAGTAGACGATGACCTTGCGTCCGCGGTGGTCGGCCAGCGAGACGGGCTTGCCGTCGGCGTCCGGAAGGGTGAAGGCCGGCGCGGTGTCACCGGGGACGAGACGCTCGGACATGGTGGATGGCTCCTCTGGCGTACGGGGTGCCGACGAGGCGCGTGCCCCGTCGTACTGACAGACTGTCCGAACGCTAACTGATTCGTGAGGGAGGCAGTGCGTGTCGGAGGTTGCCAGGACGCCCGCTCAGATCGAGGCGGAGATCGCCCGCCGCCGCCAGGATCTCGCGGCGACGCTCGACGAGCTCGCGGTACGGGTGCACCCCGTGACGATCGCCCGGGACACCAAGGCCAAGGCGGTCTCCGCGCTGGACCGCACCGTCGGCCAGGCGTACGTCGCGGCGAACCGCGCACTGACCCGGGTCCGCTCGGAGTTCGTCACCGAGGACGGCTCGCCCCGCCCGGAGCGGATCGTGCCGGCCGCGGTCGCCGCGGTGGTGCTGGTCGGGGTGGTGGCCGGTCTCTCGGCCCGGCGGCGCCGCCGGTAACGTCTGCGCTGTGAGTTCGAACAGTGAGCACGACAAGCTGCCCATCCGCATGCTGCACGACCGGGTTCTGGTGCGGCAGGACAGCGGAGAGGGCGAGCGGCGCAGCGGCGGCGGCATCCTGATCCCGGCGACCGCCGCCGTCGGCAAGCGCCTGGCCTGGGCGGAGGTCGTCGCGGTCGGCCAGAACGTACGGACCGTCGAGGTCGGCGACCGGGTCCTCTACGACCCGGAGGACCGGGCCGAGGTCGAGGTGCAGGGCGTCGCGTACGTCCTGATGCGCGAGCGCGACCTGCACGCGGTGGCCGCCGAACGGCTCCAGGACACCGACGACTCCACCGGGCTCTACCTCTGACCCGATAACCGGCCCGCGGCCCCGGCCGCCGCTCCGCAGGCCCGGCCGGCCCGGTGCGCGGGTCCGGTCAGCCGTCCCGCGGGAGGACGACGCCCTCGTCCGGCGCGACCCCCGGGCCCGTCCCGCCGCCGTCGCCGCTGCCTCCCCCGCCGCCGTTCCCGCCTCCGCCGTCCTCCGTGCCGCCCGTCAGCCCGCCGATCGGATTGAGCGTCCCGGTGTCGGACGGGGTCGGCTCGGTCGGCGCGGTGGTGGGCGGCTGCGTGGTCGGCGTCGGCGGGGTGGTCGGCGGCTCGCTGGTCCGCGGCGGCGTGGTCCCGGTCGGCGGCGCCGTGGTGTCCGGCGGCTCGGTGGTCTCGGTTTCGGTCGGCTCTGCGGAGTCCGACGGCCGCTGCGCGCCGCTCTCCAGCCGGAGGTCGAAGTCCGTCTGCGGCACCCCGCTCAGCGCGTCCGCGGTGTACTGGGCCCAGACGTTCCCGGGCGGGCCGCCGCCGTTCATCCGGCCGCCGCCGAGCGCGCCGCTCAGGGACTTCTGGGCGCCGGTGTCCGGGTCCATGCCGAGCACCGCGACCACGGTGGCCAGCTTCGGCGTGTAGCCGGCGAACCAGGCTGCCTTGTCGTCCTCCGCGGTACCGGTCTTCGCGGCCGACGGCCAGCCGGAGTTCTGCGCCGCGACGGCGGTGGCGCCGGGGCTGTTCACCACGCTCTCCAGCACCGAGGTGGTGGTGTCCGCCGCGGTCCTCGGCACCGACTGGACCGGGTCACGGGACGGCAGCTTGATCGCGTCCCCGTCCTTGCTGACCTTGACCACCAGCGAGTACGGGATGGTCCGCCCGTGGTTGGCCAGCGTCGCGTAGACCTGCGCCATGTCCAGCGGGCTGGCGCCGAACGCGCCCAGCGCCATGGCCGGCGTCCTGGGGATCTTCACGCTGCCCGGCATCCCCAGGTCGTGCGCGGTGCCGATCACCTTGGAGGTGCCGACGTCCTGTGCCATCTGCGCGAAGACCGCGTTCACCGACTTGTCCATCGCCTTGGTGACCGTGATGTCCCCGTAGTCCACATCGTCCTCGTTGCCCGGCCGGTAGCCGGTCGGGCCGTCCGGGCCGATCACCTCGCGCTTGTTGGACCCGTCGTAGACGGTGTTCGGCGTGATCGTCTCGCCGTCCTGGGTCTGCGAGCCGTTCTGCACCGCCGAGGCGAAGAGCACCGGCTTGAAGGTGGAGCCGGGCTGATAGGTCTCGTTGGTGGCGCTGCTGACGTACTGCTTGGTGTAGTCGACGCCGCCGTAGAGGGCGACGACATCGCCGGTCGCGGGATCGATGGAGACCCCGCCGGCCCGGACGTACTTGTCCGCCCTGCTCGTGCCGCGCTTGTCGTAGACGTTGTCCTGCGCGGCCTCGACGAAGGCGTCCTCCTTCGGCTTCTGGATGGTGGTGACGATCCGGTAGCCGCCGGCCGCCAGCTGGGCGCTGTCGACGATGTGGTTGTCGGTCAGATAGCGGTTGACCGCCTCGATGATGTAACCGCGCTGGCCGGCCTTGCTGGCGATCGGCTTGGGCTTGCCGATCTTCGGGAAGGCGGTGGCGGCGCGCTCACCCTGGGTGAGCCAGCCCTCCTTGACCATGCCGTCCAGTACGTAGTTCCAGCGGGCCTTCGCGGCGGGCGCGTTCTCCGGGTGGGCGGCCAGGTCGTACTCGCTGGGCGCGTTGAGCAGCGTCGCCAGATACGCGCCCTCGGCGGTGGTGAGATCCGCGGCGTCCTTGTTGAAGTACGCCTGGGCCGCCGCCTGGATGCCGTACGCGTTCCGCCCGTAGTAGCTGGAGTTGAGGTAGCCCTCCAGGATCTGGTCCTTGGACTCGTTGCGATCGAGCTTGATCGCGATGAAGAACTCCTTGACCTTCCGCGTCGCGGTCTGGTTCTGGTTCAGGTAGTAGTTCTTCACGTACTGCTGGGTGATGGTCGACCCGGACTGCCGGCCCTTGCCGGTGAGGGTGTTCCAGGCGGCGCGGATCATCGCCTTCGGGCTGACCGCCGACTCGTGGTAGAAGTTCCGGTCCTCGGCGGAGAGCACCGCGTACCTGGCGGTCCTGGACACCTCGCTGAGCGGCACGTTCTGCCGGTTGACCGCGCCGTCGCGGGAGAGCTCGGTCGTGCCGTCGGCGTAGAGGTAGACGTTGTTCTGCGCCACCGCCGCCGCGTTCGGGTCCGGCACGGAGACCAGCGCGTAGCCGGTGAAGAAGGCGCCGAGCAGCAGCACGGCCACGGTCAGCACCACGGTGGCGGTGGTCTTGAAGGAGGGGAGGACCCGCAGCAGACCGGTCCGGCGCGGGCGCCCCTGGCGGTCGGTCGCCGCCGGCCGGGGGCCCCAGCCCTGCTGCGCACGGACGCTCGGCACATCACTCATGTCTAGTGGGACTCCTCCGCCGCCGCCGAGGTTGGTCTGCGGCGGAACATGATGGACCAATCGTTACGTACGCTCCCGTACACCCATGAAGACTCCACTCCACACTGTCGCATCATCGGCCCGGACGGATCAGCGGCGCGCATCCGTGACAGGGCTGTGACAGGCCGTACGGCGGAACCGGCGCACTCGAACGGGCGAAATCCATTGGTGGGACGGGCGCGGTCGGCGCTACTGTCGGCGGCTTGTGTGCCGGACGGTGGTCCCGCGACGGGTTGCAGGAGGTGGCGGGATGGGCGGGTTCTACGCCGCGGTCGTGGTCCGCGGCTTCCGGCGGTACGCGACCTACCGGACGGCGACCGCGGCGGGCGTCTTCACCAACACCGTCTTCGGCCTGATCATCTCCTACAGCTACATCGCGCTGTGGGACCAGCGCCCGCACCTCGGCGGTTACAGCGAGGCGCAGGCGCTGAGCTATGTCTGGATCAGCCAGGCGCTGCTGATGACGATGGCGCTGATGGGCGGCGGCGGCGAGGCCGAGCTGGTGGAGCGGATCAGGTCGGGTGACATCGCGGTGGACCTCTACCGGCCCGCCGACCTGCAGACCTGGTGGCTGGCGGCGGACCTCGGCCGGGCCGCCTTCCATCTGCTCGGCCGCGGTGTCGTGCCGCTGACCGCGGGCGCGCTGCTCTTCGACCTGGCGCTGCCCGCCGCCCCGCTGACCTGGCTGCTGTTCCTGGCGTCGGTCGCGCTGGGCGCGGTGGT
Organism: Streptomyces sp. NBC_01476; assembly: GCF_036227265.1. Lineage (NCBI taxonomy): Bacteria > Bacillati > Actinomycetota > Actinomycetes > Kitasatosporales > Streptomycetaceae > Streptomyces > Streptomyces sp. NBC_01476. The sequence goes on along the minus strand of NZ_CP109446.1, from coordinate 2,862,890 downwards.
GAGCTTCGCGGTGCGCTTCCTGCTGGCGCTCAGCGCCTTCTGGCTGCTGGACGGGACGGGGGTCTCCCAGATGGCGATGCTCTCCGGGCTCTTCTTCTCCGGGATGCTGCTGCCGCTGACCGTCTTCCCCGGCTTCCTGGGCGAGGTGGCGCGGGCGCTGCCCTGGGCGGCGATGCTCCAGGTGCCGGCCGACATCCTGCTCGGGCGGCACCGGGGGAGCGGGGCGGCGCTCGCGCTGGCGTTCCAGGCCGGCTGGGCGGTGCTGCTGCTGGCCGCCGGGCGGGCGCTGCAGGCGGTCGCGACCCGGCGGGTGGTGGTGCAGGGTGGCTGAGTCCGCGGGCCGCACCGCCGCCCCGGCGGCGCCGGCCGCCCACTACGCCCCGTCCGGCGCCGCCCCCGACGGGCCCTGGCGGCGCACCACCGAGTCGGTCCGCGCCTACCGGCTGATCGTCGCCATGTGGGTGCGCTCCACCCTGGCGTACCGGGTGTCCTTCCTGCTCACCACGGTCGGCAACCTCGCCGCCACCGGCCTGGACTTCATCACGATCCTGCTGATGTTCTCGCACATCACCGTGCTCGGCGGCTTCACCCTCCCCGAGGTGGCCTTCCTCTACGGCACCTGCAGCACCTCCTTCGGCCTCGCCGATCTGGTGATGGGCTCCATGGACCGGCTCGGGCAGCGGGTGCGCGACGGCACACTGGACACCCTGCTGCTGCGGCCGGTGCCGGTGCTGGCCCAGGTCGCCGCCGACCGGTTCGCGCTGCGCCGCCTCGGCCGGATCATCCAGGGGCTCGGCGTGCTGGGCTGGTCGCTGGCCCGGGTGGACGTGCACTGGACGGTGGGCAGCGTGGCGCTGCTGCCGCTGATGCTGCTGAGCGGCGCGGCCCTCTTCAGCGCGGTCTTCGTGGCCGGCGGCGCCTTCCAGTTCGTCGCCGGCGACGCGGCCGAGGTGCAGAACTCCGTGACGTACGGCGGCGCCACGATGCTGCAGTACCCGCCGGCCGTCTTCGCCCGCGACCTGGTGCGCGGGGTGACCTTCGTGGTGCCGCTCGCCTTCGTCAACTGGCTGCCGGCGCTGCACATCCTGGGCGAACCCGACCCGCTCGGCCTGCCCGGCTGGCTGGACTTCGCCTCGCCCGCGGTCGCGCTGGTCTGCTGCGCTCTGGCCGGCCTGGCGTGGCGGGCCGGCCTTCGTTCGTACCGCAGTACAGGGAGTTGAGTGTGCGATGAACGACGGACCGGTATCCGTACCCCCACCGCGGTCCGGCCGCGGGCCGCAGGAGCCGGTGATCGAACTCGACGGTGTGCAGAAGGTGTTCGACGTCCGCCGCAAGGCCGGCCGGCTGCGCCGCGAACGGCACCAGGTGCGCGCCGTCGACGGCATCTCCTTCAGCGTGCCGCGCGGTGAGATCGTCGGCTACATCGGCCCGAACGGCGCGGGCAAGTCCACCACCATCAAGATGCTCACCGGCATCCTCAGCCCCAGCGCCGGCCGGATCCGGGTCTGCGGCATCGACCCCACCCGCGAACGCGCCCGCCTGGCCCGCCGGATCGGGGTCGTCTTCGGCCAGCGCACCACGTTGTGGTGGGATTTGCCGCTGCGCGACTCGTACGAGCTGGTGCGCCGCATGTACCGGATCGCGGACGCGCGGTACACCGCGAATCTGGCCGCCTGCGTCGAACTCCTCGACCTCGGGCCCCTGCTGGACGTGCCGGTACGCCAGCTCTCGCTCGGCCAGCGGATGCGCGGGGACATCGCGGCGGCGCTGCTGCACGACCCCGAGGTGCTGTACCTGGACGAGCCCACCATCGGTCTCGACGTGGTCAGCAAGGCCCGGGTGCGGGACTTCCTGCGCGACTTCAACGCCGACCACGGCACCACGATCCTGCTCACCACCCACGACCTCACCGACATCGAGACCCTCTGCCGCCGGGTGATGGTGATCGACCACGGCCGGGTGATGTACGACGGCGACCTCGGCGGGCTGCACGCGGTCGGCGACAGCGAACGCACCCTGGTGGTGGACTTCGCGTACGAACTGCCGCCGGTCGACGTCCCGGGCGCCCGCTGCGTCCGTGTCGAGGGCCCCCGCCAGTGGCTCGCCTTCCCGGCGGCGGCCAGCGCGGCCCCCCTGGTCGCGGCGGTCGCCGCCGGCCACCCGCTGGTGGACCTCTCGGTACGGGAACCCGCGATCGAGGACGTGATCGCCCGAATGTACGGCGGCACCAGCTGACCGCGCGCCGCCCGGGTCCGGCCGGCACGGCACGTGGCCACGGGTGAGTCGGATCGTGGTGCCCGGCCGGGCGGTGGCGTTCCTGGTGGGGGCCGCCGGCCGGGCGGGGGTGCTCAGAGCAGTTCGTGCGGGTACTGCTCGGCGCGGTGCTGGAAGGCCAGGACCGCCGGGTTCTGGACGGTGCCGCCGCGGATCTCGATCGCGCGGCGGATGGTGTCGTCGCCGTCCCAGCCTTGCTCACCCGCCAGGACGGGCCGCAGGAAGGGGATCAGGGCCTCGCTGTTCTCCCAGGTGGCCGCGTCCCACAGATAGGACGGGCTGTGGTCCACGCCGTAGTAGTGGACCTGGTCGCCGACGGTGAACATCGGGTCGTTGAAGGTGGTGGGCCGGGCCCAGGCGAAGCCCATGCCCTCGTCGCAGGAGACGTCGATCACGAGGGTGCCGCGGGCGAGCTTCGGCAGGTCGTCCGCTATCAGGAACATCAGCGGCGCCGCGGTGTCCTGGAGCACGCAGTTGACGATGATGTCGTGCCCGGCGAGGAAGTCGGCCAGCGGCTCCGGCCCGTCCTCGGTGAGCGCGACGCTGCGGCGCGGGTCGAGGGTGTCGTCCGCCGCGTCGTGGTCGAAGTGCACGATCCGCGCGGAGTGGATCGGTGAGCTGACCGCGGTGACGCCGCGGGCGGTCAGCACGTCCACGTCGTGCACGCCCAGCGCGCTGAGCGCGGTGACCGCGCCGCGGGCGGTCGCGCCGAAGCCGATCACGACGGCCCGCCGGCGGCGCCCGTAGTCACCGGTCGCCCCCGTCAGCTGCATGGCGTGCAGCACCGAGGAGTAACCGGCCAGTTCGTTGTTCTTGTGGAAGACGTGCAGACTGAACGCACCCTCGCGGGTCCAGTGGTTCATCGCCTCGAAGGCGATCACGGTGAGCCTGCGGTCGATGGCGGCCTGCGTGACCTTCTCGTCCTGCACGCAGTGCGGCCACCCCCACAGCACCTGCCCCTCCCGCAGTTCCGCCACGTCCTCGGCCAGCGGTTTGGCCAGCAGGATGACGTCGCACTCCGCGATCAGTTCTTCGCGGGTACGGAAACCGGCGACCATCGGCGCGAGCCGGCTGTCCGGCACACCGAAGTGCTCGCCGTACCCGGTCTGCAGATAGATGCTGGGCTGGAGGTCCGCGTCGACGCGCTCGAAGTGCGCTGGGTGGATCGGCAGACGGTGCTCGTTCTCTTTGCGGGTCTGCGACATGATGCCGAGCTTGAGCTGCTGCAAAATACCCCTTTGGTTACTCCCTGTCTAACACACCCCTGCCCGCGCCGACCCGCCCCTGCCGCCCGGGGGGCGCGGGCCTGGCCCGGCCGGCCTACGGTCCGGCGGGACCTGTCCGGTTCGCCGCGGCCCGGTACGCCCCGGGGGTGCGGCCCATGGTGCGGGCGAAGGTGTCGATGAAGGCGCTGGTCGTGGCCCAGCCGCAACGGCGGGCCGCCTCGGTGACGGTGGCCCCCTCGGCGAGCAGGATCATCGCGTGGAAGACCCGGGTGGTGGTGCGCCACTGGGGATAGGTCGTGCCGAACTCGGTGCGGAAGAGGCGCGTGAGGGTCCGCTCGCCGACACCGGCCCGGCGCGACAGCCAGCTCACACTCCTGGGCCGGCTCAGGTCGTCGACGACCAGGCGGCAGGCGTGCGCCAGCCGCGGGTCGTGGGCGGTGGGCAGCGTCAGGGGCTGCACATGGGCGCGCCGCAGCCGGTCGTTGAGAACCGCCCGCAGCCGCTCGGACTCAGGCCCCGGCAGACCGGGTTCGGTGCAGGCGATCAGGAGTTCACGCAGCAGGCCGTCGACCGCCACGATGGTCGGCGAGCCGCCCGGGAGCGGGGAGCCGCCGCCCGGGGAGCCGCCCGCTGGGGAGCCGCCGCCCTGGGAGTCGCCGGCCGGGAAGCCGACGGTGTGGACCGAACTCTGCCCGTAGACGCGGTGCTCGTGCCACATGCCGGCCGGCGTCCAGACCGCGCGGTCGGCAGAGGCGACCCAGGCGCCCTCCTCGGTCTGGACGGCGAGCACGCCGGTGCTGACATAGATGAGCTGGTGGTAGTCGTGCTGGTGGCGGCCGATGACCTCGCCGGCGACGTGATCACGGGTGCGGGCGGGTGCGTCCGGCCGGCGAAGGTCCGGCTGGCTGTTCTGCGACACAATCAGGCAGATTAACGGAAGTGCGACGGTGGGTGCGCATGACAGCGTGGCGCCATGACCACGTCGATCGACGAACCGCCAGGCCCTCCGGCCGGCGTCGCGGGCCGGCTGCGCCGGGCGGCCGTCGACACCCGCCCGCTGGCCGTCCCGGCCTACCGGCGGGTGCTCGCCGGGCAGGGTGCCTCACTGATCGGCACGATGGTCACCGAGGTCACCATCCCGGTGCAGATCTTCTCCCTGTCGCACTCGTCGCTCTACGTGGGCCTGGCCGGCCTCGCCGGCTTCGTGCCGATCGTGGTCTTCGGCCTGTACGGCGGCGCGGTCGCCGACGTGGTCGACCGCCGCCTGCTGTGCCTGTGGTCGTCCGTGGTGACCTGGGTGGTGACGGTCGTCCTGCTCGCCCAGACCCTCCTGAACCTGAGGTCGGTGGCGCTCGTCCTGGTGCTCGTCGCGGTCCAGGGGGCCGGCTTCGCCATCTCCTCCTCGACCCGCGGCGCGATCATCCCCCGTATCGTGCCGCCCGAGCTGGTCCCCGCCGCGAACACGCTGAGCTTCACGGTCAGCAATGTCGGCCAGATCCTCGGGCCGCTCCTCGCCGGGATCCTGGTGGGTCTCCCGCACGGGTTCGCCTATGCCTACGGCGCCGACGCGCTGCTCTTCACCGCCTCGCTCTACTCCACCTTCCGCCTCCCCGCCATCAGACCGGCGGGCGCCGCGGCCAGGTCGGGCATGCTCGCGGTGCTCGACGGACTCCGTTTCATCGGCGGCAATCCGGTGCTCATGATGTCCTTCGCGGTGGACATCGCGGCCATGGTGCTGGCCATGCCGAACGCCCTCTTCCCGCAGGCCGCCGAGACCCGCTTCCACGGCGGCATCGGCCTGCTGTACTCGGCGGTCGCCATCGGGTCGGTGCTGGCCGGTCTCGCCAGCGGGTGGATCGGCAGAGTGCGGCGCCAGGGCGTCGCGCTCACCTGCGCGGTGGTCGGCTGGGCGAGCGCCATCACCCTGGCCGGCTTCGCCCGCGCGCTCTGGCTCGCGGTGGTCCTGCTCGCCCTGGCCGGCGCCGCCGACCTGGTGAGTGCCGTCTACCGGCAGACGATCCTGCAGACGTACGCCCCCGACGAGATGCGCGGCCGCATGCAGGGCGTCTTCACCGTCGTCGTCTCCGGCGGCCCCCGCCTCGGCGACCTGCGCGCGGGAGCCATGGCGGCGACGACCACGCTCGGCATCGCGTGGTCGGGCAGTTCCGTGCTCTGTATCGGCCTGGTGATCGCCGGGGCTCTCGCGGTGCGGCCGTTCTGGCAGTACACCACCGGCGGGTAGCGGCCGGGTCAGCGCAGCGAGGTGAGGGCCGCGTGGACGCGGTCGACGGCGGCGAGGGGGGTGGAGGCGTGGGGGGAGAGCCGCAGCGAGGTGGCGCGGAGGGTGGGGGTGACCTCGTGGCCGTGCAGGGCTTTGGCGACGGTGGCCGGGTCGGTGCCCGGGAGGGTGAAGGAGAGGATGCCGGCTCGTTCCGCGGGGGCGGTGGGCGAGAGGACCTCGCCGCCGCAGCCGCGGACGGTGTCGATCAGCTGCCCGACGCGGGCGGCGACGTGCGCCTCGATGGCCGGCACGGTGGCCTGCTCCACGATCCGCAGCGCCGCGGCGAACGCCGCCGCGGCCACCGGGCTGAGGTTGGTGATCGACCAGCGCTGGGCGCCGGCCGCCGGCGGGTGCTCGACGTCGTCGAAGCCGGCCACGTCCTCGACGCCGGTCCAGCCGGTGAGGGTGGGTTCGAGGCGCTGAAGGGCCAGGTCGGACAGGGCCGCGAAACCGGTGGACCAGCTGGCGCGCAGCCACTTCTGGCCGCCGGCCACCACCACGTCCGCCGCCTGCCACGGCAGGTCGGCGACCCCGAACCCCTGGATCGCGTCCACGATGAGCAGCCGGTCAGGGCCGATCACCTCGCGCAGCGCGGCGAGGTCGGCGCGGTAGCCGGTCCGGAAGTCCACCGCGCTGACCGCGAGCGCCACCACGTCGTCGGTGAGGGCGGCGCGGACCAGGTCGGCGGTGACCCGGCCGGCCGGACCGGGGGCCAGCCAGCGTGGGACCGCCCGGCCGAGCGCCGCGGTACGCCGCCAGGGGTAGTGGTTCGCCGGGAAGTCGGTGGCCGGCACCAGAACGGTGCCGGCCGGAATGCCGAAGGCGGCGTGGAAGAGGCCAGTGGAGGCGTTGGGGAGCAGCACCGTGTGGTCGGCGGACACCCCGGCCAGCCGGGCGGCGGCCTCCCGGGCGCTCTGCTCGGCCCGCATCAGCTCGTTGACGGTGTCATGGCTTGCCCGCGCGGACCGCTCCAGCGCCCCGGCGGTGGCGGTGAGCACATCGGTGGACGGCGGCCCGTAGCGGGCGTAGTCCAGATAGCCCTCGGGTGCCTGGAAGTGGTCCGCGTAACCGGGCAGGCCGTCGGTGCGCATGGGTGAGGGGTCCTTCCGTGGTCCGCTGGGGGCTTCCGCGAGGGTAAACGACCTGGCCCCGGCCGCCGGGCGGCGGGTGAGGTGGGCGACACCGGGAGGCGCCGGGGGCACTTCGTACGTTCAACAGCGGCAAGGGCGGTGAGAATACGCACGTGGAGCACGTGGAGCACAAGGACGCGGCGAGAACGACCGGACCGGCCGACCGACCGGGGGAGGCAGCCGACGCCGACGCCGTACGGTGGCGCGGCGTCCGGCGGATGAAGCTGATCGCCGCCGGGTTCCTGCTGGTGGCGACGGTGGTGTACGTACTGGCGAAGTGGCTCGGCTCCGGCGGCTGGCCGGGGTACGTGGCCGCCGCCGCGGAAGCCGGGATGGTGGGCGCGCTGGCGGACTGGTTCGCGGTGACCGCGCTCTTCCGGCACCCGCTCGGGCTGCCGATCCCGCACACGGCGATCATTCCGACGAAGAAGGACGCGCTGGGGGCGAGCCTCGGGGACTTCGTCGGCGAGAACTTCCTGTCGGCCGCGGTCGTACGCACCCGGCTGCGGGCGGTCGGCATCGGGTCCCGGCTCGGCGGCTGGGTGGCCGAGCCGGCCAACGCCGACAAGGTCACCGAGCAGGCGGCGGCCACGCTGCGCGGCGCCCTGACCGTGCTGCGGGACTCCGATGTGCAGGCGGTGGTGAGCGAGGCGATCACCCGGCGGGCCGAGGCGCAGGAGGTGGGGCCGGGGCTCGGCAAGATGCTGGAGCGGATCGTCGCCGACGGCGGCCACCGCCGGGTGGTGGACCTGGTGTGCGTGCGGGCCCACGACTGGCTGGTGGAGCACGGCGATTCGGTGATGGGTGCGGTGCAGGACGGTGCTCCCGGGTGGACGCCGAGATTCGTGGACCGGAAGGTCGGCGAGCGGGTCTACAAGGAGCTGCTGCGGTTCGTCACCGAGATGCGGGACTCGCCCGAGCACCCGGCCCGGGGCGCGGTGGACCGTTTCCTCGGTGACTTCGCGGTGGAGCTGCAGACCGACCCGGACACCCGGGAGCGGGTGGAGCGGCTGAAGAAGGACCTGCTGGCCCGCGGCGAGGTGCAGGACCTGATCGCGTCGGTGTGGGGCGCGGTACGCGGCATGATGGTGGCCGCCGCGGAGGACGAGCAGAGCGAACTGCGGCTGCGGGCCCGGGCGTCGCTGCTGTCGCTGGGCGGCCGGCTGACCACCGACGCCCGCCTGCAGGCGAAGGTGGACAGCTGGCTGGAGGACGCGGCCACCTATCTCGTGACCACGTACCGGGACGAGATCACCTCGCTGATCAGCGAGACGGTGGCGGGCTGGGACGCCGAACAGACCTCGCGGAAGATCGAGGCGCACGTCGGGCGGGACCTGCAGTTCATCCGGATCAACGGCACGGTGGTCGGCGCCCTGGCCGGCCTGGTCATCTACGCGGTCTCGCAGGCGGCCGGCGGCTGACCGGCTGGTCCGATCTCTGGGCGGCGCAGGGCGGGGCGGAGCCGTCCACGTGCTGAGCGGGGCTTGCGCGAGCGGTGCGGGAAATCGGAGGATCGGACAAGACATCCGATGATCTCGTACGACGGAGTACCACTGTGAAGCTGCTGCGTGTCGGACCCGCCGGGGCGGAGCGCCCGGCTCTGCTGGACCACGAGGGCGTGCTGCGGGACCTGAGCGGCCTCGTACCGGACATCGACGGCGCGCTGCTCGCCGACGGGGCGGCGCTGGAGCGGATCGCGGCGGCCGGGGCGGACGGCTCGCTGCCGGCCCTGGACGCCTCGCTGCGGGTCGGCCCGCCGCTGGCCCGGATCGGCAAGATCGTCTGCATCGGGCTCAACTACCACGACCACGCCACCGAGACCGGCGCCCAGCCGCCGAGTGAGCCGGTGGTCTTCATGAAGGCGCCGGACACCGTGGTCGGCCCTGACGACACCGTGCTGGTGCCGCGGAACAGCGTGAAGACCGACTGGGAGGTCGAACTCGCCGTCGTCATCGGCCGGGAGCTGCGGTACGCGGCCTCGCACGAGGAGGCGCTGGCGGCCGTCGCGGGCTACGCGGTCGCGCACGACGTCTCCGAGCGGGAGTTCCAGATCGAGCGCGGCGGGCAGTGGGACAAGGGGAAGAACTGCGAGACCTTCAACCCGCTGGGCCCGTGGCTGGTCACCGCGGACGAGATCGCCGACCCGCAGGCGCTGCCGCTCAAGCTCTGGGTCAACGGTGAGCTGAAGCAGGACGGCAACACCGCGAGCCAGATCTTCCCGGTGGCCGAAGTGGTGCGCTACCTCAGCCAGTTCATGACGCTCTATCCCGGGGACGTGATCAACACCGGTACGCCGGCCGGGGTGGCGCTGGGGCAGCCGGAGCCGAAGCCGTATCTGCGGGCCGGTGACGTGGTGGAGCTGACCATCGAGGGCCTCGGGCGGCAGCGGCAGGAGCTCAAGTCGGCCTGACCGCCGGGGGGTTGGGGCCGCCCGCGGATGTCGCGGGCGGCCTGCCGGGTGCCGTCGGCGGCCGGCTGCCGGTTCCCGGCGTGAGCCGCCGGCCGCTGCCAGTTGCCGGCGGCTCAGGTGTGCCAGGACGTCCTGACGTCTTCGAGGAAACGTGTCAGGCCGGCCACCACCAGTGCGTGGTCCTCCAGTTGGGGCAGGCCGGAGACGCCGGCCACGCCCACCACCCCGGCGCCGGTCACCCGCAGCGGGAAGGCGCCGCCGTGCGCCGCGTAGAGGTCAGGGTCGAGCCGCGAGGACTCCTCGAAGGTGCTGCCCTTGGCCCGGAAGCGCTCGCCGATCATGAGCGAGCTGGCCCCGTACCGCTCGACCACCCGCGCCTTGCGCTCCAGCCAGGCGTCGTTGTCGGCGGTGGTGCCCTCCAGCGCGCAGTGGAAGAGCCGCTGGGTGCCGCGCCGCACCGAGACGGTGACGGCCGCCTGCTGTTCCCTGGCCATCTCCACCAGCAGGCAGCCGAGCCGCCAGGCGTCGTCGTGCGTGAAGCGCGGAAGGACCAGGGTCCTTTCCTGCTCGGCGAGTTCGGACAGATCGGCGAGAGAGGCGAGCGGGGTGGGGGTCGTGGCGTCACTCATAGCTGGACCACCTGTCCGGTGCGGGCGGCGAGGCGCGCGGCCTCGATGACTTCGAGCGCGGCGGCGGCCTCCAGGGCGGTGACCGGAGGTTCGGTGCCCTCGCGCAGGGCCGAGGCGACGGCCGCGTAGAAGGCGGGGTAGTCGCCGGGGACGGACGGTACGGGCCGGGCGTTCTCGTCGGTGCCGAGGGTGCCCCAGGAGGACTCGGGCTCGGCGCCCCAGGCGATGCCCTCACCGGGCCGCAGCCCCTCGCGCAGCGCGCCCTCCTGCGGGTCGAGGCCGTAGGTGACGTAGCCGGCGGTGCTGCCCAGCACCCGGAAACGCGGGCCGAGGCGAGGAGCGGTCGAGCTCATCCACAGGTGGGAGCGGACGCCGTTGGTGTGGGTGATCGCGATGAAGCTGTCGTCGTCGGCCGCGGCGCCGGGCCGCCGCACGTCGGACTCGGCGTAGACCAGCTGGGCCGGGCCGAAGAGGGCGAGCGCCTGGTCGACGAGGTGGCTGCCGAGGTCGTAGAGCAGCCCGCCGATCTCGGCCGGGTCGCCGGACTCCCGCCAGCCGCCCTTGGGCTGCGGGCGCCAGCGCTCGAAGCGCGACTCGAAGCGGTGGACCTCGCCGAGCCTGCGGTCGCGGATCAGCCCCTGGAGGGTCAGGAAGTCGCTGTCCCAGCGGCGGTTCTGGAAGACGGTGAGCAGCAGGTCCTGCGCGGCGGCGAGACGGGCCAGTTCGCGGGCCTCGGCGGCGGTCCCGGCGACCGGCTTGTCCACCACCACCGGCAGCCCGGCCCGCAGCGCGGCGGTGGCCAGCGGCACATGGGTGCGGTTCGGCGACGCCAGCACGACCAGGTCCAATTCCGCCGCCCGGCCCCAGAGTTCGTCCGCGGTGGCGGCGAACCGCACGCCCGGGTGCTCGGCGAGGGCCTGCTTGCGGCGGTCGTCGTTCCCGGTCACGACGGTGTCCAGGACCAGGCCGGGGGTGGCGGCGATCAGAGGGGCGTGGAAGAAGGACCCCGACGGGCCGTAACCGACGAGGGCGACGCGGAAGGGGGCGGGTTCCGTGGCGGGGCTGTCCTGGCTGCTCATACGGCCTACTTTTGCAACAGTGTTGCCGAAGTGCAAGCGGGAGAGACAATGGGACGGTGAACCCGCTGCCCGCCACGCCGTCCGCCGGGGCCGCCCCGGCCGCTGCGCCTGCTCCGCCTGCTCCGCTCGCTCCGCCCGCTCCCGCGATCCCGGCCGGGGGCCGGATCGGAGGGCCGGGACCCGCTGGGGCTAACCTGCCCGCTCTGCGCAGTCACAATGCGGCGCTCGTGCTGGACCTGCTGCGGACCGCCGCGGCCGGCGGGGACGGCGGCCTGAGCCGGACCGAGCTGGCCGGGCGGACCGGGCTCACCCCGCAGGCGGTCAGCAAGATCACCGCCCGGCTGATGGCGGCGGGGCTCGTCGAGGAGGCGGGGCGCCGTGCGTCGACCGGCGGCAAGCCGTCCACCGGGCTGCGGCTCGCCGCGGACGCGCGGCACGCGCTGGGGGCGCACCTGGACGGGGAGACGCTGACGGTGGTCCGCACCGACCTGGCAGGCCGTACGCTCGCCGCCCGGTCCGTCCCGCTCGACCTCGGCCGGCCGGTCCCGGACGCGCTGGCCGCGATCGCCGCCGAACTGCGTACGGTGCTGCTGGCCGGGCCCCGGCCGGTGCTCGGCATCGGCGTCGGGATGCGCGGGCCGCTGGACCACGCCACCGGCACGCTGCACCGGATCACCGGCTACCCGCACTGGGCGGGTACGCGTCTGGGCGAGGAACTGACCGCGCGGCTCGGCGTGCCGGTCGCGGTGGACAAGAACACGAACACGGCCGCCCTGGCGCTGCTGGCGGTGCCGGGGCCCGCCGGGTCCTTCGCGTACCTGCACCTCGGTACGGGGCTCGGGGCCGCGCTCGTCCTCGGCGGGGCGGTGTACCGCGGGGGGCGGACCGGGGCGGGGGAGTTCGGGCACCAGGTGGTGGAGCTGGGCGGTCCGCGCTGCGCGTGCGGCAACCGGGGCTGCCTGGAGGCGCTCTGCCTGGCGGCGGTCCGCCGCGGTGACGAGGCGGGCGCCGCCCGCCTCCTCGGCGTCGGCGCGGCCAACCTCGTGGCCCTCCTCGACATCGACCGCGTCGTCCTCGGCGGCCGCACCCCCCTCGCCTCCCCCGACCTCTTCCGCCACGAGGTCGCCACCACCCTCACCGCCCACGGCCACCCCACCCCCGTCACCACCGCGCCCCTCCTCTCCACCCCCCACGGCGCCGCCCTCCTCGCCCTCACCCCCCTCTTCACCACCGCCACCCTCTGACCCCCGGCGGAGGCCGTGCCTTTGGGCCGCCGGAACCCGGCGGCGGGTCGACCGGAGGAGGCCGTCTTTAGGGGCGCGGGGAACTGCGCGGGAACCCCCGCGGCGGGTTGGCCGACCGCGTACCGCCCGACGGCGGAGGGCGGTGGCCCGAGGTTTTGCAGGGGCTCGGGGAACTGCGCGGGAACCCCCACGGCGGGTTGGCCGACCGCGTACCGCCCGACGGCGGAGGGCGCCGGCCCGAGGTTTTGCAGGGGCGCGGGGAACTGCGCGAGAAGCGGCCACCGGCGCGCGGCCGGGCGGGGACCGCATGGGGCGGAGGGCGCCGGCCCGAGGTTTTGCAGGGGCGCGGGGAACTGCGCGAGAAGCGGCCACGGGCGCGCGGCCGGGCAGGGACCGCATGGGGCCGGGGGACCCGGGGGTTCAGCACCCCGCAGGGGAACCGCGGAGGACCCCGGGGCTCAGCACCCCGCAGGGGACCGGTGGGAGACTTGCCCCACCACCCCCCACCCGGTCACCCCCGAAGGGCCCCGCATGCCGTGGCACACCCGCCTCACCACCGTCCGCCGGGCCGAAGGCCAGACGTTCCTGTGGCGACGCAAGCGCCACCACCCCGAGATCGACCCCTCCTTCGGCGACCCCCGCCTCAAAGAAATCCGCGCCGCCGCCACCGAGGGCCCCACCGCGTGGCCCGCCATCCGCCCCCACCTCGCCGCCGCCGCGCAGGCCCCCGCGCAGGCCCCCACCCCGGCCCCCACCCCCGCCCCCGAGCACGCCCCCGAAGACCTCACCTTCCTCACCGAGGCTCTGCAGACCGCCGCCGGCCTGGAACGCTGGATCGGCGAGGTGATCGCCGCCGCCCCCGGCGACCCCCTCCCGCTGCTGGCCTCCGGCGCCCGGCACATCGGATGGGCCTGGCACGCCCGCGGCGGCCCCGACGCCCCGCACGTCTCCGAGGAGCAGCGGAACCTCTTCCGCGCCCGGCTGGCGACCGCGGAGGAACACCTCTCCGAAGCGGCCCGGCTCGCACCCTCCTGGGCCACACCCCGCTACTTCCTCCAGATCAGCGGCCGCGGCCTGGAACTCGGCCCCGAGACCGCGCGGCACCGGTTCGAGGAGACCCTGCGCCGCGCCCCCGGCCACGCCGCCGCACACCGCGAACACCTGCGGCAGCTCGCCCCGAAGTGGGGCGGCTCCGAGGAGGAGATGCTCGCCTTCGCCCGGGAGGCGATGCTCGCCGCCCCCGGCGGCAGCCCGCTGGGCGAACTCGTCGCCCTGGCCCACCTGGAGAAGTGGCTCGCGCTCGGCGCTGACCCGCTGTCGGCCTACCTCGGCGGCCCCGCCGTACTCACCGCCCTGCACGACGCCGCCGCCCGCTCGGTCTACCACCCGGCCTTCGTACGCCACCGTGACTGGACCCTGTCCTTCAACACCTTCGCGATGGCGTTCTCGCTGGCCGGCGACTACGCCGCCGCGCGCCCGCTCTTCCGCGCGCTGGGGACCCGGGCGACCGAGACGCCCTGGCAGTACCTCGACGAAAGGTCCCCGCTGGTCCCGTTCTTCGAATGGCGCACCCGCGTCACCCACTGACCCCGAGGACCCGGGCCTGCCCGGGCGCCCTGCCCGGCTACGCTGGGAAACCGCAAGACGGAACCCCCGGGAACAGGAGAGCTCATCCGTGTCGACACGCAGGCACATCGAGTCGTGGCTCACCGACATGGACGGAGTGCTGATCCATGAAGGCACCCCCGTTCCGGGCGCCGACGCCTTCCTCAAGGGCCTCAAGGAGTCGGGCAAGCCCTTCCTGGTGCTCACCAACAACTCCATCTACACCCCGCGTGACCTGCACGCCCGGCTGACCCGGATGGGCCTTGACGTGCCCGTCGCGAACATCTGGACCTCCGCGCTGGCCACCGCCAAATTCCTGGACGACCAGCGGCCAGGCGGCACCGCCTATGTGATCGGCGAGGCCGGCCTGACCACCGCGCTGCACGACGTCGGCTACGTCCTCACCGACTCGGAGCCGGACTACGTCGTCCTCGGGGAGACCCGCACATACTCCTTCGAGGCGCTGACCAAGGCGATCCGGCTGATCAACGACGGCGCCCGCTTCCTGTGCACCAACCCCGACCAGACCGGCCCCTCGCCGCAGGGCGTGCTGCCCGCCGCCGGGTCGGTGGCCGCGCTGATCACCAAGGCGACCGGCAAGGAGCCGTACTTCATCGGCAAGCCGAACCCGCTGATGATGCGGGCCGGGCTGAACGCGATCGGCGCGCACTCCGAGACCAGCGCGATGATCGGCGACCGGATGGACACCGACGTCCTGGCCGGCCTGGAGTCCGGCATGCTGACGTACCTGGTGCTCACCGGCCTGACCAGCCGTTCGGACATCGACCGCTACCCCTTCCGGCCCTCGCACGTGGTCGATTCGATCGCGGATCTGGTCGCCGAGATCTGACCCCCGGGCGTCACCGTGGGTATACCGCCGCTCACCCCGATGGGCCAGTGAGCCGCCGCCCGGGGTGCGGGCGGCGGTGGCCGGCGGAATCTTCGTAAGCACCGGGCGCGGTCCCCGCTCCCGGCCGAGCGGAGGTTCTCCATGTTTGGTCTGAAAGTTCCTGCCATCGCCGCTGCCGGCGTCGCGACCGTTCTCGCCGTCGGCGGGATGTCCGCACCCAAGCAGGCTGTCGCCGACGAGGGCGGCGGGGGATCGAGCAGCTCCAGCAGCAGCAGTTCGAGCAGTTCGTCGTCGAGTTCGGCGTCCTCGGGCTCGATGGATGTGAATCCGCGGACCGTCGCGCCCGGTGGCGTGGTGACCCTGCACCTGGAGACCTCCTGCAAGGCCGGGCAGAAGGCCAAGGCCAGCGCCGAGGTCTTCGTCGACACCGTGACGCTGGCGCCGGCCGGTGACGGCCGCGGGCTGGAGGGCAGCGCCTTCATCAAGTCCGACGCGGTCGACGGCTCGTACGCGATCTCCGTCGAGTGCGACGGCGTGACCAGCTCCGCGCAGGCGTCCATCACGGTCACCGCGGGCGGCGTACCCTCCGTGCCGGACTCCCCGCTGACCCCGGTCAAGCCGGTGCCGGCCGGTGGCGGCGGCACCGCGCAGCTCGCGGCCGGTCCGACCGCCTCGGGCACCAGCACCGGCCCGCTGCTGGTCACCGGCGGTTTCGCGGCGGCCGGCCTGGCCGGCCTGGTCATCCACCGGCGGCGCAGCGCGTCCCGCGGCTGACCGGCGATGATCGAAGGGGCGACGGAGACCGGTACCGAGGCAGGGGCCGGTACGGTCGGCCGGAAGTGGACGGCCTTCGCGGTCGGGCTGCTCCTGCTGGCGGCCTGGCTGGTCGGTCACGACGGGGGCGGCGGCGCACCGTCCGCCGCCCCCCGCGCGATGGCCGCCGCGGCCGGCGACCACCCGCCGCGGATCTACGCCCCGCACGAGCCGCTGCCCGCCGCCGTGCCGCGGCACCTCGACATCTCCTCCATCGGCGTGCACGCCGATCTGGTGGGCCGCGGGCTCACCGACGGCACGATCGAGCCGCCGCCGTACGACACCCCGGAGGTGGCCGGCTGGTACCGCGACGGCCCGTCCCCCGGCGCGGACGGCGCCGCCCTCATCGTCGGCCATGTCGACACCAAGACCAGGGCCGCCGTCTTCTACGGCCTGAGCACCGTCAAGCCCGGCGCGCTGGTCGATGTGACCCGCGCCGACGGCACGGTGGCCGAGTTCTCCGTCGAGGCGGTCGAGGTCGTCGAGAAGGACCACTTCGACGCCACCCGCGTCTACGGCTCCACCGGCCGCCCCGAACTCCGCCTCATCACCTGCGGCGGCTCCTTCGACCGCACCGCCCAGTCCTACTCCGCCAACGTCGTCGTCTACGCCGCCCTCACCGGCTCCCACCCGGTGTGAAGCCCGTGACGGCTAGAGTGCGGATGCCGGTTTGACCTGCCCGGACGGAGAACGGAGGGGTTCCATGACCGCGATCGAGGATCGGCCGCAAATGCTGCCCGAGGCGTTCGAGCAACTCGCCGCCACCGCCGAAACCCTGGACGTCCGGCTGGAGTTCATTTTCGGAAGGCTGGGGGTCAAGGCGGTGCCGGACGGGGTCCACGACGAGATCATCCGCTGGGTGACGCAGCAGTGCATGCAGCAGCGCCCCGACCTGTGGCTCTATCCGGAACGCGGGCTGAAGGTGGAGATCTCTGGTCAGGGCCACGCCAAGCCGGACGGCACTCTGGCACCCCAAGGCAGCTTCGTCGGTGACGGCCAGTGGTCGGACCCCGACCAGGTCCTGATGACCGTCGAGGTCACCTCGTACGACCGCGACACCGACCGGCGGGACCGCCATGACAAGCCGCGGGCCTACGCCCGGACCGGCATTCCGGTGTACCTGCTGATCGACCGGGACGCCGGCGAGGTCGTCGTCTACAGCAGGCCGGAAGACGGCGTGTACAGCTTCCGTGAGCGTCACCAGTTCGGAAAGCCCGTCGAACTCCCCCAGCCGGTCGGCATGACCCTGGACACCGGGCTCCTCAAGACCTGGGCCCCCTGACCGGTCGCACCCCCCGGGCAGGGGCCCGTGGGCGGGGGGTGACTCCCGTGCGTCGCTCGGCGGGCGGCGCGGGGGTGGGGCGTTTATGTTGGGCTCCGCTGTGTGATCCCCGTCATGGAGGTCCGGATGCCCGTCCAGGAGGAGAAAGAAGCGCCCGTCACCGACCCGCCCGCGGAAGGCGCGGGCGACCGGGTGGAGGAGACACGGGCGGCGGGCAGCCCGGCCGGGCTGACGCGGGAACTGGGCGAACTGCTGGGCGCGCGGAAGGTGCTCGGCCGGGTGGCGGACCTGGTCAGATACGCCTCGGACGCGAGCCCGTACCGCTTCGTGCCGCAGGCCGTCGTGGTCCCGGAGAGCGTGCAGGACGTCGTGAAGCTGATGGGGTACGCCCGCCGCCAGCGCCGCCATCTGGTCTTCCGCGCCGCCGGCACCAGCCTGAACGGGCAGGCGCAGGGCGAGGACATCCTGGTGGACGTACGCCGGCACTTCAGCGGGATCGAGGTCGAGGCCGGCGGCGCCCTCGCCAGGATCCTGCCCGGCACCGTACTGGCCAGGGCGAACGCCACGCTGGCCCGGCACGGGCGGATGCTCGGCCCGGACCCGGCGAGCGCCGCCGCGGCCACCGTCGGCGGCGTGCTGGCCAACAACGCCTCCGGCACGGCCGCGGGCACCACCCGCGACTCCTACCGCACGGTCGCCTCGCTCACCGTCGTCCTGCCCTCCGGCACCGTCGTGGACACCGGCGACCCGGAGGCGGACACCGCACTGGCCGCCGCCGAGCCCGAGCTGTGCCAGGGGCTGCTCGACCTGCGGGACGAGATCGAGGCCGACCAGGAACTGACCGCCCGGATCCGGGCCAGGTACGCGCTCAAGAACACCAGCGGCTACCGGCTCGACGCCTTCCTCGACGGCGAGACCCCGGTGCAGATCCTGCGCGGCCTGATGATCGGCTCGCAGGGCACGCTCGGCTTCGTCACCGAGGCGGTCTACCGGACCCTGCCGGTGCGCACGGCGGCCTCCGCCGCCCTGCTCTTCTTCCCCTCGCTGGGCGCCGCCGCCGCGGCCGCACCGCTGTTCACCCAGGCCGGCGCCGAAGCGGTCGAGCTGATGGACGGTCAGGTGCTGCGGCTCACCGGTGTGCCCGAGGCGCCGGACCTGCCGGCCGACTGCGCCGCGCTGCTGGTGGAGTTCCGGGCCGCCGACGACGTCGAACTGACCGGGTACGAGCGGTCCGCCCGCCGGATCTGCGACGACCTCGGGCTGATCGGCCCGGCGCCGGCCGCCGGCGGGTTCACCCGCGACCCGGACCGGATCGCCGCGCTCTGGCGGGCCCGCAAAGGCTTCGTTGCGGCCGTCGGCGCCGCCCGCCCGCCGGGCACCACCCTGGTCACCGAGGACTTCGCGGTGCCCCCCGACCGGCTCGCCGACGCCTGCGCCGAACTGCTGGACCTGCAGACCCGGCACGGCTTCGACGCGGCGGTCGCCGGGCACGCCGCCCACGGCAACCTGCAGTTCCTGCTCGCCATCGACGCCGGCGACCCGGCGGACGTGGTGCGGTACGCCGCCTTCATGGACGACTTCTGCCGCACCATGACCGAACGTTTCGCCGCGTCCCTGAAGGCCGAGCACGGCACCGGCCGCACCATGGCGCCCTTCCTGGAGCTGGAGTGGGGCCCGCAGGCCACCACCGTGATGTGGCGGGTCAAGGCACTGCTCGACCCGGACGGCATCCTCGCCCCGCGGGTCGTCCTGGACCAGGACCCGCGCGGCCATCTGCGCGGCCTCAAGACCACCCCGGTGCTCGGCACCGCCGCCGACCCGTGCACCGAGTGCGGGTTCTGCGAACCGGTCTGCCCCAGCCGCGACCTGACCACCACCCCCCGGCAGCGGATCGCGCTGCGCCGCGAGATGCTGCGCCAGCCGCCCGGCTCCCCGGTGCTGCGCGAACTGCTGGCGGGGTACGGCTACGACGCCGTCGACACCTGCGCCGGTGACTCGCTCTGCAAGCCGGCCTGCCCGGTCGGCATCGACACCGGCGCCCTGATGAAGGACCTGCGCCGGGCCGGCCACTCCCGTACCGAGGACCGCGTCGCCGCCTCGCTCGCCACCCACGGCCGGACCGCCGAGCGTGCCGCACGGGCCGCCGTGGCCGCCGCGGCAGCGGTACGCGGCCGGCTCGGCGACCGGCCGCTGACCGCGGTGGCCGGGCTGGCACGCAGGGCGGTACGGCCCGGGCTGGTCCCGGACTGGCTGCCGGAGATCCCGGCCGCGGCCCCGAGGCTGCCGCGCACCGAGCAGCAGGGCGCGACCGCCGTCTACTACCCGGCGTGCGTCAACCGCATCTTCGGCCCGCCCCACGGGGGCGGCTGGCTGCCGCAGGCACTGGTGACGCTGGCGGCCAGGGCCGGGATGCCGGTGTGGATCCCGCCGGACGTGGCCGGCACCTGCTGCGCCGCGATCTTGCACGCCAAGGGCCACGACGCCGGGAACGCGGTGATGGCCAACCGGATCGTGGAGCACGCCTGGGCCTGGACCGGCGGCGGCCGGCTGCCACTGGTGGTGGACGCCGGGTCCTGCACGCTGGGCCTGGCCAGGGACGTGGTGCCGTACCTCAGCGAGACCAACAGGGAGCTGCACGGCGATCTGACCGTCGTCGACTCGGTGGCGTGGGCGGCCGGGCACCTGCTGCCCGGGCTCACCGTCTCCGGGCCGGTGGGCTCGGCCGTCCTCCACCCGACGTGCTCGACGCGGCATCTCGGCGAGGAGGCCGCCGCGGCGCTGGAGGTGGTGGCCAGGGCCTGCGCCCGGGAGGTCGTGGTGCCGGACGACGCGGGGTGCTGCGGTTTCGCCGGGGACCGCGGGATGCTGCACGAGGAGCTGACCGCCGCCGCCACCCGCCGGGAGGCCGAGGAGGTCGCGGCCCGCGGCTACGACGCCTACCTGTCGGCGAACCGGATGTGCGAGCTGGGGATGGAGCACGCCACCGGGGAGCGGTACGAGTCGGTGCTGGTCGCGCTGGAGCGGGCCACCCGCTGAGAAACGCCGGCGCGGGCCACCCGCTGAGCCGCCGGGGCGGGTCCTGCGCATCGCGCCCGCCCCGCGGCGCCTAGGGCCGCGCGAACGGCGGGTCCTGCGGGTGGACCGGCAGAGGGCGCGGCACCGGGGAAAGCAGCAGCAGCACCACGTCGTCGGAGAGCGACCCGCCCGCGTGCCGCAGCAGGTCGGCGTAGAGCCGCTCCACGGCCGCCTCAAGATCGGGCCCGGAGCCGGCCACCAGCGCCCCGGCCCGCTCGCCCAGCGGGTAGAAGGAGCGGTCCACCGGACTGCGGGCCTCGATCACGCCGTCCGTACAGAGCACCAGCACGTCGCCGGGCAGCAGCGGCACCCGCCAGGGGGCGGGCCCGCCGGTGACCAGGTCGGCCAGGCCCAGCGGCACCCACGGCTCGGCCGGGTCGAGCGTCTCCACGGTGCCGTCCCTGGACACCCGCAGCGGCGCCACATGTCCGTAGTGCAGCAGCTCGACGGTGTCCGGCTTCTCGAACTGGGCGAAGAGCGCGGTGATGAAGTCGCCGGTGGTCACATGCCGCCGCACGCTGGTGTCGACCCGCTCGGCCACCCGCTCCAGACCGCCCTCGTCGTACGCGGCCTCCCGGAAGGAGCCGAGCACCACCGCGGCGGTCTGCACCGCCGACAGTCCCTTGCCGCGGACGTCCCCGATCAGCACCCGTACGCCGTGCGGGGTCTCCAGTACGGCGTAGAGGTCGCCGCCGATCTGGGCGGCGTCGGCGGCCGAGACATAGCGGACCGCGAGCCGCACCCCGCCCACCCGGTGCTCGGGCGGGCGCATCAGCGCGTGCTGGGCGGCCTCGGCGACGGAGGCGATGGCGGTGAAGGCGCGGGCGCCGGTCTCCCGGCGCCAGGAGATGTAGACGCTGAAGAGGCTGACCAGGGCGTAGGAGACGAGCTGGCCGAAGAGCACGTCGTGGTCGGGGATGTGGGTGATGCCGTCGTAGGGCGCCAGCGCGGCCTGGACGGCGGCGCCCAGGAGGCAGATGAAGACGGTGCCGCGCCAGCGGACGGTGATCGCGGCCAGCGGCGGAGCGACGATGATGCCCGGGGTGAGGAAGTGGTCCCGTCCGGCGATCAGGTCGGAGAGGACCACGACGCCGATCGCGGCCAGCGGCAGGGACAAACCGACCCGTGACATGTAGTCGGACTCGAACCGCTGCAGGGCTCCGATGAACTTCGACCAGACATTCTTCACATGGGGAACCTATCCGGCAGTCCGATGGCATCAGGACCAGCGTTCCCACCTTCGCCGTGGAACGCAACCGCAAAATGCCCCGCCCCGCGCGCGCTCCGGCGCTTTCCGGTCGCATGTGTTGCGCCGGGTGAAGGTTGTGCGACAGACGGGGCGATCGGGGTGGCTGAGGTGCCCGGGGCTTCCTAGGGTCGCCGTGTACCTGCCAGCGATCGAGCCGATCCCCTCGGTTCGAGCCCGCCGGCTCGATTCGTCCCGTTCTGGAGGACCTCTGTGCGCACGAGCGTGATCGCACCCGTCGCCGCCGCCCTCGGCCTGCTGCTGGCGATCCCGGCAGCCGCCGCCGACACCGGCCCGGGCGCGCCCGGCATCGGCGACCCGTACTACCCGACCTACGGCAACGGCGGCTACGACGTCTCCCACTACGCCCTGGACCTCGGCTACCAGCCCGCCACCGACACCCTCACCGGTACCGCGACCATCAGCGCCGCCGCCACCCAGAGCCTGACCAGCTTCGACCTGGACTTCGCCCTCACCGTCAGCAAGGTCACCGTCGACGGCCGCCCGGCCCGCTTCGCCACCAGCGGGGAGCAGGAACTCGTCGTCACCCCGGCCCGCACGATCCCCCGCGGCCGGCACTACACGGTCGCCGTCACCTACTCCGGGGTGCCCTCCAGCGTCCAGCGGTACGGCTTCACCTCCTGGCAGCGCACCCCCGACGGGGGAGTGGCGGCCAACGAGCCCGAGTCGGCCTGGTGGTGGTTCCCCAGCAACGACCACCCGCTGGACAAGGCGACCTACGACGTGAACATCCGCGTGCCCAGCGGCGAGCAGGCGATCAGCAACGGCCTGCTGCTCTCCCAGCGCACCGGCGGCGGCTGGACCAGCTACCACTGGCGGCAGGACGCCCCGCAGGCCACCTACCTCGCCACGCTCGCGGTCGGCCACTTCGACATCACCCAGGGCCGCACCAGGTCCGGCGTCCCGGTGATCAACGCCTACAGCAAGG
Organism: Streptomyces sp. NBC_01476; assembly: GCF_036227265.1. NCBI lineage: Bacteria > Bacillati > Actinomycetota > Actinomycetes > Kitasatosporales > Streptomycetaceae > Streptomyces > Streptomyces sp. NBC_01476. The sequence goes on along the minus strand of NZ_CP109446.1, from coordinate 2,840,797 downwards.
ACCTCACCGACCCGATCGCCGCCAACGCCCGGGCGAGCGTCGAGCGCACCGGCGAGATCATCGACTTCCTCAGCGGCTACTTCGGCCCCTACCCCTTCGACGCGGCCGGCGGCTACGTACCGAACGTCCCCTCGCACTTCTCCCTCGAAGCGCAGACCCGGGTCTTCTACAGCCCCGCCACCTTCGCCCAGGTGAACACCTCCGTCGTCGCCCATGAGCTGGCCCACCAGTGGTGGGGCGACAGCGTCTCGCTGGAGCGCTGGTCGGACATCTGGCTCAATGAGGGCTTCGCCAGCTACGCCCAGTGGCTGTGGGCCGAGCACGAGCACACCGGCACCCCGCAGCAGCTCGCCCAGCAGGTCTACGACGCCCACCCGGCCGACGACCCGTTCTGGACGGTCGAGCCGGGCGACCCGGGGCCGCAGAACCAGTTCGACGACGCCGTCTACGACCGCGGCGCCCTGGCGATCCAGGCGCTCCGCAACACCATCGGCGACCGCGCGTTCTTCCAGCTGCTCAAGGCGTGGCCGGCCGCCCACCGGCACGGCAACGGGACGGTCGCGGAGTTCCAGCGGCTCGCCGAGCGGCTCTCCGGCAAGAAGCTGGGCGGCTTCTTCACGGTCTGGCTCTACACCGCCGCCAAGCCGGCCGCTTTCTGACATAGGGCACCATGGACCGCGGCGGCCCCGGACCCGGGGCGCCGCGGTCGGGTGGCTGGGGAGCGGGCGGACGTGAACGAGCGGGTGCGCCCGGCGGGGCGCCCGGAGGAGGCAGCGGGACGGCTGCGGGCGGACTGCGGGAACTGCTTCGGGCTCTGCTGCGTGGCCCTCACCTTCACCAGGTCCGCGGACTTCGCCGCGGACAAGAAGGCCGGCGACCCCTGCGGCCATCTCGACGACGGACACCGCTGCTCGATCCATGCCGGGCTGCGGGCCGGCGGTTACGCCGGCTGCACGGTGTACGACTGCTTCGGCGCCGGCCAGCAGCTCTCCCAGGTCACCTTCGGCGGGCAGGACTGGCGCGGCGCCCCGGAGACCGGCCGGCGGATGTTCGCCGCGCTGCCGCTCCTGCGCCAGCTGCACGAACTCCTGTGGTATCTCGCCGAGGCCCGTACCCACGATGTCGCCCGGGAGGAGATCGACCGGGCATGGGACCGGGTCGACGGCCTCACCCGGCTCGGCCCCGAGGCGCTGCTCGCGGTCGACCCGGCGGCCGAACGCGCCCCCGTCGGCGCCCTCCTGCAGCAGGTCAGCGAGGCGGTACGGGCCGCGGGGGCGCCGGGCCGCCGCCGGGACCACCGGGGCGCCGATCTGATCGGCGCGCGCCTGCGCAAGGCCGCGCTGCGGGGTGCCGGGCTGCGCGGCGCCCTGCTGATCGGGGCCGATCTGTGCGGCGCCGACCTGCGGCTCGCCGATCTGCTGGGCGCCGATCTGCGGGATGCGGATCTGCGCGGCGCGGACCTCACCGGCGCGCTCTTCCTCACCCAGTCCCAGCTCAACGCGGCCCGCGGGGACGCCCTCACCCGTATCCCGGCGGCCCTCGCCCGGCCGCCGCACTGGGCCCGCTGAGGCGGCGGGTCCTGCGGGGACCGCCGATTTTTCTCCGCCGACCGTCATCAGGTACGATCTTCCACGTCAGCAGGCGCCGCTAGCTCAGTTGGTTAGAGCAGCTGACTCTTAATCAGCGGGTCCGGGGTTCGAGTCCCTGGCGGCGCACCTGAGATGCCGAAGGCCCTCCGTTCACGCGGGGGGCCTTCGGCGTCGTGCCCCGGAGCTTCGTCACAGGGCCATCGAGAGCAGCATCGGCGCCGCCCGCTCGTGCAGGGCGTCCACCGCGGGCCGCAGCCGGTGCGCGCCGGCGGCGGGCATGGAGAGCGCCAGGCAGGCCACCGTCTTGCCGATGGTGACCGGGATGGCCGCGCACACCGTGCCGACCGCGTACTCCTGCAGGTCGAGGGAGGGGACCGTGGCCGGGTGCCGTTCGAGCTTGGTGAGCAGGATGTTCTCGTCGGTCTCGGTGCGCGAGGTGAGCCGGATCGGCCGGTGCCGGGCGAAGTGCTCGACCCGGCCGTAGTGGTCGAGCTGGGCGAGCAGGCACTTGCCCGACGCGGTGGCGTGCGCGGCCGACCGGAAGTCGATCCACTCGTTGACCCGGGGCGTGGTCGGTCCGTCGGCGATGTCCACGACGGAGACCTCGCCCTCCTCGTAGCGGCAGAAGTAGACCGCGGCGCCGACCTCGTCGCGCAGTTCCGCCAGCGTCGCCTGGAGCCGCTCGGCCAGCGCGGTCTCCCGGTCGGCCGGGGTGAGCGAGGGCATCGCGTCGCCGATGACATAGCCGCCGCCGGGCAGGAACTCCAGATACCGCTCCCGGCGCAGCATGATCAGCAGCCGGGTGAGGTAACCGTGCGGTACACCGAGCTCGCGCGCCAGCTGTTCCGCGGTCACACCGTGCCGGTGCGCGTCCACGGACTCCAGTACGCGCAGGGCGTACTGGACCTCGTACACCGGACCGGTCTGTCGGTGCTCTGTCGCCACGGCGTCCCCCCTGAAGGTGTGACCGCTTGCGTACTCTCACGATAGCCCCAATGGCCTTTTCCGTAGCGGCTGTTGGTGAGGTGTACGGCCGGCCCCGGACGGATACGCAGGAACGGAACACCACGGCATATGCCAAGGTCATTGGCCTTCGAAGAAGTGTCCCCATTGCCCCGGGACCGCCCGTGCGGTCCGTCCCGGCGGGCCGGAGGACGGCGGGGAACAAGCGGACGCCGGGTCCGGTTGTTCTTCCAGCGGGTCCTGTGCCCGTGGCACCAGGGTCCGCGAGAAGGTCGCGGGCGGCGAGACGAGCAAGGAGGCTCCCGCAGTGGGTGAGCAACGGCAAGGCAGCGACGGCTACGGCATCAGGGGTACGGCCCGCGGCTCCGCGCCCGTACCGCTGTCGGTACTGGATCTGGCCACCGTCGGCAAGGGCCTCACCGCCTCCGACGCGCTGCGCACCAGCGTGGAGATCGCCAAGGCCGCCGAGACCCGTGGCTACCACCGGATGTGGGTGGCCGAGCACCACTCGATGCCCGGGGTCGCCAGCTCCTCGCCCGCGGTGATCCTCGCCCACCTGGCCGCGCACACCAGCAGCCTGCGGCTCGGCTCGGGCGGCGTGATGCTGCCCAACCACGCGCCGCTGGTGATCGCCGAGCAGTTCGGCACGCTGGAGGCGCTGGCGCCGGGCCGGATCGACCTGGGCCTGGGCCGGGCGCCCGGCACCGACGGGGCGACCGCGGCGGCGCTGCGCCGCGCCGACCGGCTGCACGAGGGCGCCGACGACTTCCCGCAGCAGCTCGCCGAGCTGACCCGCTTCCTGGACGACGAGTTCCCGGCCGGCCATGCCTACGGCCGGATCCACGCCATCCCCGGCCCGGTGCAGGGCAGCGCCGAGGGCGGCGTGCAGTCCGCGTCGAGGCCGAGCATCTGGCTGCTGGGCTCGTCGGGCTTCAGCGCCCAGCTGGCCGGTCTGCTGGGGCTGCCGTTCTCCTTCGCGCACCACTTCTCGGCCGCCAACACGGTGCCCGCGCTGGCGCTCTACCGCGAGTCCTTCCGCCCCTCCGAGGTGCTGGACCGCCCGTACGCCTCGATCGGAGTGGCCGCGCTGGCCGCCGAGGACCCGGAGGAGGCCCGCCGTCAGGTGCTCACCGGTGCGCTGAGCATGCTGCGGCTGCGGACCGGCCGGCCCGGCCTCGTCCCCACCCCCGAGGAGGCCGCGGCTTACCGGTTCAGCGCCGCCGAGCGGGACTTCGTCGACTCCTGGCTGGTCAACATCGTCCACGGCACCCCCGAGACGGTCCGCGGCGGCCTCGACGAACTGGTGGAGCGGACCGGCGCGGACGAACTGGTGATCACCGCCAACGCGCACACCCCGTCCGTGCGGCTGCACTCCTACGAGCTGATCGCGGACGCGTACGGCTTCCCGAAGGACATCACGCAGGAGGTCTGACCGCCCGCCGGCGCGGCCGTGGCCGCCCTTCCGGGCCGCCGCGGCAGGTTAAGGCCCGATTTCCGGGATCCGGTGGTCCAATGCCGGACGGACCGTTGGCCTCTGCCTTAACCCAGCGTTAAAGCCGCTCGTCACCCGGTTGACGAGCGGCTTTGCTCATGTCGTGAAAGATCCGCGGGCGGCCACATCGCCCCAAATTGGTCTAGTCCAAGTCTGGTTCAGACCATTGACGTGCACTTGACGAGGGCTTATCAATTCAGCAGCCCCCTGTTGTTCCTCCCTCTCCCCCCGGAGGTACTTGTGCAGTCCCGGAAGAGAGCGCTCGTGGCCGCCGTCACCAGCGCCGCCCTCGCGGTCGGAGCGCTCACCGCGCTCGCCGCCGGTGTGGGCACCGCCCAGGCCGACCCCGCGCCGGCCGCCGCCAAGCCCGCGGCCGCCGCCGCGAGCAGTGGCGGCGTGAAGATCGCGTACTACGACCAGTGGAGCGTGTACGGCAACGCGTACTACCCGAAGCAGCTGGACACCTCGGGCGTCGCGGGCAAGCTGGACATCCTCAACTACTCGTTCGAGAACATCGATCCCACCAACCTGACCTGCTTCGAGGCCACCAAGGCGTCCGACGCCACCAACGAGAGCAACCCCAACGCCGGTGACGGCGCGGGGGACGCCTTCGCCGACTACCAGAAGTCGTTCGGCGCGGCGGACAGCGTGGACGGTGTGGGCGATGTCTGGAACCAGCCGATCGTCGGCAACTTCAACCAGCTGAAGAAGCTGAAGGCCAAGCACCCGCAGCTGAAGATCGTCGCCTCGATCGGCGGCTGGACCTTCTCGAAGTACTTCTCGGACGCGGCCAAGACCGACGCCAGCCGGAAGAAGCTCGTCAGCTCCTGCATCGACATGTTCATCAAGGGCAATCTGCCGGTCCAGGGCGGTTACGGCGGCGCGGGCTCGGCGGCCGGCATCTTCGACGGCTTCGACATCGACTGGGAGTACCCGGGCTCGCCCGACGGCCACGTGGGCAACCACTACAGCGCCGACGACAAGGCCAACTACACCGCGCTGCTGGCCGAGTTCCGCACCGAGCTGGACGCCTACGGCGCGGCCAACGGCGGCAAGCACATGCTGCTCACCGCGGCCCTGCCGGCCGGCCAGGACAAGATCGCGCACATCGAGACGAACAAGATCGGCGCGTACCTCGACTACGCGAACATCATGACGTACGACATGCACGGCTCCTGGGACACCACCACCAACCTCCAGGACCCGCTGTACCAGTCGCCGAACGACCCGTCGACGCCGATCTCCCCCGGCACCGAGAAGTACAGCACCGACGCGGCGATCAAGGCGTGGACCACCGGTGACCCGGCCTACGGGATCGCCGGCGGCTTCCCGGCCAACAAGGTCACCATGGGCTATCCGCTGTACTACCGGGGCTGGAGCGGGGTGCCGGCCGGCAGCAACCACGGCCTGTACTCCTCGGCCACCGGTCCGTCCTCGGCCCGCAGCCTCAGCGCCACCGCGGGCACCGCGTACTACAAGGAACTGACCGGGATCGTCGACAACCCGGCGGACACCTTCTACGACGCGGCCAGCCAGGCCAACTACTTCTACAACGGCAGTGAGTTCTTCACCGGCCTCGGCGCCCAGTCGATCCAGGCCAAGGCGGATTACGCGCACTGCAAGGGGCTGGCCGGCTCGATGATGTACTCGCTGCTCGACCTGGACGCGGGGACGACGCTCTTCAACAAGATCGTCACCGCGACCAACGGGTCGGCGTCCAGCTGCTCCGGTGGCGGTACGACGCCGCCCACCACGCCTCCCACGACGCCGCCGACCACCCCGCCGACGACGCCCCCCACCACGCCTCCCACGACACCGCCCACCACGCCCCCCACGACGCCTCCTGCCTCGTGCGGCGGTGTGCCCGCCTGGTCCGCCTCCGCGATCTACGTCAACGGCGACCAGGTCTCGTACGGCGGCCACAAGTGGAACGCGAAGTGGTGGACCACGAACGAAGTGCCGGGCACGACCGGGGAATGGGGAGTCTGGCAGGACCTGGGAGCCTGCTGACGCGCTGACCGTCCCCGCCTGAACCAGGGCCCGCGTCCTCACTCCCCCCGAGGATGCGGGCCCTACCCGTTGTCCGGCGGCCGGCCCGCCGATCCGGCAGGCCGGCCGCCCTAGCGGAGCAGGCCGGAGATGACCTCGGGGGTCACCGGGCGGGAGTAGTGCCAGCCCTGGCCGGTGTCGCAGCCGATCCGCCGCAGCCGCTCGGCCTGCTCCGCGTTCTCCACGCACTCCGCGGTGACGGTCAGGCCGAGCCGGTGGGCGAGGTCCACCAGGGCCTCCACGATGGTCTCGTCGGCGGGGTTGGGGTGTTCGGCCGAGCGGAAGCCCTGCACGAAGGAGCCGTCGAGCTTGAGCGCGGAGACCGGCAGCCGGCTCATGTAGGCGAGGTTGGAGTAGCCGGTGCCGAAGTCGTCGATGGCGATCCGTACGCCCATCTCGTGCAGCGCGTGCAGTGCCTGCAGCGGCCGGCCGGCCGAGCCCATCACCGCGGACTCGGTCAGCTCCAACTGCAGCAGCCGGGCGGGCAGTCCGGTCTCGCGCAGGATCGTCTCGACATCGGCGACCAGGTCGGAGTCCCACATCTGGCGCACCGCGACATTCACGCTGACCACCAGCGCGGTCTCCGGGTTGGCCTGCTGCCAGGTGCGGGCCTGGCGGCACGACTCGGCGAGCACCCAGCGGCCCAACTGGACGATGGAGCCGTCCTCTTCGGCCAGGCCGATGAAGCGGTTGGGTGCCAGCCGCCCGAAGTGCGGGTGCTCCCAGCGCACCAGGGCCTCCACGCCCCGCAGTTCACCGGTGGCCAGGGCCACCAGCGGCTGGTAGTCCAGTACGAACTCGCCGCGCTCCACGGCCTGCCGGAGGGTGCGGGAGAGCGCCTGGCGGGTCATCCGGTGCTCGTTGCGCTCCGGGTCGAAGAGCGTCCAGCGGGCCTTGCCGTCGGCCTTCGCCCAGTACAGCGTGGTGTCGGCGGCCTGCATCAGGCCGGTCGCCGAGGTGCCGGACGCCTCCCGCTCGACCACGCCGATGCTCGCCGAGACCGCGAGCCGGTGCCCGGCGATGTCGAACGGCTGCTGGAGCGCGGCCAGCACCGACTCGGCGAGCGTGGTGGCCTGGCCGGTGCCGGTGGAGTCCCGCAGCAGCAGGGCGAATTCGTCGCCGCCGAGCCGCGCGACCAGGTGTCCGCCGGGTTCCGCGCAGGCCAGCAGCCGGGCGGCCACCGCGGCCAGCAGTTCGTCGCCGATCCGGTGGCCGAGGGTGTCGTTGACCGCCTTGAAGCCGTCCAGGTCCAGGTAGCACAGGCCGATCCGGCCGGTGGCCCGGGACCGGGTGTGCTCCCGTGCGCCGGGCGCCCGCTCGCAGGCTTCGGTGAGGCGCTCGAAGAACAGCGCCCGGTTGGGCAGCCGGGTCACCGGGTCGTGCATCCGCAGATGCCGCAACTGCTCCCGCAGACCGTCCCGTTCGCCGACGTCCTCGACGGTGAGGAGCAGCGGCCTGGTGCCGGTGCGGGCCAGCGTGATCTCGGCGCGGACCGTGCTGCCGTCCGGGCGGCCGATCCGGCGGGTGCAGCGCAGCTTCTCCCGGCGGCCGGTGAGCACCTCGTGGAAGGCGGCGCCGGCGTGCGGGTCACCCGTCAGGCCGAGGAGTTCGCCGGCGCCCGCGGATGTCATACGTTCGGGTGAACTGCCCAACAGGCTGCCCAGCGCGGGGTTCGCGGCCAGCACGGTGCCGTCCGGATCGACCAGGGCCATCGCGGACTGGGCGATGGTGAAGGCGGCCCGGAAGTCCCGGAGCTCGCTCTCCCGCCGCCCTGCCTCCCGCCGTGCCGTCTTCCGGTGCCCGGTGTCCGCCGAGGTCCCGGCCGCCACCTGCGCCACGTCCAAGGCCACGCCGGCCGGCGGTTCGCCGCCCCGCGAAGGTGAGGGCGAAGCGTGACTCTGCGTGATGACGTGTGCCGTGCCCTCGGGGCTTTCGGGCTCGACGCCGGGGCCGCCCGCGGGTCCGCCCATGGCCTGCTCCCTGTTTGCGCTCGTCTGGGAGACGATCATATGGGCTGGCGGAGTTGGTGTTCCAGCGCCTTCGTGGTGATTCTTGGCACGGGTGACGGTCAGTTGACCGTTGGCGCGCGTTTGGATCGATCAGGTGAACGCCATCCGCACATCATTACGGTGCGTAGTTGATCACGGTGGATGAGTGCTTGGGCCCCCGGCCGTCCCGGGCGGTCCCGGCCGCCACCCGCACGGACCAGCCGAACACCGCAAACCCGCGCAATGCATAGCAAGGTGAGGGAGGCGTCCGGAAGGGCGCGCTCATCCTCCGGAGGTCAAGGTGCGGTGGTCAGGCAGTCCGTCCGGCTTCGCGCCCGGCGACCCGTCGGATTCCGCTCCGGGCCACGCCGCCGCGGGCCATGAGGCGGGCCACGCCGCTCCGGGCCACGCCGCCGCAGGCCATGCCGCCGGCCACGCAACCGGCCGCCGCAGCCGGAGGGTGCTGCGTTCGGCCGCCGCCGCCGTCGCGGGCTTCGCCGGTCTGGTCGCGTGGACGCTGATGACCGGGCCGGCCGCCAAGGCCGCCGAAGGGGCCGCCTGCCTGCTGCCGCGCACCGCGGTGCACCACTCCGAGGGCGTGGACAGCTGGGAGGGCGGCTACGCCAGGCCCAGCGGCGACGTCAAAGCACTGATGATCTTCCTCTCCTTCCCCGACAGCCCGCCCGACTTGAGCCCCGCGCAGGTCGCCGCCGACCACTTCCCGTCGACCAGCGACTTCTTCGACGAGGCGTCCTACGGGAAGTTCCGGCTGCACGTCCACCCGGAGACCCGCTGGCTGATGATGCCGCGGCCGTCCACCGACTACCTGATCAGCCGGGACTGGGGCGCCGTCGAGCGGACCGAGTACCTGCGCGACGCCATCGCCACCGCCGACCCGGTGGTCGACTTCAACGGCTACGACGTGGTGTATCTCGTTGCCGACCCGGACGCCCCCGGTGTGGACTCCGACGCCACCAAGGTGGTCAACCTCGCCTCGCCGGTCACCGTGGACGGCTATCCGCTGCGCCGGCTGGTCACCGTCTTCGAGCACCATCCGCCGGACCGCAACGTGCTGGCGCACGAGACCGGTCATGTCTTCGACCTGCCCGACCTGTACTACCGGCCGCCGGCCGGCAGCGACGCCGACTGGGACACCCATGTCGGCGACTGGGATCTGATGGGTAGTCAGTTCGGCCTGGCGCCCGAGCCGTTCGCCTGGCACAAGTGGAAGCTCGGCTGGATCGGCCAGGACCAGGTCGGCTGCATCTCGCGGACCGGCATCACGTACCACGACCTCAGTCCCGACGAGACCAGCGGCGGTACGAAGCTGCTGGTGGTGCGGACCGGTGCGGACACCGCGCTGGCGATCGAGGCGCGGACCAGGACCGGCAACGACCGGAACGCCTGCCGGGAAGGCGTGCTGCTCTACGAGGTCCGCTCCGACCGGGAGTCCGGCGACGGCCCGATCGACGTGCTCGACGGCCACCCCGGCACCTCCGCGTGCGCCGCCACCTCCGTCTACCCGCCGCTGGCCGACGCGCCGCTGGGCGTGGGGGAGTCGTACGCGCTGCCCGACGGCTCGACGCAGGTCACCGTCATCAACCACGCGACCGACGGCACCTGGACCGTGCGGGTCACCCAGAGCGCTCCGCACAGCGGCTCCGGCCGCGGGGCTTAGCGCCGTGCCGTGGGTCGCCCGGCACGGGCTGCGGATCCTGGCGATGTGCGCGGTGGGGCTGCTGGCGGTGGGTTCGACCGTGTCCAACGGGCCGCACGGGCCGGCCGTGCACGCCTCCCCGCCGCCCGCCGGCCGCCCGTGCGCGCTGCGGGCCACCCCCGGCGTGGCGATGTCCGAGGGCTTCCCCGACCACGTGCAGCACGGCCCCAACGGGGAGTTCGCCCCCTCCACCGGGGTGGTGCGCGCCCTGACCTTGATGATCGACTTCCCCGACGCGAAAGCCCCCTACAGCGCCAAGGCCCGGTACGGCGAGTTCTTCCCCGCGGTCAGGCAGTGGTACGCCCGCGCCTCCTACGGGAAGCTCGACTACCGCTCCACCCCGGTGCTGCGCTGGATACGGATGCCGCGGCCGTTCAGCGCGTACGGGATCGGCCGCGGTTACGGCTGGGACGCCCACACCGCGATGATGCGTGACCTGCTGAAGGCCGCCGACCGGGACATCGACTTCAGCGGCTACGACATCGTCAACGTCCTGGTCACGCCGAACGCCGGGCCGCCCGCCGACGAGGCGGTGCTCTCGGTGACCTGGACCGGTGCCTCGGCCGCCACCACCGACGACGGCGCCCACCTGGACAAGGTCTCGCTCATCTACGGCCACGACCAGTCGGGTTCCCGGGTGCTGAGCCACGAGAACGGGCACGCCTTCGGCCTGCCGGACCTCTACTCGGCCGACGACTTCGCCCGTACCGACGTGCTGGCCGGGCAGTGGGACACCATGTCGCTCGACTGGGGTCTGCAAGGGGACATGTTCGCCTGGCACAAGTGGCGGCTCGGCTGGCTCGACGACAGCCAGATCGCCTGCGACACCGGCCGCGGCCAGGACACGTACACGCTCCGCCCGCTCGAAGTCGGCGGCGGCCGCAAGGCGGTGATCATCCCCTACGGGCCCACCCGCGCCTATGTGCTGGAGGTACGGGCGGCGGCCGGCAACGACGTGGACGCCTGCCGGGAGGGCGTGCTCGCCTACCGGGTGCGCACCGATGTGGACTCCGGGCAGGGGCCGGTGACCGTCACCGACGCCCATCCGCTCACCTCCGCCTGCGACTTCAGCAGCGGGGCGTTCAACTCCCTGAACGACGCGCCCTTCGGGGTCGGCGAGGGCACGAAGGACGCACCCTCCGGGGTGTCCTTCAAGGTGCTGTCGCACAGTGCGGCGGGTGCGTGGGTGGTCCGCGTCACCCGCCGCTGAAGTGCCGTGGCTCAGCTGAGCAGTTCGGCCTCAAGGGTGATGTCGACACCGGCGAGTGCCTTGCTGACCGGGCAGTTGGCCTTGGCGTCCTGCGCGGCGGCCTCGAACGCCTCGGCGGTGATGCCGGGGACGCTCGCCTTGACCTGGAGGGTGATGCCGGTGATGCCCTCGCCCGGCTGGAAGGTCACGTTCGCGACCGTCTGGACGCTCTCCGGCGGGGTCCCGGCGCCTGCCAGGCCGTGGGAGAGCGCCATCGAGTAGCAGGAGGAGTGCGCCGCGGCGATCAGTTCCTCGGGGCTGGTCTTGCCGTTCGCGGCCTCGGCGCGCGAGGGCCAGGAGACCTCGTAGGTGCCGACACCGGAGGTGTCCAGCGAGACGGTACCGGCGCCGCCGATCAGCGGACCCTTCCACTGAGTCGTCGCGGTGCGGGTGGTTGCCATGATGAGCCTCCAAGAGGGACGTACCGGGCCTGCGGTTGAACGCTACCCCGCCCGGGGCGCCGGGCGGTAAGGCGCCTTGCGTCACTTGTAGACCTTGCCGGGCTGCGGCTTTCCCGGGGCGAGGAGCTGGGAGACGGTGACGAAGGTGTAGCCCTTGGCCTGCAGGGCGGTGATGATCGGCTCCACCGCGGCGACCGTGCCGTTGTAGCCGCGGTCGGTCGGGTCGATCAGGTCGTGCAGCAGGATGATCCCGTCCCGCCGGGTCTTGCTCAGCACGCGCCTGGTTATCAGCTTCGAGTCGGTGGTCTTGTAGTCGGCGCCGTCCGCGCTCCACACCACCTCGGACATGCCCAGGTCGCGGACGACCGAGGTGACCGTGTCGCTGGTGCGGCCCTGCGGGGGGCGCAGCAGGGTCGGGCGGACGCCGGTGACCTTCTCGACGGCGTCCCGGCCCTCGGTGATCTCCTTGCGGACGTCGTCCTTGCTGATCTTGGTGAGTATCCGGTGGGACCAGGTCAGGGTCTCTATCTCGTGGCCCTGGGCGGCCATCTGCCGGACCGTGTCCGGGTAGACCCTGACGTGGTTCTTGCCGAGCGTGAAGAAGGTCGCGTGCACGTGGTACTTGCTGAGGATGGCCAGGATCTGCGGAGTGCGCACGGTGGGCCCGGCGTCGAAGGTGAGCGCCACGCACTTCAGCTTGCGGCAGTCGACCGGGGCGCCGCCGGGACCGGAGCCGAAGGCCGCCTGCGCGCCTGTGGCGGTGTGCTTGCGCGCGTCGGCGGGCGAGGTCGGGTCGTAGCCGTTGCAGGCGGTCAGGCCGGCCGCCATGGCCGCCGTGACGGCCAGGACGGCCAGGGCACGGCCTCGGCGTGCCATGATCGTGCTCCGCATGTGAGTGTTCCCCCATGGAGGTGTCCGGGCCCGCCGGTCTGCGGGCCGCGAGGCACTATACATAGGGGGTATACACGAGGTGTACTGCGGGTGGCCGTGAAATGCGGGGCGGGCCGCGGCCGCTTACGTTGGGGTCATGGCCGGATGGCGTTGGCTTCGGCGGCCCACGGCCGCGCTGGTGGGAGGCGTGATCGGGATATCCCCGGTGACGCCCGCGGTGGCCGGTCCGGGACCGGCGCCGGACCTCGGACAGTTCTACGGGCAGCAGGTGGACTGGGGCCCGTGCCCCGATCCGAAGGCGCCCGCGCGGGCGCAGTGCGGCACGGTGAGCGTCCCCAAGGACTACCGCAGGCCCGGCGGGACCACGCTCACCCTCGCCGTCAACCGGCTGCCCGCCACCGGGCCGGGCCTGAAACTGGGCGCGCTCGCGGTGAACTTCGGCGGACCCGGCATCTCCGGGGTGACCGAACTGAACGGCCGCACCAAGGACTTGGCGGGCCTCAACCGCCGCTACGACCTGATCGGCTTCGACCCGCGCGGCGTCGGCCGCTCCTCGCCGGTCGACTGCGGCGACCTCTCCTCGATCACCAACCCCGCCGAACTCGCGCGGGCCTGCGTCCGCGCCTCCGGCTGGCTGCTGCCCTGGGTCGGCACCCCGGACGCCGCCCGCGACCTCGACGTCATACGCCAGGCGGTGGGCGACGACCGCCTGGCCTACCTCGGCTTCTCCTACGGCGCCCGGCTCGGCGCGGCCTACGCCCACCAGTTCCCGGCCCGCGCGGGCCGGATCGTGCTGGACGGCGTACCCGACCCGACGCTGGACGACGCCGGCACCGCGCTGGGCCAGGCCCGCGCCTTCCAGAAGGCGCTCGGTGACTTCGCGGCGGACTGCGCGGCCCACGACTGCCCGGTGCCGGGCGGCAGCGGCGCGGAGGTGCTGGCCGGCATCACCGAAGGCGCGGGGCGGCTCGGCAAGGGATTGATGACCGACAGCGGCATGCTGGACCACGCCGGTTACCTCCAGGCCCTGCAGAACTCCCTGTACTCCAAGGACAACTGGCCCTACCTCCGCCGGGCCCTCGGCGATCTGCTGCGCAACCGGGACGGCGACCTGATGATGCAGCTCGCCTACCCGGAGGAGTTCGGCGGGCAGGCGGTGACCGGCTGGCCGGGGCAGCCGCAGGGCAACTCGCAGATCTCGAAGCTGGCGATCGACTGCCGGGACACGGCGGAGCGGCGCACCCCGAAGCAGGTGCACGCCCTGGACGCGAAGTTCGCCGCCGCGTCGAAGGTCTTCGGCGCGGACATCGAGGCGACGCTGCTGGCCTGTACGGGGTGGCCCCGCGGCACCGAGTCCACCCGCCAGGTCGCCGCGCCCGACGCCCCCCAGATGCTGACGGTCGGCACCACCGGTGACCCGGCGACCCCGTACTCCGGCACCGGACGGATGGCCAAGGCGCTGCGCAACGGCAGCCGCGTGCTCACCTACCGGGGCGAGGGCCACGGCGCGTACTTCGCCCACAGCGCGTGCGTGCGCAAGGCGGTGGACGGCTACCTCCTGGAAGGCGCCCTACCGCGCGAGGGAGCGGTTTGCTAGCCGCTGGGCGAGCAGGACGCGGGGGAGGTCGGCGCGGCGGGTGAAGAGCAGGAAGCGGGGGCGGGTGCGCCGGGCGAGGGCGGCGAAGGGCTGGTGGGGCGGGACGTTCAGCGAGACGCGGGTCACGCCGGCGGGCGGGTGCCGCAGCAGGGTGGTGAGGGCGAGGTCCAGCGGGGCCCGGCCCGAGTCCGGGTCCGCCCTTGCCAGGTCGAGCGTCAGGCCGTCCGCGCCCCACGGGACGAGGCGCAGCAGCGCGCAGGTGCGGCCCTGCGGGTCCAGGCACTCCGCGACCACGCACTCCCCGTCCGCCGGGTCCCCCAGGCGCCCCAGCTCCACGCCGCCCCCGGCCCCCCGCCAGGCCCCCACCAGCCGTCCCAGCCGCCGCCACTCCTCCCCCCCGACCTCCACCCCCCGCCGCACCACCACCCGATACCCCCCTTCAGCCCCCACCGCCCCCTCCTGGCCGGCCTCGTCCTCCGTTGGGCCCGAAGTTTTGTCCGCGCCCTCCGGGGTGCTGTGGTTGCCGTGTGCGCGGACGGGGGCGGGGGTGCCCTGGGGGGCCGGCAGGGGGCGTGGGGGGTCCGCCGGGCCCTCCGGCGCGCCCTGGGGTTCGGGGTTGCCGGGCCGGGTGGGCCGTGGCTGCGGCGCCTTCTGGCCGGCCTCGTCCTCCGTCAGGTCCGAAGTTTTGTCCGCGCCCTCCGGGGTGCCGTGGTTGCCGTGGGCGCGGACGGGGGCGGGGGTGCCCTGGGGGGTCGCCGGGGCCTTCGGGGTGCCGCCGACGGTCAGGATGGGCTCCTCCGTGGAGGTGAACGCGTGGAAGCCCTGCCGGGCATAGGCCGCCGTGCTCGCGCGGCCCGCGTAGGCCACCGCCGGCACCCACGCGTGGCGGGCCGCGAAGGTGAGCCAGTGGGCGATGGCGGCCGGCCAGGACGCGGTCGGCCCGAGAGGGTCACCCGTGGCGAGCGCGACCCCGTTCGTGACGCGGTAGGCGATCGCCGCCGTACCGTCCGGCGACCAGCACACCGTATGGTCCCGGCGGAGCGCGAAGTACCCGAAGGAGTCGAGCCCGTCGCCCCCCGCCCGCAGCAGCGCCCGCAGCCGCCGCTCGTCCTCCTCACCGAGCCGCGCCCTGCCCCGCGGGCTGCGGAAGAACGCCAGCAGCACGACCAGCATCAGCGCCACACTCAGTACATTGACCGCGAAGTCCGTCCAGGCCGGCACCCGCACCCCCGAGGGCGCGAACATCCGCGAGACCGTGAGCACCCGCGCCCCCGCGTACCCCGCACTCACCCCCCACCGCCGCGGCGGCAGCTGATCCGTCGCGTGCACGATCAGCGTCCCCACACCCACCGCCACCACCGCCCCGACCAGCAGCGACACCGCCCCCAGCGCCACATTCCGCCGCTCCCCGCGGACGTTGAACCGCACCCGGGAGACCAGCAGCGCGCCGAGCAGCAGCAGCGTCAGACCCAGCGAGACCCAGTTCAGCGGGTGCTGCCGGGACTCGGGGACGCCCAGCAGCGTCCCCGCGGTCACCAGCGCGTACGCGGCGACCAGCACCACCGTCACGACCCACGCCGCCCGCTTGCGCCGCCGCAGGCTCACCGACAGGACGAACGCCAGCACCGCCGCGGTGAACCCCGGGCTGACCAGGAACGCGTTGACGTACTCCCCGGTGTCGCCGGCCTCCACGCTGCGGCGGAAAGGGGAGACCAGGCCGGTCACGATGTCGACCCCGGCGGCGATCCGCAGATACCAGACCGCCACCTCCGCGCCCGGCCGCTGCAACGGCCGCAGCACCCGCCCGAGCACCACCTCCAGCCGGGACGGCGGCAGGTCGACGATCGTCGGCCGCGGCCTCGGTGCCACCGGCCGGGTGATCGTCGGCGCCCCCGCCACCGCGTCGATCACCTTCGTCTTCAGCGCCATCGCCCGCCGGTGCGTCCCGTCCTCGCGCCGCTCCGACTTCGCCATCCGCCGCGGCCTGGCGCCGTACCGCCAGCGCGCCCACGGACTGTGCGGCCGGGCCAGCCGCAGCGCGCCCACCACCGCGAGCACCGGCAGGAAGACGCCCAGCAGGCCGGTCCACACCTTGCCCTTCATCAGGCAGAGCACCACGAAACCCAGCAGCAGCGCCCTCGCCACATAGGAGGTCCAGGAGCGGCCCCCCACGTACCCGCCCAGCGGCAGCTGGCCGACCAGCAGCAGCCCGATCACCGACACCGCGAGGATCACCGCGTCGACCGACTGCCGCCCCTCCTCCTTCCAGTACACGTCCTCCAGATGGAGCACCAGCGCGAATTCGTCCAGCACCAGCCCGCAGCCGATGCCGAAGACCACCGCGAGCACGGCGTACGTGACCCGGCCGCCGCTGCGCACCGCGAAGACGCCGATGCCGCCGATCATCATGAACGCCTGGCCGAAGACGACATGGTGGATGTGCTGGCCGCCCGGGGTGACGTTGCCCGGCCACCAGCTCGTGCCCCGGCGGATCATCCGGACGCTGAAGCGGATGAAGAGGAAGGAGCCGAGCAGCCCGAGGAGCAGCAGGAAGAGGGACTCGCGGCCGGTGTCCACGATCCTCGTGCGGTACGCGTCACCGAGCCACTCCATGGAACAAGGGCACGACGAAAGCCCCCCACTCGCAAGTGGAGGGCTTCCGGCTTCAGGTGCGCCGCCAGGGACTCGAACCCCGGACCCGCTGATTAAGAGTCAGCTGCTCTAACCAACTGAGCTAGCGGCGCCTGCTGACGTCGTAGACCTTAGCACCCGGTCCGGGGCGTAGGAAAATCGTTATCCGTTACGCCGTCCCGTCCGGGCTGACCAGCGGCGGAACCGACTTCTGCGGGGCGCCGCGGGCCGCCCGCACGCAGGCCCGCAGCAGGTGGTCGGCGGTGGGCAGCCACGGGTGCCGGGTGTCGGGAGCGACCGCCCACCGCGACGGTGTGCCGAACGTGCCCGGTGCACCCGGTGCACCCGGCGTGCCCGGCTCGCAGGCGTCCCCCGCGGACACCGGCTCGGGCGCGTACAGCGGGGGCACGGTCACCGCGTCGCCGGCGCCGTGGCAGAGCATCGGCGGCATCGCGTCCCGCCACTCCTCCCACTCCAGCAGGGACGGCAGCCGGTGGGCGGTGCCCGGTGCGGTGAAGAGCAGGACGCGGCTCCGGTGCAGGGCCACCGGGCCGCTGCCGGGGCCGGCCGCCCACAGCTGCTCCAGCACCCGGCGGCCGAAGAGAGCGGGCAGGTTGACGACGTCGAAGGCGGTGCCGCAGGGGAGCACGCTGGGGGCGGTGGGGCGGGCGGACCACAGGGCGGTGACGCTGCGCGGGAAGGCGCTGGCGGAGGCGAGCCAGGCGGCCCCGTCGGCGGTGACGTAGGCGGTGTGCTGTCGTCGCTGGGCCTCGGTGACGATGTTCAGGGCATGCCATTCATCCATGGCATCTACAAGTACGCGGTGAAAGGTTGCCCCGGTGCGGATCGGCCGAAGCCGGGACGGGAGGGGTGCAAGGGGAGTACCTTGGCGCGCGGTGACGGTACGCGTACGGAGTGCGATCGGGCGCCGGGCCGGCCTACAGCGGGCCGCCGCCCTTGATGAGTCCCTCGCCGTACTCGACCATCCGCCGGGCGTAGTCCTCGGTCCAGCCGGCGCGTTCGGCCAGGACGGCGTAGGTCAGCCGGTCGAACCGGCGCGGATCGGTGAGCTGGGCGGCGGCGATGGCCTGGAAGTCGGTGGCCCGTTCGGCCGCGGCGCGGAAGGCCACGGCGAGCTCTGTCGCGCGGGACAGCAGCTGCTTCGGGTCGTCGATCGACTCCAGCTCGAAGAAGCGGTCGGCGCCCTCTTCCACGGGCGCGCCGGGCTCGAACAGCAACGGAACGGGCCGTCGCGGCTTCTCCCCGCCGGATCGCTGAGCCGGCTGCGGCTCGGTCATTCCACTACCTCCCGATGACGTCCAACGCCCTCCATTGTCCCGCCTCCCCGCAACCCCCGTCCCGGGGGCGGGCTCAGACATACGAACGCAGCAGCTCATCGAGGGTCCATACCCCCGCCTCGACCCCGGACGTACGGGCCAGGTAGCGATCCCGCTCGATGAGGATGTTCAGATCACCGCACCCGAGCCGGTTGCAGGCGTGCTCAACGAGACTGCTGCCCGTGGTGCCCCCGGCGATCAACGCGCTCAGATGGGCCGCATCCCACTCGACCGCGTTGAGCGCCCAGGGGGCCTTGCCCTCGACGACCGACTGGAGCACCTTGGCGAAGATCTCGGCGTGCGTGCGCCGCTGGCGGCCGTCGGGTAACTGGGCGATGTGATTACCGGTCTCGATGACGGCGGTCACCGGGAGCAGGAGGTCACAGTCCCGGGCAGCCTCTTTGCGTTTCAGCTCGGCGGCGACCCGCTCGCGGTCCTGGCATTTACCGGGTATCCCGAGCAGATTGCAGAGGACGGACGTGTCGACAAACTCAACCCTGCGTGCCACGCCTTACTCGATTCCCAACAGGCGGTTGAACTCGGTGTAGTCGCGGTCGCCCCGCCGCTGGCGGTTGTCGAGGCGGCCATGGGTGATCACGTCACCGAGGGAGCCGGCCGCCATCGCGGCGGGGTAGCCGTCGAGCTCGGTGAGGCGGGTCAGGCGGCTGCGGCCCGTGGCACGGTCGCGCCAGCAGACGACCACTCCTTCGTGGTCCGCGCCGTCGAGGGCCGAGAGCAGGGCCGGGCTGTGCGTGGTGATGAGCGCTTGCGTACTGTTCTCGGCGCTGGCTTCGCGCACGAGCTTCAGCACTTCGGCGGCCTGGGAGGCATGCAAGCCGTTCTCCAGCTCCTCGATCACCAGCATCAGCGACCGCTCGGCCGCCTCCGTACGGGACGAGCCCAGGTCGAGACCGTCGCCGCCGGTGAGGAGCGCGGTGGTGACGGCGAGGAAGCGGAGCATCCCGTCGCTCATCTCCCGCGCCGGGGTCAGTCCGAGATCCCCCTCGTCCAGCGCGAGCATCACGTCACCGAGGTCGGACCGGGACACCGCGAGGGTGTCGATGTCGTGATCGGCGAGGCCGCGCAACAGGCTTACGAGCCGCTGGAAGAGGGCGGGGTCAGCGCGCTCGATCCTCCCGACGGCCGCGGAGAGATTCTCAGCGGTACGGCGCAGGTTGGCGTCGCGGGCCGGGACGTACTGGCGCATCAGGTGCGGGACGGGGTCGAGGTGGAAGACGTTGCGGAGCGCGGAGAGCATGGTGTCGGCGCACCAGATCGTGCTCTGCCAGTCCGGCGAGACGTTGGCGAAGGCCGAGATCTGCGAAGACAGCAGTTGCCATCTGGAGAGGGTGGCCTGCTCGGTGCCGGTGCCGGTGCCGGTGCCGCCGTCCTCGTGCAGATTCACTCGGGCATACCCCGACTGAGGGTTGCGCGGGCTGCTCTTCAGCACATCCCGGTGCCCCTCGGCCGTGGGGCCCGACAGGCATTCCTCGACGATCCGCACATCCGGTGTGACCTGCACCGTCACGTCGAGGTGGACCGGCCCGCGCTCCGTCCCGACCGTGCACCCGAGGGAGAAGCGGTCGGAGCCGTGCGGGACGCATCCGGTGAGACCCCCGCGCACCGACCCGGCGGGACCGCTGCGGCTTTCCAGGGCGTCCACGATGTCGTCGCCGTGCGCCAGGCGGGAGAGCACTTCGAGGCCGTCCAGGGCATTGGACTTGCCGCTGCTGTTGCGACCGATCAGCACGGTCAGCGGGGCGAGCGGGAACGCCTCGTCACGGAAGCTCTTGAACGCCGTCAGGCGGACCTCTTTGATGCGCTGAGCTGTCACGTCGGTCAACGTATCGCGTGGGGTGGTCAGGGGGAGGGGAGGTCGAGTTCGGCGTGGAGGGTTTTGCCGATGCCGGCGCGTTCCAGGACGGTCCAGCGGGAGGCGAGGGTGTCGACGAGGAAGAGACCGCGGCCGGACTGGGCCAGGGGATCCGCGGGCGCGACGGTGCCGGGCGTGGGCGGGCGGCGCTCGCCGCGGGCGTCGGAGACCTCGATGACGAGGGTGCCGGCGTCCAGGGAGAGCCGCAGTTCGATGTCGCGGCCGGGCACATGCCCGTGGGTGACCGCGTTGGCGGCGAGTTCGGCCACGAGCAGGGCCGCGGTGTCGGAGGGGTCGGAACCGCGCGGGACGCCCCAGCCGTCGAGTTCGGCCACCGCCACCTGGCGGGCGAGCCTCGCTCCGAGCTCGGTGGCTCGGAAACACTGCACGAACGTACGTACGGTGAGCGGGGTTTGGGGGAGGGAAGGTACCTTCATGAGCCCAATGTGGCCTGCCGGAAATGCCTCTTACCAGGACCGGGCCGCGTACGCTGCGGTACCGTACGAGCACTTGGGGTGGACGGTACGCGTAACGCCCCGTGAGCATAGGTGCCTTGAAAGCGAGCTTTGGCGGCGGGGCGGGACGTGAGAGGTGGCCGGGATGACCGAGGGTACGTTCGGTCCGGGCGGTACGGGTGCGGCGGGCGGCAGCGCGAACGGGGGTGGTGAACCCGAGTCCTCCGACAGCCTGCGGACCTTCGGCGCGGTCGTCCAGGCGTTACGCGAGCACGCGGGCCTGAACCGGGAGCACTTCGGCGCGGCGGTGCGGTTCTCGAAGCACACGGTGGCCTCGATCGAGCAGGGACGCCGGATGCCGGACCGGGACTTCGTGGAGCGCGCGGAGGGGGTGCTCGGCAACACGGGTGCGCTCCGCAGGGCGTTCCAGCACCTCTCGCGGCAACCGGGCCTGGCGGCGTGGTTCCGGCAGTGGGCGAGGCTGGAGGCGGTGGCCGCGACGCTCTACACGTACGAATGCCGCCTGATCCCAGGGCTGTTGCAGACGGAGGCATACGCGCGGAGGTTGTTCGAGGACCAGCTGCCGCCACTGAACGACAAACAGATCGAGACGCAGTGGGCGGCGCGCGCGGAGCGTCAGAAGCTGCTCTGGGAGCGGCCCAACACGGCATACGGCTTCATCCTGGAGGAGCAGTTGTTCCTCCGGCGGACGGGCGGGGTTGAGGTGACCCAGGGGCTTATCGACCACGTGCTGGAGGTGGCGGCCCGGCGGAACATCGAGATCCAGGTGATGCCGCAGGTGCGGTTCGCACATGCGGGACTCGCCGGCCCCATGCGGTTGCTGGAGACTCCCGAGGTCCGTTGGTACGCGTACTGCGAAGGGCAGGAAAGCGGGCAATTCGTTGCTGACCCGAAGGTGGTCAGCACCCTTCAGGCGCGGTATGCCAGGATGCGCTCACAGGCTCTCTCGCTCGAAGACTCGGTGAGCCTGTTGCAGCGGATGCGAGGAGCGCTATGAGCACGTCCGGTCTGGCCTGGTTCAAGAGCAGCTACAGCAGCGGTTCCGGAGACGACTGCGTCGAGGTCGCCGTCACGTGGCACAAGTCCAGCTACAGCAGCGGCAGTCAGGGAGACTGCGTCGAGGTCGCCGCATGCCCCGAAGTCATCCACGTACGGGACTCCAAGGACAAAGAAGGCCCGCAACTCGCCTTCTCCCCTGCCGAATGGGCCGCCTTCACCGCCTACGCCGCCCAGCTCTGACCGGCACCCCCCGTGGCCCGTACCGAACCCCTCGGTACGGGCCACGGCCGTCGGCGGCCACCTTCGTGCAGCTACGGCCAGCCGTCCGCCAAGGCCCGGCGCAGCCGCCCGCCCGCCCGGGTTTATGGCGTTGCGAGGGGCGGTACGGCGCGCCTAGCGTCCTCTTGGCGGGGGGCGGACGGACACGGGGGAAAGCGATGGGTGTTTACGTCAGTGTGCGGGGCTGGCTGGAGTGCGACGACCGGCAGCTCGTGCGGATCAGGGAGATCGTCGACACCCGCGCGGCGGGCCGCTCCTACGGCGGGGGCTGGGTCTTCCCGCCCCGCCAGTACAACTGGACGAACTGGGTCTTCTTCGGCGCGGACGTCCGCGAGCAGAACGTCGACGGCATCCTGACGGAAATGCGGCTCCTCGCCCGCGTCCCGGGCGCCGACGAGGAGGACCCCGTCACCGGACTCTTCCTGGTCAGCCACGAGACCGGCGGGATGCACGAGTGGCAGGTCCGCGACGGCGCCGTGGTCGTCGCACCGGCCGCCCCCTCCCACGACTACCTCGACGCGTAGTCCTCCCGGGTTCTCCCGGGTTCTCGCGGGCGGGCGGCGCTCCCGCGCCCCGCTCGTCGCGGTGACTACGGAGCGCTCAGGTAGGTCCAGTGCTCGGCCGTGCTGAAACCGACGGACTCATAGACGCCCAGGCCCATCTCAGAGGCCCGCAGATAGGCGGTCCGCGCACCGGCGTGATGTCCCGCACGGACGACGTGTTCGGTCATCCGGGCCCCCAATCCGCGTTTCCGGTGGGCCGGTGCGGTGGAGACGTTGAATACCCCGACATGGCCGTCGGTGACGACTCCCATGGCGGTGCAGACCGCTTCGCCGTCCACTTCCCCGATGTACGCGGTCACGGCCGGCGCATTGATGACCGCCGGGGTGAAAAGCGCCGCGAAGACCTCCTTGGGGACCTGGAATCCCGTGCTCATCGCGGTGAGGTAGAGGTCGTGCTCCGCGCCGGACACCGCACGTATCCGCAATTCCGGCGAGCCGGGCGCGGCGTCGGCGTCGGTGCTGGGCGAACGGTCCAGGTCGCGCACCATGAACGGCTCCCACGACTCGTCGGTGAGCCCGTGCCGGGCCGCTTCCCGCCGGATCCGTTCGTCGGGCCGGCCGCGTACTTGTACGCACCACGGTGCGAACTCCGGGTACTGCGCGGCGGTTTCGGCGGCCCGGCCGGCCAGCAGCGCGATCTCGTCGGGATCGGGCGGAGCGGAAAAGGAGAAAACGCCGTTGGTGCTCGCCGCCTGGCTTCCGGTGAACACCACGTGCGTTTCCTGCCGGCCGGCGTAATGGCGCATCGTGGGCTCGGCGGACGTGATGATCCGGAAAGCGGCGCCCCAGGCGCGTACGGCGGAATCAATGCGGGACGGAGAGAAGGGCTGGTCGTGCATGCCCCGCATTCTAGGGCGGGGCGTTTTCGGCGACCGGGCGGTCACCCTGCGTCACTGCTCCCGGCGCAGACCCGAGACGAGGACGGCGACCAGGCGGCGGGCGTCGTAGGACGGGTCGTTCTCCGCGCCGATGCAGAGGTTGCCCACGCCCCGCATCAGCTCCAGGCCCGCGAGGTCGGCGCGGATCTCGCCGGAGCCGGCCGCGGCGTCGAGCAGCTGGTCGCACACGGGGACGAGCCGGTCGAGGAAGTAGGCGTGCAGCGTGTCGAAACCGGCGTTGTCGGGGTGCAGCACGGCGGCGAGTCCGTGCTTGGTGACCAGGAAGTCCACGAAGAGGTCGATCCACTCCTTCAGCGCGTCGTAAGGGGTCGCGCGGCTCGCCAGCAGCGCGGGACCGGCCTCGGCGCAGGCTTCGACCTGGTGCCGGTAGACGGCCACGATGAGGTCCGCGCGGGTCGGGAAGTGGCGGTAGATGGTGCCCATCCCGACGCCGGCCCGGGCCGCGATGTCGCGTACCGGCGCCTCGACGCCCGAGCTGACGAAGACCGCGGCGGCCGCGTCCAGCAAGGTCTGCTGATTGCGCCGGGCGTCCTTGCGCTTGGGTGCGGCGGCGCTTCCCGTGCCCTGGCCGCTGTCGTTCACCGTGGCGATCCCTCCGTGAGACTTGCGAAGCGGAACAACGCTCCGTATCGTTTGCGGAGCGAGGTTCCGTTTCATGCATTGTGGCAGAGCCCCGGCGGGGCGGCCAAGCCGTCCGCCGGGCAGGGACCGGCGGACCGAGCATGCGGAGCAACCGAACAAAAGGCACGTCCATGTCCGACCCGAACACCCTGACCGCCCGGCCGAGCGCGGCCACACCCTCCACGGTCATATCCGCGCGGCCGGTGGTGCTGCCCGCCCCGGGCCGCGGTACGGACCTCCAGGTCCGCGTGACCGCCCCCGCCACCGGTGGCGACCTGCCCGTCATCGTCTTCTCGCACGGCTTCGGCGGGTCGATGAACGACTACGCCCCGCTGGCCGACCACTGGGCCGCCGAGGGCTTCGTGGTCCTGCAGCCCACCCACCTCGACTCCAGGACGCTCGCGCTGCCGCCCGAGGACCCCCGTACGCCGCGGATCTGGCGATGGCGTATCGAGGACCTGGTGCGGGTGCTGGACGGGCTCGACGTGCTGGCAGCCGCCGTGCCGGGCCTCGGCGGACGTCTCGACCGCGGCCGGGTCGCGGTGGCCGGCCACTCCTGGGGAGCCCAGAGCGCGAGCGCGCTGCTGGGCGCGCGCGTCCTGGACGACGGCGGGGTGCCCGGCGAGGACCTGTCCGACCCCCGGGTCACGGCCGGCGTGCTGCTCGCCCTGACCGGCCTCGGCGACGACCTGACGCCGTTCGCCGCCGAGCACTTCCCCTTCATGCGGCCGTCCTTCGCCACCATGACCCGGCCCGCTCTCATCGTGGCCGGGGACCACGACCAGTCCCTGCTGTCCACCCGCGGACCGGACTGGTTCACCGACCCCTACACCTGCAGCCCGGGGAACAAGAGCCTGCTCACGCTCTTCGGGGCCGAGCACTCGCTCGGCGGCATCAACGGCTACGAGGCCGCCGCGACGCTGGACGAGAGCCCCGCACGCGTCGCCCTCATCCAGCACCTCACCACGGCCTACCTGCGCAGCGCCTTCGACCCCGGCGACACCACCTGGAAGTCGGCAGCCACCGCCCTCGCCCACACCCCCGCCCCCCTGGGCACCCTCCAGAACAAATAGCCGGGTCCTTCTGTGCTCACGGGGTGCCGACGGCGGTCTTCACCCGCTCAGCACGTTGGACGGGTCGTCCAGCCAGGGGACTTGACGGTCTGCCGTCACGGTGAGCCCGAACCGGTCGAAGTCAGGCCGTCCCTGCCCCAGCCACCAGCGGAATGCCGCCTCCACCTCGTCCCACAGTCGCCGGTTGCCGGACTGATGGACGGTCGCCTCCTTGCCGCTGTCGCGGAAGATGACGACTGCCCACGACATGTCCGTGAGGCTGTAGAACCACACCGGCCGCTTTCCGTCCCGCTTGCGGTCGGGTGTGTGCGTGCAGTCCGGCACCCGCAAACCGACCGCGAACGCTTCGACGTCGTAACTGCCCGTCAGGAATTCCGCCTCCGTGACCGTGGTGGTGGACCTGACCGCGTCGCCCATGCCCTGCGCAGGTACGTAGCTGCTGTGCTCCGGCCGGGCGAGACGTTGAGAGCGCATACGCATGAAGTTGACCGGGCGGGTGAAGTGCCCGGACGCACTCGTGCCGTCCGCGGCGACCACCAGTCGCGCCGTGGCCTCGGTGTAGCCGAAGTAGGTGCCCCATGGAACGACGACGATTCCGCCCGGGGCGGTCTGGCGCACCCAGTTGAACATGCCGGAGCGCAGGCCACACGTGGCGATCACACGGTCGTAGGGAGCGGCCGGCGGGTAGCCGAGCAGTCCGTCACCGGTGATGACACGCACGTCGCGGTAGCCGAAGTGCCGCAGAGCCTGTCGGGCCCCTTCGGACACGGCTGGATCCAATTCCACCGACACCACGTTCCCGGCTCCCACGCGGTGTGCCAGAAGGGCGGCGTTCCATCCCGTGCCCGTGCCGATCTCCAGCACGCTCTGACCGGGATGGACGTCCAGGTCCGCGAGCATCGAGAAGACCACGCTCGGCATGGAGGACGAAGAGGTGAAGACCCCTCCGGGTTCTGTTCCGGTGTGCCGCCCGTCGTCCCACTGTGTGACGATCGGCACATTGGAGTCGGCGTAGCCCCACCAGGCGGCCGGGTCATCGGTCCTGTTCACCGTGACCGCCCGGCCGGTGGTGGGGTCGTGCGGCCACATCAGACCGGGCAGGAAGGCCGCACGGGGCACGGCCTCGAACGCGGGTGCCCAGTCCGAGGTCATGAATCCGTTGTCCAGGAGGGAGCGGCCCAGTTCGGTACGACCAGGCCGCTCGTCCCGCTCAGTGGAACCGTTCATCACTTGCGGTGTTTCCCATCGCCTTCCGGGCTCCCGCCGTCGGGGCTGGGCTCCGGCGGTGTCCAGGGGGTGCCGGGAAGGTCGTCGTCATCTCCGTCGCCGGCCTGAGCGAAGCACGTTCCGAGCCTTTTCATGGATCGTCTCCTCCGATAATGACGGAATCGGTGGTGCCCTGCACCAAGGACGTTAGGGAGGTGTGGAGTTGTCCGTCCACGAGCTTGCACGGGATTGCACGGCAGTTATCCGAGGGAGTCCATCGCTGCTGTGATCAGGGCGCGGGCTCCCGCCCCGTACACGGCCAGATCCGCCAACTCGGCGAATGTGTCGGCGTACATGGCCACTTCGCCGGGCTGTGTGATCGTGAGGTAGCCGGAGACCAACTCGACATTGACCTGTGCCGTGTCGTAGATCCAGAACCCTTCGACCGGCCACCGTTCCCGGTCCGGCCTCATGGGCACAACTCCCAAACTCACGTTGGGAAGAGAAGCAATCGAGATCAAGTGGCCAAGTTGACCGGACATGACCTCCGCGTCGCCTGCGCCCGACCGGATCGCGGACTCCTCAATGAGGAAAGCAAACGTGCGGTCACCTTCGTACAGAACGCGCTGACGATCCATCCGGGCGGCCACCGCTTTTGCTACGTCATCGACCAAACCGCGCCGTCGCTGGACAGCTTGCAGGACGGCTGTCGTGTAAGGCCGCGTCTGGATCATGCCGGGCACGAGCCAGGAGGAGTAAGAGCGGAAGCGGCGGGTGCGCTGGTACAGCGGTAGACGAGCCTCCTGGGCCTGCTTGAGTCCGGAGCGCTCCATGCGCCGCCAGCCGACCCACATTCCTTCAGCCGTCCGGAGCATCGCAATCAGATCATCGGCCTGGTCATCGGCCCCGCATGCCCGACACCAAGCGCGAATGTCCTCGGTGGACGGAGGCGTACGGCCGTTCATTGTCCGAGAGGATTTGGAAGGGCTCCATCCGCAGCGTTCGGCGATGTCGCGCCCGGACAACCCGGCATCCCGGCAAAGCTCCGTGAGTCGATCAGCGAGAGCCTGCCGCGCCTGCTGGGCGCTGGAAGAAGCGGAGACAGCCATGGCGCGTGTTCGTCAGTCCGGCCGGTACTCCGCGTGTGGAATCGCACGTTCCCACGCGGCTTCGTAAGCCGTGGCGTACTGCTTGGCCAAGGCCGGATCCTGGCAGACCTCCATGCGGGGGCCGGTCCACTGACCCTCGCCGTCGAAGTGATGGAGGATCAAGGTCCGTTCGTCCACGACCCAGCCGTCCAACGCGGGAAGCAGCAGCTCCCGGGCGCGTGAGCGAGGGAGCCAGCGGACATCTTCTCCTGCTGCGATGTTCGTAAACGTCCCGTCGTACTCGTACCGCACGTAATCGCTCAGCGGCTCTGAAACGACACGAAGCCGCCGCATCATCACGCCACGGCTGGTCGTCTCGGACACGACATCGAGCCATGGCCGCCACCACGAGTCCCGGTCGTTCGCGTCGTACCGGTGCCCCTGCTGCCAGCGGATGAACTCAGGGTCGTCCCTCATGTAGCTGTCGCGCATCTCCAGGTGCATCGCTGAGTGCTGCGCCGTCGCGAGGGCCTCACGTACCGCTGTTGCCACCGTTGTCCTCACTGTCGGGACGGGGGATGAACCGGAGCATGTTAGCGGGCAGTCGGATCACGGTCTCGTGTTCCGGGACATCGGTCGAATGGCCCGGCACCGAGCCGACTTCCTGTGCCTCGCGAATGGTCGCCGCGTCTGCTTTCCACGACTGGATGATGAGGTCTCCTGTCCTGTCGTCCAGCCACATCGTGGGAGAGCCGTCGTCGGGTGTGTTGGGCCAAATCCCGATGAACTTCAGGGCCATTGGGCACTCCTGCGGCAAGTGGGTTGCACCGTCGTCCATGACCCTCGCCCTCGTGGCTGAGGGGAGTCAAGAGGGCACCCGGAGTGGACGACGTTCGCAGACGCGATCACCTCGCCGGGCTGCCTGCGTGCACGGCCGCTCTGCCATGGGCTGTCTCTGGCCTGCGGCTCAAGGGCGCCAGGGGATGCGGTGTTCGGCGAGGTGGGCCAGCACCGCGTGGTTGGCCTCCCAGCCGTCGGGGAATTTGACGGTGACGCCGAGCTGGACCGGCTCGGAGGAGGGGTGTTCGTCGAGGAGGCCGGCGACCCCGGCGCGGCAGATGACGATGCAGGCGTGGCGGTGGCGGGAGGCCAGCACGCACAGGCGGCCGGTCTCCAGGTGGAACGCGGTCGCGTCGGGCCGGCCGGAGAGCGGGTGGAGGACGACGGTGACGTCGAACTCGCGGCCCTGGAGCCGGTTCGCGGTGTCGACGGTGACCCCGGCCACCCCCAGCGCGGCCAACGCACCCCGGACCGCCGCCGCCTGGTCGCGGTGGGCGGTGCCGACGGCGATCCGGTCGGCGCTCAGCGGGGCCGGATCGGGATCGGGCGCGCTGTAGGTGAGGCCGCCGCGGTCCAGCAGCCGCCGCACCACCAGGGCGACCGCCCGTACCGCCTCCGGGTCGGTACGCGGGGTGTGCCGGGCCGGCAGCTCCAGCAGTCCCCACCCGGAGTCCGCCGCCTCGTCCAGTACGCGGTCGGCGGCGCCGCCGTCGGCGGGCACGCCGAAGACCAGCCGCCGGTCGCCGTGACGGGTGCCGCTGCGGAACGGCGTGTACGGGTAGAAGGCACGGGAGACCAGCGGCGCCGCGGAGGCGGGCAGTCGCCAGGAGACCGGCAGGCGGTGCTGCGGCAGCCCGGGGTTGTGGGCGAGCAGCGTGACCACCGCGCTCGCCGAGGGGTCGTAACTCAGCCCCGCCCACTGGTCGGCGGCCACCACACTGAACGGGTCCAACTGCCCGGGGTCGCCCACGAACAGCGCGCGTTCGAAGAGCCCGGCGACCTGCAGCAGCGCGTCCGAGCGCATCTGGTACGCCTCGTCCACGATCGCGTGCCGCCACGGCTCGGTGTCCTTGACGTACGCCCACTTCGCGGCGGTCGCGATCACCACCGCGCGGTCGCGCAGGTCGGCGACGGACGCGGACTTGGTGAGCGCGGGGTGCCGGTCGAGCGCCGGGTCGGGCGGCGAGTCGGCGCCGTGCAGCCGGCCCACCGGCAGGTCCGGTTCGGCGGTGGCGAGGCGGTCGGCGAGGTCGTCCACCTGGGCGTTGGTCTGCGCGACGATCATCAACGACTCGCCGGCGGCGGCGAGTTCACGGGCGGCGCGGACCACCAGGGTGGACTTGCCGGCGCCGGGCGGTGAGTCGACGACGACACCGCGGGCCGCGGAGTGCAGCGTGCTGTCGAGGATCGCGGCGGTGGCGGCCGCTGCCTCCGCGCCGGGGTCGAAGAGTCCAGCGGGGGCTGGTGGGCCGTCCGTTACGGGGGTCACAGGTAGTCCTCGTCGGTGACGGGATCGGGGGGATCGGCGGGCGCGGGCGCAGTGGGCGCGGTGGGCGCAGGGGGCGCGGTGG
Organism: Streptomyces sp. NBC_01476; assembly: GCF_036227265.1. Lineage (NCBI taxonomy): Bacteria > Bacillati > Actinomycetota > Actinomycetes > Kitasatosporales > Streptomycetaceae > Streptomyces > Streptomyces sp. NBC_01476. The sequence goes on along the minus strand of NZ_CP109446.1, from coordinate 2,811,405 downwards.
ACGCGGTGGACGCGGTGGACGCAGGGGGCGCGGTGGACGCGGGAGGGGTGCCGGTGCCCCCGGGCGCCCGCGAGGCGGGGTGCGCGGGTGCGGTGCCGTCGGAGAGCGGTGCCTGGTCCGGGGCGGCTTCGGCGGAGGCCGCGGGAGCCTCCTCGGGGGCCGCCGGGGTCGCGGCGGTGCCCGGGGGGCCGCCGTGCGTCCAGGGGGTCGCCTCCGGGTCCGGCAGGGACGGGCCGCTGCGGGGCTCGTGCTCGAAGAAGGTGAAGGTGACCCGGTCGCCCGCCTCCGGGACAGACCCCTCCTTCGGGGTGCGCCCGGTGCCCATACCGCCGGTGAGCCGCACGGTGACCCGCACCTCCCCGAAGTCCCCCTCGGCGGCGACGAGTTCGGCGCTCTGCGCGGACTTCGCCCCGGGCACCGCCCGGTACGCCTTCGCACCCGGCTCCGCCTGCGGCACATCACCCGTGGCGACGGTCACCAGAGGCCGCGGCATCGGCCGCTTGCCGTCGGAGTACGTCATCTCCACGCCCACCACCTCACCGGTGAACGCCTCACCGGCCAGCCGCCGGGCCGCCATCGCCAGCGGATCGTCCAGCGCCTCCTGGGCGAAGAGCCGGGCCTGCGCGGTCTCCCGCCCGGCCAGCTTCTGCGCCGCGGTGATCGCGTCGTCCCGCTTGGGCTGCGGCGGCTCCCCGGCCGCGATCCGGTCCCGGTGCCCGGTGAAGGACCACCGGTCCCGCTTCCACCGCTCGCCCACGTGCGCCCCCTCGGGCAGCGCCCGCAGCAGGTCCAGCCCGCGCCACACGTCGTCCCAGGTCGGCAGGAGCTGGGACCTGACCAGCTCCCGCACCTCGGCCTCCGCGGCTTCCTCCTGCGTACCGTCCCCGGCGGCCCGCGCCGCGTCGTAACGGGCCATGGCCGGTGCCAGCACCCGGTTGTCGAAGACCGGGTCGGTGGCCGGGCCGGCCGGCGGGCTGAAGAGCAGCCCGTCGGGGCCGCGCCCGGTCTGCGCCCGGGTCGCCGCGGTCAGCCCGTCCACACCGGGCGGCGGGTCGATCCAGCCGAGCAGCGCGCCCAGGTGCTGGTCCTCCATCGCGCTCTGCCCGGTCGCCCAGTGGCGGGTGAGCAGATCGGTCATCGCCACCAGCAGGGCGCTGCCCGGGGTGCGGGAGCGCTCGGCGTAGTGGGTGAGCCAGCGGCCGAAGAGCGGGACCGGGACCGGCACCGGGTGCGGCGCCTCCGGGTCCGCGACCGTCCGCAGGAAGCGCGTGGAGCGGCCCACCAGCCGGACGAACTCCAGCGCCGCGCCATTGGGCACCACGATCTGCAGGGCGTCCGCGCAGACCTCGGTCTCCTCGCGGTTACGGGTGGCCGGCTCGATGTCCACCGCGTCGCCATAAGCCTCCAGCAGCGGCAGCAGCACCCCGGCGAGCCCGGCGAAGAAGCCGAACCGCAGCTCCCGGTCGAGCGGTTGCGGTACGACGAAGAGCGCCGGGGCGTCCCGGTCGGTGCCGATCAGCGCGCCCAGCGGCGCCCCGGACTCACCGGCGGTGGTCAGCGGTACGAAGACCAGCGGGCGTTCGGCGAGATGCCGGTGCCGCACGGTCGCCGCGGGCACCGCCCGGCCGCCGGCCACCGCCTCGGCCCGGGCCAGCGTCCCCATCACGGACATCCGGGCCCCTCCTTCGCCGCCTCGGCCAGGGCCTCCGCCCGCAGCGCCGCGGCCCGGCGCAGCGCGGTGACCGCCGGGTCGTCCGGCTCTCCGGCCAGCCCGCTCGCCGCGGCCAGCACCGCGTCCACCGTGGTCAGCTCGCCCAGCTCACCGCGCAGCCCGCGGCCCAGCGCGTCCACCCGGCCCTCGGCGCGCGACCGGTCCCGGCAGTGGAAGGCCAGCTCACAGGTGGACAGGCACTCCGGGGCGTACGCCATCGGCACCGTGTCCACCGCGGCGGACAGCTCGTCGACGGGGCGGGTCACCGTACGGCCGTCCGGGTCGTACCCCAGGTCGAAGGTGGTGCCCCCGGGCAGCGCGGCGGCGATCTCCTCGATCCGGGTCAGCCGCCCCAACTGCCGCCGGGTGACGGCGAGTTGCTTGCGCACGTCGACCCATTCCGCGGTCGGCAGGTTGGAGAAGTCCTTCGGGCACACCAGCAGGACGTCGGTACGGCTGCGGCCGGCCTCGACGGCGTCCAGCGCGAGCACGTACACCGCCGACTGCCGGGCCGCCGCGCCCACCTTCATCGCGTCGGCGCCGCCGTCCAGGATCGGGAAGGACTTGATCTCCACCACGGTCCAGCGGCCGTCGGGCGCCACCGCCACGGCGTCCGGCTCCAGATACGCGGTGGACCCTGCCACGTCGAGCGCGAGCAGCGGGTGGTCGAGCAGCGTCCAGACGCCGCTCCTGGCCTCGGCGAGAGCCAGCTTGGTGCGGGCCACCCGGCCCTCGGGACCAGGGGCGCCGAGGTCGGGCAGATCGGCGGCCGTGTCCTCCACGCCGAGCAGCCGCAGCAGTTCGACGCAGCCGTCCCGTTTGACCCGGGCCTCGAAGGCGTGGCCGCGGGAGAAGGCGAACCGGGACTGGCCGAACCGGGCGGGCGCGCCCAGCCGTTCGGCGACCGCGCCCTTGTCGACTCCGGCGGCGTCCAGCAGGGCGCGGCGGCGGCAGCCCGGGTTGGCGGCGAGGGCCGCCAGCGCCCGGGCGTCCATCGGGCGGGGTGCGGTGCCGGGACCGCGCAGCGCGGCCAACCGCTCGCGCAGGGAGTGGTGGTGCGTAGTACTCACCCGCGAAAGTGTGGCACCTGGCTACGACAGCCGGGTCCGGCCCGCGTGTTCCGCGCCGGAAACCCGGACCGTGTCGGGGGTGTGCTCGCGGGGGGAGGGGGCGTGGACGGGGCGGGGCGAGGCCGGTTTCTTCTCGCCGGAGCCGCCGGAGCCGCCCGGTTTCGTGCCGTCCAGGTCTTCGTCCGACGGGGCCGCGGCCCCGGCTTCGAGCTCCGCGGCCGGCTGCGCCTGGGCGGGGACGGTTCCGGCCGGGACCGCGACCACCGTGGTCCCCGTGGGTGCCGCCTCCGTGCCGTCGGGGCCGTCGAGCCCCCGCAGTCTCGGGGTCCCGCCGAAGGCCGCGCGGACCCGTGCCTGCACCCGGTCGGTGACCCGCAGCGCCGGCTTGGAGATCAGGAAGCCGACGCCCATGGTGGCCACACCGGCCGCCGCGTCCATCAGGTAGTGGTTGGCGGTGCCCATCACGACCAGCGCGGTGACCATCGGGTAGAGCAGCCCGAGGCCGCGGACCACGCGGTGCCGCCCGTACCGCCACAGGATGATCCCGCACCACAGCGACCAGCCGACGTGCAGGCTCGGCATCGCCGCGTACTGGTTGGTGAGGTGTCCCAGGCCCCGTGGCGCGCTCGCGTCGGTGCCCCACCAGCCGTAACTGCCGTACTGCGCCATGGTGTCGATGAACCCGTGCGCGCCCGGCAGCAGCCGGGGCGGCGCGGTGGGCACCAGGGTGAAGCCGACCAGGCCGATCAGCGTCGAGGCCAGCAGCCAGGTGCGCGCCCGCCGGTAGGCGGTGGGGCGGCGCAGCCAGAGCCAGACCAGTATCGACGGCGTGATCACGTAATGCAGCGAGGCGTAGGCGAAGTCCGCCGGCACCCCGAGGAAGGCGTGGTGGGTGAAGAGCCGGTTGAAGAACCGCTCCGGATCCAGGTGCGTGAACTGTTCGAAGTGGAGGATGTCCGCGCCGTGCTCCACCGCGTCGTCCACGTCCCCGCGGACCAGCAGCCGGGCCCCGGAGTACAGCGCGTATATGACGGCGATGAGCGGAAGCTCGGTCCACCAGCGCAGCTTGCCCCGGTACGCGGCGGCCCGCGGTGCGGTGGCGGTGATCGTCATGCGGACGTCTCTCCAGCTTCTCCGAACGAAGGCCGCAGGCGGCGGTCATGGACTTTTGGCGTACCCTCTACCGTACGACGTACGTTAGACGACACCGACAGCGCCCCGGAAATTCCGGAGCCGCCCGCGATTTGTACGGTGTTCAACATTCCGTGGCAGGGTATGCACGCAGAGGGACGCCCGGACCGCCACCGCGGGTTGCCTGCCACGCGTTCGGGGACTCCCGAGAGTTCCACTGGTTCCGCTCCGTGAGTTCCGAAGGATCGTTCGCAGGACGAGAAAACAAGAGACCTGGATGTCCGCCAGCCAGCCGGCCTGTCCCCAGCGGCGCCGCGCACCCCGTAATTCGCTCAACCCGGATCGTATCCTCGACGCCGCCATCACCCTGCTCGACCGTGACGGCCCCGAGGCGTTCACCATGCGCGCGCTCGCCCAGCAGCTCGATGTGGGCACCATGGCCGTCTACTCCTACTTCAAGGGGAAGGACGAGATCAACGACGCGGTGGCGCAGCGCCTGCTCGACACGATAGAGCTCCCGCCGGGCGGTTCGCGGGACCCTGGCAGGGAACTGCGCGAAGTGTGCCGCGGGGTCTACCGGCTGTTCACCGACCACCCCTCCGCGCTTCAGCTGCTCACGCTGCGGCCGACCCGCGGCGACGACGCGACAGCCGTCATCGACCGCATGCTCGGGCTGCTGCGGCAGGCCGGCCTCCCGCCCCGGGCCGCCGCCCAGGCCCATCTCGCGCTCATGCAGTACACCGTGGGGTCCGCGCTGTGGAACATCCGCAGGGCCCGGGCGCTGTGCGAGGAAGGGGCAGGGGACCGGGTGCGGGCCAAGCTGGACGCGTTGTGCGAGGAACGGTTCCCGGCGCTGGCGGCGCTGGCCCCTGAGCTGCTGGCCGCGCAGGGGGAGGGGACGGAGCAGTACGAGGTGGGGCTCGACGCGATGCTGCGGGGGCTGCTGGGGACGGGCGGGCACGAGGCGTCATGATGGACCCTTCCCCTGGTGCCGGCGGTTCCGGCACTTCCGGCGGTTCCGGTGGGTCCGCCTGCTCCGTCCGTTCCGCCGGTTCCGCCGCCCGCCTCTCGTACGAAGGACCTCCCGCATGGCTCCGCGTATCCTCCTGGTCCGCCACGGGCAGACGGAGTGGTCGCTCTCCGGACGGCACACCGGCCGCACCGACATCCCGCTGACCGCCGAAGGGCGCAGGACCGCGCTGCTGCTCGGCGAGCGGCTGGCGGCGGGCCCCTGGCAGGGACTGCCCGGTGTCGAGGTCCGCACCAGCCCGCTGCTGCGGGCCGCCGCCACCGCCGAGCTGGCCGGCTTCGGCAGCCGCGTCAAGGAGTGGGACGCGCTGCTGGAGTGGGACTACGGCGACTACGAGGGGCTGACCCCGGCCCAGCTCCAGGAGCTGCGCCCCGGCTTCCACATCTGGCGGGACGGGGTGCCGGGCGGCGAGTCCCTGGCGTCGGTGGCCGCCCGGGCGGACGAGGTCATCTCCTGGGCCCGGGGGTCCTCCCACGACGTCCTCCTCTTCGCCCACGGCCACTTCCTGCGCGTGCTCGGCGCCCGCTGGCTCGGCTTCGACCCCGCGTTCGCCGCCGCACTCCGCCTCGACCCCGCCTCCCTGTCCATCCTCGGCTGGGCGTACGGGGCCCCGGCACTGGAACGCTGGAACGACACCGGCCACTTGGGCTGAACGGGGGGTCGCGCGAGCGCCCCGAGCACCCGTGCGGCCGGCGAACTGCCCCCGCGCCACGTCCGGTTGGCCGTCCCCCGCGACGCGCCCGGAGGGATTCGCCAGCAAACGCCACCCCTTGAGGCGTGAAAGTGGCGTAGCCGTTGACGTCCTGCGGCGTTGTATGGGGTGAGGCGTCCGGCCGGAGTGCGGGCGCCATGGGTGATGGTGAGGAGGGTTCGCCGTGATGGACGCAGAGAATGTGCCGCACCGCTCGGAACCAGGCAGGCCGGACAGTGAGGTCTCCCCGCACTGCGATCTGGTGCGGGTCCCGTCCCGGCAGGGTCTTGAGGCCGTGGATCTGCTCCGGCTCACGCACGGGGGAGTGGGCCCGGTGCTGCACGACCGCACCGGTGACAGTTTGTCGTTCCTTGTGCCGCCCGGCACCGCCGACGCCTGGGACGTCCCCGGCAGCTCGTGTGCGTGCGGTCCGGAGGGCGAGGCCGGGCCGTCGTCCGGTGACGGCTGGCTGGTGCCGCCGCACACGGACACCGCGGTCACCGACCCGGCCGTCCTGCGGGCGGCGCTCGGCGAGGCGGCCCGGACGATCCGGCTGGTCGACGGGTACGACCCGGAGGGCGGGTACGGCGGGGTGGGCCCGATGGGCCGATAATCGGAGGATGGCCAGATCACGTCGTGCCCCGGAGAGCCGTACCGCCGCTGTGGCCGGCGGCCTGGCCGAGCTGCGGGCCGACCCGGACCGTACCGACGCGTGGAAGCTGCTGCTGGACGGCGCACCGCAGTCGTACGTCGACCTCGCCGACCCCGGCCACCTCGGCTTCACCTATCAGCGCCGGCTCGGGCACATCGTGGACCTGGTCGCGCCGCCCGGCCGGCCGATCGAGGCGGTCCACCTCGGTGGCGGCGGGCTGACGATGGCCCGCTACACCGCCCACACCCGGCCCCGCTCCACCCAGGTCGTGGTCGAAGCCGACACCGCGCTGACCGAGCTGGTCCGGCGCGAGCTGCCGCTGGACCGCGGCTGGCGGATCAAGGTCCGCGGCGCGGACGCCCGGGAGGGCCTCGGCCGGCTGCCGGACGCGTCCGCCGACCTGGTCATCGCCGACGTCTTCGCGGGTGCGCGCACCCCGCCCCACCTCACCACGCTGGAATTCCTGCGCGACGTCCGTCGGGTGCTGCGGCCCGGCGGCCACTACGCGGTGAACCTCACCGACGGCGGTGCGCTCAGTTTCACCCGCGGTCAACTCGCCACCGTCCGCGCGGCCTTCCCCGGCCTCGCGCTCGTACTGGCCGCCGAACCGGCGGTGCTGCGCGGCAAGCGCTTCGGCAACGTCATCCTCTGGGCCGGCCCCGACCCGCTCCCGCTGCCCGCCTTCGGCCGCCTGCTGGCCACCGACCCGGCCCAGTCCCGTACCGAACACGGCCGCGCCCTCACCGACTTCACCGGCGGCGCTGCGGTGGTCACCGACGCGACCGCCACGGGGTCCCCACCGCCCCCGGACCACACCTTCGGCTGACCGGGGGCCCCGGAATCTCGGACGACGGATGCCGGATTGCGCGGGGCAATGGGGGCCGGGTCGGGCGGCGCAGGTCAGGTCGGGGTCAGGGCTGCCAGGAGAAGGGTGCGGTCGTCCGCGGTGCTGCCCGGGGCCGCGGCGCCCAGCAGCCGGTCGCAGAGCGACTGCAGGCCCGCGTCGGCGCCGGACCCGCCCAGGTCCGCGGCCCCGGCGTCCAGTTCCCGGGCGAGTCGCTGGATGCCCGCGTCGATGTCCCAGTGGCGGCTCTCCACGAGGCCGTCGCTGTAGAGCAGCAGAAGCGTCGGCCGGTCGATCCGCACCGTCGTGGGTTCGAAGCTCCGCGCACCGAGCCCCAGCGGCAGCCCCGCTTCGAGCGCGACCGGCCTGGCCGGCGTCCTCGCGTCACGGATCAGCGCCGGCGGATGCCCCGCACCGACCAGCGTGCAGGTGTTCCGCCCGGCGTCCCATTCGGCGTACACGCAGGTGGCGAAGGACGCCCCCGGCGTGTCCGCGGCGAGCGCGTCGAGCCGGCGGAGCAGATCCTGCGGCTCGGTGTCCATCCCCGCCAGGGTCCGCGCGGCCATCCGCAGCTGGATCATGGCGACGGCGGCCTCCGGGCCGTGCCCCATCGCGTCACCGACGATCAGGCCGACCCGGCGGCCGGGCCTGGGGAAGACGTCGAACCAGTCCCCGCCGATGATGTTGCGCTGCCCCGCGGGCCGGTAGGCGTGCGCCACCCGGCACCCCTCGAACGACAGGTCGGTGGCGGGCAGCAGGCTCCGGCGGATCGCCAGCGCGGTGCGCCGCTCGTGCTCGTACCGCCTGGCGTTGTCCAGCGCCACCGCCGCCCGCGCGGCCAGCGACTCGACGGCCGCGGTGTCCTCCAGCGCGAACGGCGGGTGGTGCGGGCCGCGGGTGCCGGCGATGAAGCCGATCGTGGTGCCCTGCAGGCGGAGCGGGACCACCAGGAAGGAGGAGGTGCGCAGCAGGTCGTGGATCCGGGCGTCGCCCCGGCCGGACGCGGCGAGCCGGTCGAAGGTGTGCGTGTCGAAGGTGTCGAGCAACTGGGCGTGCCCGGTGGCCAGGGCACGGGCGTAGGGCGTGTCGCGGGGGAAGACGAGCACTTCGTCGAGCGGCAGGACCGCCTCCGTCCCGTGGTCCGTCCCGTCGCCCATCCGCAGCGCCAGCCGGCGGGCCTCGACGTGCGGCGGATCGTCCGACGTCCCCGTGGTCTCGTCGACCAGCCAGCGTTCCAGCAGGTAGACCGAGGCCGCGTCGGCGAAGCCGGGTGCCATGGCGTGGACGACATGGCTGCCGGTCATGTGCAGGTCCAGGACCGAGCCGATGGCGTCGGCCGCCGGGCCCGCCGTCAGTCGCCGCCGCCCGGACACCGGAGTGCCGTCACGCGCGGGGGCGGCGACCACCGTGTCGGTCAGCGTGTTGTCCTTCGGCTCCTCATGCGCCTCGTTCAGCAGGGTCGTGCCCTTTCACCAGGCCGGTGCGACGGAGGGGAAGTGCCCTCCGCGCTGACGTTCGCACCCCCACTGCGGCTCGTCGCGAACTTCTATGATGGACCATCAAGATGCTTTCTGGGGAGGGGAGTTGTGGTGACTGGGCGCAAGGATGTCCCTACCGGGGTGGACCCGGCCAAGGCGAGTGTGGCGCGGATGTACGACGCCATGCTGGGCGGGGAGAACAACTTCGCCATCGACCGGGAAGCGGTGGCCGCCTTCACCGGCATCGACCCGCAGGTGCGGGCGCTGGCGCGGGCCAACCGCGCCTTCCTGGGCCGGGCGGTGCGGTTCCTGGTGGACGCCGGCGTACGGCAGTTCATCGACCTGGGGTCGGGCATCCCCACCCAGGGCAACGTCCACGAGGTGGCGCAGGCGATCGCCCCCGGCACGCGGGTGATCTACGTGGACAACGACCCGGTGGCCGTGGCGCACAGCGTGTCGCTGCTCGCCGACAACCCCGACGCGGACATCGTCAGCGCCGACATCCGCCGCCCCGCCGATGTCCTCGACTCCCCGCAGGTGCGCGGGCTCATCGACTTCGACCAGCCGGTCGCCCTTCTGATGATCACCATCCTGCACTTCATCACCGCGGACGAGGACCCGGCGGGGCTGGTGGCTGCCTACCGCGACGGCCTGCCCACCGGGAGCTGGCTGGCGCTCAGCCACGCCACCGACCAGGACCGGCCCGGGACCGCTGCCGCGGTGGGCCAGTTGTACCGTTCGAAGGCGACCTCGCCGGTCACCGCCCGCTCCTACGAGCAGATCTCCGGCCTCTTCACCGGTTACGAACTCGTCGACCCCGGACTGGTCTACGTGCCGCTCTGGCGCCCCGACAGCGAGGACGAAGTCCCGGACAAGCCGGAGGAGTTCTGGGTCTACGCCGGTGTCGGCCGCACGGACCGCGGGCTTCCGCCGGGCGTCTAGTTCTCGTACGACTCGACGGTCGGCGGGTGGCCGTTCCAGGTGCAGAAGAGGGAACTGGACGCGGTGCCGTCGGCCGAGGTGAAGGTGACGCGCAGCCAGCCGTCCTGCGTCCAGACCTGCATCTTCCAGTCGCCGGCGGGGGTGGCGGTGACCAGGGAGGCGGACGCCGGGCCGAGGTCCAGGACGACCCGGCCGCCGTTCAGGGTGTAGCTGTGCACGTTTCCGGTCGGGCCGGTCGCGGAGGGCGTGGGGTGCGGGGTGCCCGGCGGGGTCTTGGGCGGTACGGGGGGTGGGGGCGGGGTGGTGCTGCTCGTCCTCGGTGACGGCGGGGGTGTGGTGGCCGGGCGGTGGGCGTGCGTGGGGGACGGCGGGGGCGGCTGCGAGGTGGCGTCCGAGATCTCCGGCGGCGCGGTGGTCGCGATCGGCATCGCCCGCGGCAGGTCGTACGCCGTGCTCCGCAGCACGGAATGCACCCCGAACCACGCCAAGGTGACCGCGGCGGCGGTCGTCACCGCCCAGGCGACGGCGTGAAGCAGCCCTCTGTACACGCGGCACATCCTGCCACCGCCCCACCCACCCCGCCGACCACGAGCCCCCTCCGGGCGGACCGGAAGCCCCGGGAACCGCCCCCGCCCGGGCGGCGCCCGGCACAAGTGCCCGCGCCCGCCCGCGGGGTCGGTGCCGGCGGTCCTCCGGCGGCGCCCGGGGGCGGCGCCCGGGTGGGGCCGGGGTGGGAGGCCGCGGTCACTGGCGGAGCCGATATCACCGGTTCTTCGGCGGAGCCGTGGGCGGGCCCGGGTGGTGCCAGCGGGGCACCGGCGGAGCCGACACGCTAGGTTGCCGCGCATGGCAAGTGTGCTCGTCGTGGAGGATGACCAGTTCGTGCGGTCGGCGCTCATCCGGCATCTGACGGAGGCCTCGCACACGGTTCGCAGCGTCGGAACGGCGCTCGAGGCGCTGCGGGAAGTCGCGCAAGTGGGGTTCGACGTGGTGATCCTGGATCTGGGGCTGCCGGACCTGGACGGTTCCGAGGCGCTGAAGATGCTGCGCGGGCTGAGCGACGTGCCGGTGATCGTGGCGACCGCCCGGGACGACGAGACCGAGGTCGTACGGCTGCTGAACGCCGGCGCCGACGACTATCTCGTCAAACCGTTCTCCGTGGAGCACCTGTCCGCCCGGCTGGCCGCGGTGCTGCGCCGGGCGCAGGGGCGCGGCGGCACCGCGGGAACCGACGCGCTGATCCGGGTCGGCGGTCTGGAGATCGACGTACGACGCCGGCTCGCCGCCCTCGACGGTGCGCAACTCGACCTCACCCGGAGGGAGTTCGACCTGTTGGCGTTTCTCGCCGCACGGCCGGGCGAGGTGGTCGCACGGCGCGAACTGCTCGCCGAGGTGTGGCAGCAGTCCTACGGCGACGACCAGACGATCGACGTCCATCTCTCCTGGCTGCGAAGGAAGTTGGGTGAGACCGCGGCCCGCCCCCGCTACCTGCACACCCTGCGCGGGGTGGGCGTGAAACTGGAGCCGCCGGCATGAGATGGGCGCTGGTACGGGTCTGCCTCGCGGTCACCGCGATGGTCGTGATCGCTTTCGCGGTCCCGCTGGGCCTGGTCGTCAAGGAACTGGCCCGGGACCGGGCGCTGACCAACGCGGAGCGGCAGGCCGCGGCGATCGCCCCCGCGCTCGCCATCACCACCGACCGCGCCGAACTGGACCGGGCGATGGCCACCACGCAGGCGGGCGCCGAGGGCCGGATCGCGCTGCTCATCCCGGCGACCGCCGGATCACCCGCGGTCGACCTCGGCCGGCACCGGGTCACCGCGGACACCCTCGGCGGCGCCTCGGCGCACGGCGAGGCGGTCACCGTACGGGTCCCCGGCGGGCTCGACCTGATCCGCCCCACCGCGGTCAGTTCCGGCACGGTCGCGGTGGTCGAGGTCTACGTCCCCGACGGGGACCTCACCCGCGGGGTGGCCACCGCCTGGCTGATGCTCGCCGCGGTGGCGCTCGGCCTGATCATCACGTCGGTGGCCATCGCGGACCGCCTCGGATCCCGGATGATCCGGCCGGCCGTACGGCTCGCGGGTGCGGCGCACCGGCTGGGAGAGGGAGACCTCGCGGTGCGGGTGCCGGAGGAGGGCCCCGCCGAACTGCGGGCCGCCGCCGCGGCGTTCAACGCGATGGCCGACCAGGTCGTACAACTGATGGAGGCCGAGCGTGAGTTGGCGGCAGACCTGAGCCACCGGCTGCGGACGCCGCTGACGGTGCTGCGGCTGAACACCGCCTCGCTGGGCGACGGGCCCGCCGCCGACCAGACGCGGGCGGCGGTCTCCCAGCTGGAGGGTGAGGTCGACCAGATCATCCGTACCGCGCGCGAGCACCGTACGGCGGGGTCGGTCGGCTCGGTGGGGTGCGACGCGGCCGAGGTGATACGGGACCGGATGGCCTTCTGGTCGGCGCTCGCGGAGGACGAGGCGCGGGAGGTACGGACGGCCGGGGCGGACCGGCCGGTGCGGGTGCCGGTGGGGCGGGCGGAGCTGGCGGCGGCGCTCGACGCGATGCTGGGGAACGTGTTCCGGCACACGCCGGAGGGGACGGCTTTCGCGGTGGACGTGCACAGTTCGGAGGAGGCGGTGATCGTGCTGGTCTCCGACGCAGGGCCGGGGGTCGCCGACCCGGCGGCCGCGGTGCGGCGCGGGCACGGGGACGGGGGGCAGGGGTCGACCGGGCTCGGCCTCGACATCGTCCGCCGGGTGGCGGAGTCCACGGGGGGTGACGTCGCGATCGGGCGGAGCGTGCTGGGGGGTGCGGAAATCCGGGTGTGGCTGGCCCGTGATCCCCGGACGACGGTGCCGGGCCCTTCGGGGCATCGCCGGCCGCTCCGTCGCCGGCCGCGCTGACCGGCTTCCGGGCGTCCGCCCGCGACCTTCCGGACGTCGCCCTCAACCTCCCGGGTGTGCGGGCCCACCCGGGAGGAGGTACAGCGGTGGCGGGGTGCCGAGGGGGGCCATAGCTTCGGGGTGGGTGGCGGATAGGCCGTGACCTGCGACGTTCCGCCTCCGAAGGAAGACGAGTCCCGTCCATGAAGACAAGCCGTTGGGCCGCGGCGACCGGCGCCGCCCTGCTGACCGTACTCACCGCCGGCCCCGTACACGCGGCCACCGCCACCGCCACCGCCACCGCCACCGCGGCCCCGTACACCGTCACCGAAGGCCAGAGCATCCAGCAGGCCATCGACGCCGCCCAGCCGGGCGACACGATCCTGGTGGCGGCCGGCACCTACAAGGAGAACCTGCGGATCCGCACCGCGGGCCTGACGCTGCGCGGTGCGAACGCCCGGGACGTGATCATCGAACCCGCCACCACCAGCGCGACGGCCACTCCCGGCGCGGCCACCCCGAGCGGGACCACCCCGAGCGGGACCGCCGCGACCCCCGCCGCCGCGGCGACCACCCCGGCCACCGCCCCCGCCGCCGCCGACGGCATCTGCGCCGGCGCCGGCATCTGCGTGACCGGAACCACCGCAGCGCCCCTCACCGGCGTCACGGTGGCCGGCCTCACCGTCACCGGCTACCCCACCTACGGCATCGCCGCCAGCGACACCGACGGCCTGACCGTGCGCGGGGTGCACGCCGACCACAACGGGCAGTACGGCATCGGCCAGCAGAAGTCGGTCCGCGCCCGCTTCACCGCCAACGTCGCCACCGACAACGGCGAGGCCGGCCTCTTCGTGGCGAACACCGTCGACGAGGAGGGCGGCGCCCTCGACACCCAGGGCACCGCGCTCACCGCCAATGTGACCTCGGGCAACAAGGACGGCATCGTGCTGCGCCGGGTCCGCAACACCACCGTCCAGGCCAACACGGTCACCGGCAACTGCGCCGGAATGTTCCTGGTGGGCGACGAAGGCGTCCCCCAGGCGGGCGACCTCACCGTGCGGGGCAACGCCGTGATGTCCAACACCCGTTACTGCGCCGCCACCAGCCGGCTGCCCTTCGTGCAGGGCGCCGGCATCGTGCTGACCGGCATCGAGGACACGCTCCTGGAGCGGAACGTCGTCACCGGCAACACCGGTGACTCCACGATGTCCGGCGGCGTGGTCTTCTTCCACAGCTTCGTGAACGTCCCCAACACCGCGAACACCGTCCGGGACAACGTCCTGCTCGCCAACGGCCCGGCGGACGTCTCCGGCTGGGACGCGGGCACCGGCAACAGCGTCACCGGCAACACCTGCCGGGTCTCGCTGCCGGCCGGCCGCTGCTGAACCGGCCAGTGCTGAACCGGCCGGCCGCTGCTGAGCCGGGCGACCGTCCGGCACCGCGGCAGCACCAGTCCGACACCCCCCACCCACACCCCAGGAGAAAGGCGGCCCGATGACGACCGCGCCTCCCGCCAAACCGCAAGCCGACCCCCAAGCCGCAATGCGCCTGCGGGAGATCGTCTTCGGCGCAGCCCCCGCAGCCGCGGCCCGCGCCGCCGCCACCCTCGGCCTCGCCGACGCGCTGGACGACGATTCCCCCGCCACCGCTGAGCAGTTGGCCGAGCGGATCGGTGTCCAGGCCCGGCCACTGCGCCGGCTGCTGCTCACCCTGACCAGCCACGGCCTCTTCCAGGAGACCGCCGACGGCCGCTTCGCCCACACCGAGATGTCGAAGCTGCTGCGCGAGGACGCGCCCGGCAGCCTGCACCACATCACCTTGTGGTGCACCGAGCCGTGGACCTGGCAGGTCTGGCCGAAGCTGGCCGACGCGGTACGCACCGGCGACGGCGTCTTCCCGGAGGTCTTCGGCAAGACCTTCTTCGACTACCTGCACACCGAAGGCGGCGAGTCGGCCCGGGTCTTCGACCGGGCGATGACCTCCTCCAGCCGGCAGGCCGCCCAGGACCTCGCCGAGTACGTCGACCTCACCGGTGTGGCGAGCGTCGCGGACATCGGCGGCGGCCAGGGCTTCGTGCTGGCCGGGCTGCTGGAGCGTGACCCGGCGCTGCGCGGCGCGCTGCTCGACCTGCCCGCGGTCGTCGCCAACGCCGACCCCCGGCTGCGCGAGGGCGGCTCACTGGCCGGCCGGGTCCAGCTGCTGCCCGGCGACTGCCGCGAGGACATCCCGGTCCGGGCCGACCTCTACATCATCAAGAACATCCTGGAGTGGGACGACGCCAGCACCCGCGCGACGCTGCGCAACGTGGTGGCCGCGGCGGACCCCGGCGCCCGGGTGCTGGTGATCGAGAACCTGGTGGACGACAGCCCGTCGATGCGCTTCACCACCGCCATGGACCTGCTGCTGCTCCTCAACGTCGGCGGCGCCAAGCACTCCAAGGCGAGCATGACCGCCCTGATGACCGAGGCCGGTCTGGTCCTCGGCGACGTCCGCCCGGTCAACGGCTACCTGCACGCCTTCGAGGCCGTGGTCAAGAAGTAGCCCCGGAACAGCACGTCGCCCGTATCCCCGGCCGGCGGGGATACGGGCGACGTGCGTTGTCCGGCGGCGCGGTCGCGCGCGGGACGGGGGGACTAGCCGACCGGCGTCTGCTGCCAGCGGTAGAACTCCCGGGCCATCGCGTCCTTCGGACCACGCCATGTCTTCGGGTCGTACGCCTCGATGTACTCGGTCAGCGAGTCACTGATGGCGCGGAACTCGGGGTGGTCCTTCATCCGGGTGACCTCGGCGCCGGGCGGGCGCTCGGCCTCGATCAGATGCATGTAGAGGTCGCCGAACTGGAACAGGCTGCGGCCCGTCACGCCGATCAGACCGGGCAGTTCACCCTGGTCCGAGGCGGCGAAGGTGTCCGCGATGTGCTGCGCGGAACCGGGCTTCATCCGGGCGACGATGAGGGTGCGGTGCATGTGATCACACCCTGCCGGACGGGGAGCCGGCGGCGGCCGTGGCCGCGTGCGCCTCCACCTGGTCGCGGATCCGCTCCATCTGGATCACCGAGTTGCGGTTGATGTGCGCGGTCATGCCCTCGTCGTCGACCGGGGCGCTGGGCTTCATGGCGAAGTCCTGGAGCCACCGCATGGACGTACCGCCGGGCACCTCCTCGTACTCCCAGCGGATGTTCATGTACTCGAAGGGGCCGGTCTCGACCCGGCGGGCCTCGACGGTGAAGGTGTCGTGGTCCATGTCCCGCTCTGAGACCCAGCTCCAGACGGTGCCGTTCTCGTCGGGGTGCATGGTCAGGCGGAAGGTCACCGTGTCGCCGTCGCGCTGCAGGATCTCGACGGCGGCGTACTCGCTGAAGAGCTGCGGCCAGCGCTCCAGGTCGTTGGTGAGCTGCCAGGTGAGCTCGCGAGGGGCGGCGATCACGATGCGATTGTCGGTGCGTCCTGTCATGGTTTTCAGACTCCCGCGGTGAGTTGGGCGTTGACGTTCTCCAGGAAGGCGCGCGGCGTCTTGCAGGTCTCCGCGTCCTCGCCGATGGGCCGCTCGTAGCGCTTCTCCAGCTCGGCGACGATGCCGAGCAGGCCGAGGGAGTCCAGCTCGAACTCCTCGAAGGTCGCGTCCGGCCGTTCGGCCATCACCTGCGGGTCGACCGAGACGCCGGCGCGGCCCTTCATCAGGGCGGCGAGCTCCTCGTACGTGACGGGTGCGTTCAGCGTTGTCATCGTTGCCTCACTTTCAGCGGAGTGCTTCGGGGGAGCTGACGGGCTGGCGGCCCAGGGACTTCGTCGGCCCTGGGCCGCGGGGACGGGAAGGCTTCGGGGGCCGGTCCTGCGGGGAGGCCGGCCCGGCCCCGGTGGGGCTCAGCGCTGGTCACCGGTCACCCGGCGCAGCACCAGCGCCGAGTTCCCGCCCATCAGCCCGCGGCTGAGCACCAGCGCGGTGCGCAGCGGCGCGGTACGCGCCTCACCGGTGACGATGTCGAGGTCGTGGCGGACCTCGGCGACGTTCGGGGTCGGCGGCACCACCCCGTGTTCGAGGGCGAGCACCGCGGCGGCGGTGTCGAGTGCCCCGGAGGCGCAGTAGGCCCGGCCGAAGCCGGTCTTCGGCGCGGTGACCGGGACGGTCGCGGCCCGCGGGCCGAGCGCGTCGGCGATGGCCAGCGCCTCGGCCCGGTCGGCGGCCGGCACCCCGAGCGCGTCGGCGAAGACCACGTCGACCTCGTCGGGGGAGCAGTCCGCCTCCAGCAGCGCGCCCTCGATCGCCTTGGCCAGGCCCTCGCGGGAACGGTCCCAGCCGCCGGATCCGGTGAAGGTCGCCGCGTGCCCGGCCACCACCGCACGAGGCCGGGCCCCGCGCTGCCGGGCCGCCTCCTCGTCCTCCAGCACGAACATCGCGCCGCCCTCGGCCGGGGAGAAGCCGCAGGCGTCGGCGGTGAAGGGCAGGTACGCCTGCCGCGGCTGGTCCGACAGGCTCAGCTCGGGGTAACCGAGCTGGCAGACCACCGAGTACGGGGCAAGCGGTGCCTCGGTGGCGCCCACCACCATCGCGGCCGTACCGCGCCGGATGGAACGGCAGGCGTGCGCGAAGGCGTCAAGTCCGCCGGGTTCGTCGTCGGCGAGCACCCCGCAGGGGCCGCGGAAGCCGCCCCGGATGGAGATCTGGCCGGTGCTGGCCGCGTAGAACCAGGCGATCGACTGGTACGGGCCGACGAACGACGGCCCCTGGCCCCACAGTTGCTGGAGCTCACGCTGGCCGAAGGCGCCGCCGCCCGAGCCGGCCGCGGTCACCACGCCCACCGCGTACGGGTTCTCCGGGTCGGCGGCCAGCCGGGCGTCGCCCAGGGCGAGTTCGGCGGCGGCCATCGCGAAGTGGGTGAAGCGGTCGGTCTGGATGAGGAAGCGGTCCTCGACCAGGGCGGCCGGGTCGAAGCCGGCCACCTCGCCCGCCACCCGCAGCGGCAGGTCGGCGCAGCCCTCGCGGGTGACCCGGCCGAGCACCGGGGTGCCCTGCTGGACGGCTTTCCAGAAGGCATCGGTGCCGATGCCGTTGGGTGCCACCACGCCGAGTCCTGTCACCACGACGCGGCCGGAACTCCCTTGTCGGACTGGCCCGTTCATGCCGTGCTCCTCTCCGGGTGCGCGAGCACCACCGCGGACTGGAAACCGCCGAAGCCGCTGCCGACCGAGAGCACCGACCGCAGCCGGGCCTCCCGGGCGGTGCGCGGCACGTAGTCCAGGTCGCACTCCGGGTCCGGGGTGGTGTAGTTCGCGGTGGGCGGGATCACGTCGTTCGCCAGCGCCAGTGCGCAGGCGGCGAGTTCGATCGCCCCGATGGCGCCGAGCGAGTGCCCGACCATCGACTTGATCGAGCTCATCGGGACCGCGCGGGCGTGCTCGCCCAGCGACCGCTTGACGGCGGCGGTCTCGTGCCGGTCGTTCTGCTTGGTGCCCGAGCCGTGCGCGTTGACGTAGTCGATGCCGGTCGGATCGATCCGGGCGTCGGCCAGCGCGTGGTCGATGGCCCGGGACATCTCCAGGCCCTCGGTGGTCAGCCCGGTCATGTGGTACGCGTTGCCGAAGGTGGCGAAGCCGCGCAGCTCGCAGTGGATCCGGGCACCCCGGCGGCGGGCGTGCTCCCACTCCTCCAGCAGCAGGACGGCGCCGCCCTCTCCGAGGACGAAGCCGTCGCGTTCCGCGTCGAAGGGCCGGGAGGCGTGCTCCGGGTCGTCGTTACGGGTCGAGGTGGCCTTGATCGCGTCGAAGCAGGCCACCGTGATCGGGGAGATCGGCGAGTCCGCGGCGCCGGCCACGATGATGTCGGCCTTGCCCTCCTGGACCAGGTGGAAGGCGTGCCCGACCGCATCGAGACCGGAGGTGCAGCCGGTGGAGACGGTCTGCACCGGCCCCAGCGCGCCGAGATCCTCGGCCACTTCGGCGGCCAGCGCACTGGGCTGGAAGGCCCGGTGCAGATGCGCGCCCGCGGCCGTGGGGTCCACGTCCCACCGGCTGCCGCCGGCGCTGACCGCCACGTAGTCGCGCTCCAGCCGGGTGGTGCCGCCGACCGCCGAGCCGAGCGAGGTGCCGATCCGCCACGGGTCGACGCCGGTCAGGTCCAGGCCGCTGTCGGCGACCGCCTCGCGGGCCGCGGCCAGTGCGAACTGGATGTAGCGGTCGGCGTGTTCTGCCCGCTCCGGGCCCAGGCCCGCGGCCTGGGCGTCGAAGTCGCACTCGGCGGCGATCCGGGACCGGAAGCCCGCCGGGTCGAAGAGGGTGATGCCCCGGGTCGCGGTCCGGCCCGCGGTGAGCAGGTCCCAGAAGGCCCGCACGCCGGTGCCACCGGGCGCGACCACGCCCAGACCGGTGACCGCCACCCGCCGGTTCATGCGCGGGCCCCGGCCGGGTCGGGAGGCGCACCCGCGCCCGCCCCGACGGTGCCCGCGGTGGCCTTGCCGGCCGCCGTGCCCTCGGTGCCCTGTGCGCCCTGCTTGCCCTGGGTGCCCGCACCGGACTGCGGACCCTGCGTGGTCTCCGTGGTCTCCGTGTCCACGTGGCCGAGTTCGGGGCGCGGCGCCAGCGGGCCCAGGTGGAAGACCATCCGGGCCTCGGTGTCGCCGACGTTGCGGAACCGGTGCCGTACGTCCACCGGGATCAGCAGCCCCTGGTCGGGCCGCAGTTCGTGGCTGACCCCGTCGAGGTCGACCTCCAGACGGCCGCTGACGACGAACACGAACTCCTCGGAGTACGGGTGGTAGTGCTCGCCGATCCGGTCACCGGGCGCGATCAGCGCCAGCCCCATGAAACCGCTGGTCGACCCGACCGTCGCCGGGGTGAGCATGGCCCGCAGATCACCGCCCCTGCGGCGGTTGGGACTGGTGTCGTCGAGGTGGACGATGAGCGGTGTGCGATCGGTCATGACTGCTCCGTGGGGTGGGGGCGCACGGTGGCGCTGTACAAGGGGGCGGGGGAGCGGGCGGCGCCGGCCGCCGGGCTCAGCGCCGCGGGGACCTGGCCTTGCCGCCGTGGTCACCGGCGCCGTCCGAAGTGCGGTCGGTCACCGGGGTCATCGCCCGGCCGCCGCGGGCCACCGCGCCGGCGTCGGCGCCGGCCCGCACGTCCACCACCCGGACCAGCACGTCGCCGCGCTGGAAGACGGTGCTGGACACCAGCGGCTGCCCGGCCTCGGCCGCGGCCTCCGCGTCGAGGGCGGCGAGGCGGCGCGCCTCGGCCGGACCCTCGGCCGGGACCACCGTGTGGACGAAGGCGTGCCGGTCCAGGTCGCCGGCGGGCCCGGCCGCCGCGACGTGCTCGACGGCGGGCAGCGCGGCCCGGGCGAAGAAGGCCCGCGCCGAAGCGCCGTCGGTCAGGTCCCGGTGCTCTTCCAGGTACGGGTTGATCGCCTCTTCCACCGCCCTGACCTCGGGCTGGGCGGCGACGTGCCGCAGGGCGTTGCCGAGGTCGCCAGCCACCTCGACCGCGCGCACCACCCGGTTGCCGTGCAGGAAAAGGGAGGTCCGCAGCAGCCGGGTGGAGTCGTCCACCTGGGCCTGCGGCGACTGGTAGCCGGCCAGGATCTTCGCCACCTCGGGCTCGCTGCCGGGCTTCACCGTGAAGGTGATCGCGTGCCGGACCACGCCGCCGCTGCACAGCGGCGGGGCGGGCAGCGGGTCGAGCCCGGCGCCTGGATTGCGCGGCGCGGTACGGGCCTTGACCTCGCCGGCCGCCGGCGTCTCGGCGGCGATCACGAAGCGCAGCGAGGTGGTGTCCCGTACACAGCCGTGCAGCGGCTCGACCATCTTGATGTGCGCGGCGCTCTCCACCCACTCCAGGAAGGACTCGCTGTCCTCCCACTCGCTGGTGATCAGCCACTGCGAGGAGTTGCCGAGCGACTGGCAGAGCTGGTCGCTGATGTGCCCGGGAACGGCCGCGACCTGGTGCCGGATCTGCTCGTACGCCGCCAGGAAGGCATCCTGTCTGCCGTCGAGGACGTCCAGCAGCAGTACGACGCGCAGCCGGGTGATGGTGGGGTCGGCGGGGGCCGGCGAGGTCTGCCGGTCGTCCAGAGTCGTCACGGGGGGTCCTCTCGGGTACGGGGTCGGCCCTGCACCGGCGCTTGCCTCACGCATATGCGGAAGGGTTCGCTCGGCTAACGTAATGGTCACGTAAGGGCACGTATCGCGCACTGCGCGTGACGCGGGCGAGTGAAGACCCCGCCATCCGGCTCCCGGGGGCGGGCCGGCAGGGAAGAGAGAAACCATGACCCCCACTACCGACGAGCGTGTGCCCGTCCTGATCGCCGGCGGCTCCCTGGTGGGCCTGTCCGCTTCGCTGTTCCTGGGGCGCCTCGGCGTCGAGCACCTGCTCGTGGAGCGCCATTCCAGGACCTCCCACCACCCCCGCGGGCGCGGCAACAACGTCCGCACCATGGAACTTTTCCGCGGCGCCGGCGTGGAGCCGCAGATCCGCGGCGCCGCCTCCGTCCTGGCCGAGAACCACGGCATCCTGCAGGCCGACACCCTGACGGGCGCCGACCAGGAGTGGCTTTTCAAGCAGATCGACCCGGGCGGAAAGCTGGAGCGGATCAGCCCGTCGGGCTGGTGCCTGTGCAGCCAGAACGACCTCGAACCGGTGCTGCTGCGCAACGCCCGCTCGCTCACCGGCGACATCCGCTTCGGCACCGAGCTGATTTCCTGCGAGCAGGACGCCGACGGAGTGACAGCCGTCGTCCGCTCCCGGGAGACCGGCGAGGAGCGCACGGTCAGGGCCGGCTACCTGATCGCCGCCGACGGTCCGCGCAGCCCGGTCCGCGAGCGTCTCGGCATCGCCATGACCGGCCCGGGCGACCTCTTCCACAACGTGAGCATCACCTTCCGCGCCAAGCGGCTCGCCGACGCGGTCGGCGACCGGCGGTTCATCGTCTGCTACCTGACCAACCCGCGGAGCCCCGGCGCTCTGCTGCCGGTGGACAACGAGCAGGACTGGGTCTTCCACGCCCCGTGGCGCCCGGACGACGGCGAGACCCTGGAGGACTTCACCGACGACCGCTGCACCGAACTGATCCGTACCGCCACCGGAGTGCCGGACCTGGAGGTCGACATCACCGGAAAGGCACCGTGGCACGCCGCCGAGCGGGTGGCCGAGCGGTACGGCAGGGGCCGCATCCTGCTGGCCGGCGACGCGGCCCACGAGATGTCGCCGACCGGCGCCTTCGGCTCCAACACCGGTATCCAGGACGCCCACAACCTCGCCTGGAAGCTCGCCGCGGTGCTGGCCGGCTGGGCCGGGTCCGGGCTGCTGGAAAGCTACGACGCCGAGCGGCGCCCGGTCGCGCTGGCCACCGCCGCCCGCGCCTCGGACCGCTCGGCCGAACACCGCCACCCGGGGTACGACGTCGGCCCGGCCGGCGGCCCGAAGCCCGGGATGATGGCGATGGTGCTCGGCTACCGCTATCCGGCCGGCGCGGTCGAAGGGGCCCAGGACGAGGTCATCCCGGAGGAGTTCACCCCGGTGGCCGCACCTGGCGGGCGGGCTCCTCACCTGTGGGTGCAGCGCGGCGGCGAACGGCTCTCCACCCTCGACCTCTACGAGCGCCACCCCGTCCTGCTCAGCGGCCCGGCGGGTGACGCCTGGCGGACCGCGGGCCGGCTGCTCGCCGAACGCACCGGCATCCCGCTGGAGTGCTACGGCATCGGGCAGGAACTGCGTCCCGAGGACGAAGCGGCCTTCGGCCGGCTGCACGCGGTGGGCGACGACGGAGCGGTGCTGGTCCGGCCGGACGGATTCGTGGCGTGGCGCTCGACGGGCGCCGACCCCGACCCCGAGGGCACGCTCGGCGGGGTGCTGGAGCGGGTGCTGAGCCGCGGCTGAGCCGCGAGGGGTTCAACTCGGGCGCCCCGAGAGCGAGTTGCCGGGCCGTACGTGATCCGCGTACGGCCCGGTGCCGTGCCGGGACCCGGTTCAGCGGGTGACCCGGTAGCGGCCGGCCATCCCGCGCATCATGTGGCCCGGCACATGGCAGTGGTAGATCCAGTCACCCGGGTTGTCCTCCAGATACTCCACGGTCAGCGTCGTGGCAGGACCGATCACCTGGGAGTCCACCCACCCGTCGGCGGTGCGCCAGCGGTGCCCGTGGAGGTGGAAGACGTGGAAGGAGTTGCCGAGCGTGCCGACCCGCCAGCGCACCCGGTCGCCGGGCCGGGCGGTGAAGGTCGCCGCGTTGTCGACGAAGGCGCCGCCGTTGCACAGCGAGACATCCTGGGCGAGCGAGGGCGCGTCGGCGGCGGACACATCGTGGAAGAAGAGCACGAACTCCCGGTCGACCGGCGGGGTTTGCTCACCGGTGACGGCGATCATCCCGAACAGGCCGAGCTCCGCGCCGATTTCCATCACCGGGCCGCCACCGCCCCCGTGCCCGCCCGCACTTGCACTCATGCCCGCTGCCGCCCCCGTGCCCGCCTGCGCGACGCTCTGCGGCGCCGCGTGGTCGTGGTACGGCCAACTGCCCACCGAGCCGGGCGTGCAGGTCCAGGTGTAGGTGTACGTACCGCCGAACGGCACTGCGGTGCCCGGGCGTTGGGGGTCGTCGGCCATCCAGCCGCCGTCGCTGTCCTGGTCGTAGCGGACACCGTGCGGGTGCATGCTGTGCGGCCACTTGTAGTGGGTGTCGTTGTTCTTGAAGTGCACCTTGATGACGTCGCCGACCTTGCCGCGCAGCACCGGACCGGGGATACCGCTGTTCGCCCCGACGCCGTCCGGTCCCTCATCCGCGGCCAACGGGCGGCCCCAGTCACGGGTGTAGGCGCGGAAGCCGATCGCCTGATACGTCGTCTGGTCGGCGGTGAAGTGCATGCCGGTCATGCCGTCGTAGCCGTTCGGGGCCACGTTGTGGGCGAAGGAGTCGGCCTGCACCCAGTACTCGCGGGTCCGCCCGGTGGGCCGGAAGCGGTCCTGGACGAACGGGTCGGCGTCCCCGGCCCCGCTGGTCGTGGTGGCCGCGGCGGCGGGCCCGGCGCCCGGCAGGGTCAGCGCGGCCAGCGCGCCGCCGCCGGTCATCGCGCGCAGCAGGGTCCGGCGGCCGGTGGGGGTGGCATCAGGGAATTCCGAAGACATGACGTCCTCTCAGTCGTGGCGGCGCACTGCGTGTGATCACCACTGTGGGCGCATTCGTGAAGGCTGTGCCGCCGGTCCGGTCCGAGCGGGTGACGGACAGTCGGGCCGCTTGCCGGGGCGGCGAGTTGGCCTGTCCGGGGGTCTCCGGCCACCCGAAGGGCGCAACCCGTGCCCCTGGCGGCCCTCTCCGGTGGCACGAGTGCCAGGAGTCACGCACGGTGAGCACGTCGCCACTGCGCTTCTCAGGGCCGGCCTCCTGCCGACCGGTGCACGTAGCGACGGAAGGAATCGTCCCCATGCGTACTGCTCGCTCCCTCCTGGCCGGCGCCGCCCTCACCGCCTGCCTCGCCTTCGCCGCCCCGGCCGCGCACGCCACCGGCGCTGTGAACGCCTACGACCCGAGCGGGTCCTCGTCCTCCTCGTCCTCCTCGCAGTCCTCCGGCTCCGGCAGCACCTCGCACGAGGGCGGCGACTGGCAGAAGGGCGACAAGCCGAGCACCTCGGGTTCCTCGAGCTCCTCGGAGGCGGGCGAGAGCGGCGAGTGGAAGAAGCCGCACGGCGGCATGCACACCGGCGGCGGCGGCCTCGCCGTCGGCGGCGGCAGCGGCCTGGCGGCCGGCTCGGTGCTCCTGCTCGGCGGCCTCGGCGCCGGCGCGTGGGTGCTGCGCCGCCGCGGCAACTCCACGGGCGCGACCGCCGCGGTCTGACCGATCTGACGCGGGTCGCCCGCGGTGCCCCTGACACACCGCGTGCGACCCGAGGGCCCGACGGGCCCGCCCTGCGGAACCCGCCTCCGGCGTCCGGCCCCCACCCCGGGCTCTGCCGGGAGCGGGCCGCCGCAGGTCACGGCGTGGCCACCGTTCTCCGGCGGTGGCCACGCCGCTCCGGCTCCGGCCGGCCCGCACCACCGCGGCACCCCTCCGGACCTGCTGCGAACCCGCTACTGAACCCGGTACTGAACCCGCTCCTGAATCCGCTTCTGCACCGTCCCCACCCCGCTTCTGCAGTGTCCCGACCCCGCACCACCACGAACCCGGCCGGCCGTGCCGGGCAGACGAAAGGCAGCGCCACCCATGCCCGAGCAGTCCGCACCGCGTCCACCCGTACGTGATCCCCGGACGCGGGTGCTGCGGTGGGCCGCCGCCTCGGTCCTGGTCGGCGGCTTCCTGATGTACAACTCGGTGACGCACGCGGACGGCCAGGCACCGGTGAGCGCCGGGGTGTCCGCCGCCGCTCCGGCGCCCGGGTCCAGCGGACCGCTGCCCAGTACCGCCCCGCCCGTCGTCTCCCCGGCGATGGACCGGTCGGAGCCCACCAGGCTGTCCATCCCGTCCATCGGCGTCAACGCCCCCTTCACCAAGCTGGCCCTCGGCTCGGACGGCCGGCTGGAGGCACCGCCGGTGAACAACGTCAACCTCGTCGGCTGGTACGCCGACGGCCCGACCCCCGGTGAACGCGGGAACTCCATCGTCGCGGGGCACGTGGACACCAAGACCGGCCCCGCCGTCTTCCTCCTGCTCTCGCTGCTCAAGCCCGGTGGCGGCGTGGACGTCAGCCGCGCGGACGGCAGCGTCGCGCACTTCACCATCGACTCGGTGGAGACCTTCGCCAAGAACGACTTCCCGGACCAGCGGGTCTACGGCGACACCCCCGACGCCCAGCTGCGGATCATCACCTGCGGCGGCACCTTCGACCACCAGAAGCAGGACTACAAGGACAACGTGGTGGTCTTCGCCCATCTGGACAACGCGAAGAAGAGCTGACCCGGGCCGGCGCCCAGCACCCCGCGGAGGCCGGGAAACCCCCGCGGGGCCCGGCTCCATTAAGCCCTTCCTTTCGCTCCCTTAAGCCCGCCATAAGAAGCTGCCCCACTGCCCCCGACCGGGCATTTGTCCGTTCGGCGGGGGCTAGCGTCGTGCCGCGGATCAACCCCGCAGACCCCGAGTACGAGGCAGGCACACCCCTATGGCAACAACCCATCGGCGCCGTCCCAGCCGCAAGGTGCAACTCATCGGCGGTGTCACCGTCGTCGCCGCGACCATCGCCGGCGGCTTCGTCCTCGCCGGGTCCGCGAGTGCCGCGACGGTCGGTGCCGCGTACTCCAAGACCAGTGACTGGTCGACCGGCTACACCGGGCAGTACGACATCAGCAACTCCAACTCCACCGCGCTGAACGGCTGGACGCTGACGTTCGACCTGCCGTCCGGCACCACCATCAGCTCGCTGTGGAACGGCGACTTCACCGTCTCCGGGCAGACCGTGACCGTCACCCCGGCCGGCTGGGACCGCACCATCGCCCCCGGCGGCACCGCGCAGATCGGCTTTGTCACCCACGCCTCCTCGAAGGCCGCGGACCCGGTGAACTGCCTGATCAACAACGTGAAGTGCTCGGTCTCCGACGGGCCGACGCCCACCCCCACCGGCCACCCGACGGCGACCGCGACGCCCACGCCCACCCGGACGCCGACGCAGCAGCCCACCCAGCCCCCGACTCAGCCGCCGACCCAGCAGCCGACGCGACCGCCGACCCAGCCCCCCACCCAGACGCCCACCCCGACCCCCACCGGGGGCAGCGGCGCCACGGCCTCCGGCGGCTTCGCGCCGTACGTCGACACCTCGCTCTACCCCGCCTACAACCTCACCGGTGCGATGAGCGCCAACGGGGTGAAGCAGTTCAACCTCGCCTTCGTCATCTCCGGCGGGGGCTGCACCCCCAAGTGGGGCGGCGTCTCCGACCTCAACAGCGACGCGGTGGCCGCGCAGATCGGCGCGGTCCGGGCGGCCGGCGGCGATGTGCGGGTCTCCTTCGGCGGTGCCAACGGTACGGAACTGGCCGCGGCCTGCTCCTCGTCCGCCGACCTGGCGAGCGCGTACGGCAAGGTGATCGACCAGTACAAACTGACCAAGGTGGACTTCGACGTCGAGGGCGGCGCCCTGCCGGACGCCGCCGCCAATACCCGCCGCGCCCAGGCCATCGCCCAGCTCCAGCGCAGCCACAGCGGACTCCAGGTCTCGTACACCCTGCCGGCGATGCCCACTGGCCTCACCCAGGACGGCATCAATCTGCTCTCCAACGCCAAGAGCAACGGCGTGGACGTGACCGCGGTCAACATCATGGCGATGGACTACGGGTCCTCGTTCAGCGGTGACATGGGCCAGTACGCGATCGACGGCGCCACCGCGACCCAGGCCCAGGTCAAGGGCGTGCTCGGGCTCTCCGACGCGGCGGCCTGGAGCAAGATCGCGGTCACCCCGATGATCGGCCTCAATGACGTCAGCACCGAGACGTTCACCGTCGCCGACGCCACCCAGCTGGTGGACTTCGCCAGGACCAAGCACCTGGCCTGGCTGTCGATGTGGTCCGCGACCCGGGACAAGAGCTGCGCGGGCGGCGCGCAGAGCTGGGCCGACGCCTCGTGCAGTTCGATCGTCCAGAGCGCCGGCGCGTTCTCCCAGGCGTTCGCCGCCTACACCAGCTGACACCCGGCTGACACCCGGCTGACACCCGGCCGGCACCGGGCGGCACCAGTCGGCACCCGGCCGGCACCCGGCCGGCACCTCCCAACAGACCACTGCGGAAGGACCGTTCCTCTCTCCCCCCCACGGGAGAGGAGCGCGGAGCGGTACGGCAGCACCCTCGGACTGCCGTACCGCTCCTTTTTCCGTCCCTTCAGGACTTCCCGTCCTCCTGCGGGAGATCCGGAAGGACGTTCTCGCGGGCCACCGACGCGTACCAGTGGGCGCTGCGCTTCGGAATCCGCCGCTGCGTGGAGAAGTCCACGTAGACCGCGCCGAAGCGCTTGCTGTAGCCGTAGGACCACTCGAAGTTGTCCATCAGCGACCACAGGAAGTAGCCCCGGACGTCGGCGCCTTCGGTCAGCGCGCGGTGCACCGCCGACAGGTGCCCCTGCAGATAGGCGATGCGCTGCGGGTCGTTGACCGCGCCCTCGGGCGAGACGTAGTCGTCGTAGGCGGCGCCGTTCTCGGTGACCATCATCGGCAGGTCCGGGTGTTCCCGCTTGACCCGCATCAGCAGGTCGTACAGACCGGTGGCGTCCACCGCCCAGCGCATCGCGGTGGTCTCACCGGGCGACAGGTGGAAGGCCACGTGCTCGGAGCCCGGCCACGGGGAGTAGTCGCTGGCGCCGTGGCCGTCGTTACGGGTCAGCTCGGCGCCGTCGCCCTGCTCACGGCCGTCGGAAACCAGCGTCGGCGTGTAGTAGTTGATGCCCAGCAGGTCGATGGGCCGGGAGATCTCCGCCAGGTCCCCGTCCCGGACCAGCCCCTCCCAGTCCACCAGGTGCCCGGTGTCCGCGAGCAGGTCGGCCGGGTACTCACCGGACAGGATCGGTCCGAGGAAGACCCGGTTGCCGACCGCGTCGATCCGGCGGGCCGCGTCCAGGTCGGCCGGCGAGGTGGAAACCGCCCTGACCTGGTGCAGGTTGAGGGTGATCGAGGTCTGCGCGGTGGCGGGCAGCACCGAACGCAGCACGCCGATCGCCTTGCCGTGCGCCAGGTTGAGGTGGTGCGCGGCCTTGAGCGCCGACTCCGGCTCGGTCCGGCCGGGCGCGTGCACCCCCGAGCCGTAGCCGAGGAACGCCGAGCACCAGGGCTCGTTGAGGGTGGTGAAGTACGGCACCCGGTCGCCCAGCGCGCCGGCCACGATGCCCGCGTACTCGGCGAACCGCTCGGTGGTGTCCCGTACCGTCCAGCCGCCGACGTCCTCCAATTCCTGCGGCAGGTCCCAGTGGTAGAGGGTGGCCACCGGGGTGATGCCGCGCGCCAGCAGCTCGTCGACGAGCTGCCGGTAGAAGTCCAGGCCGCGCTGGACGGCGGGACCGCGCCCGGTCGGCTGCACCCGGGACCAGGAGACCGAGAAGCGGTACGCGCCCAGGTTCAGGTCGGACATCAGCGCGACGTCGTCGCGGAAGAGGTGATAGTGGTCGGCCGCGATGTCACCGGTGTCGCCGTTGAGCACCCGGCCGGGGGTGTGGCTGAAGGTGTCCCAGATCGAGGGGGTGCGGCCGTCCTCGGCCGCGGCGCCCTCGATCTGGTAAGCGGCGGTGGCCGCCCCCCAGACGAAGCCAGGGGGAAAACGGAGCGAGCCCGGGCTCGTGGAGAGTTCCGTGCTCTCGGAACGGACAGCTGTCATGACGGGGGACTCCAGGGGAATCAGGGGGTCGTCGGGGGAAGAGGGCGCGGGCACCGGTGGCTCAGCTCTTGACGGCGCCCGCGGTGATGCCGCCGACGATCTGCTTGCCGAGCACGGCGAAGACCAGCAGCAGCGGCAGCGTCGCCACCAGGGCGCCGGTGACGACCACCGCGTGGTCGATGGTGTGGTCGC
The DNA here is from genome assembly GCF_036227265.1 of Streptomyces sp. NBC_01476. Lineage (NCBI taxonomy): Bacteria > Bacillati > Actinomycetota > Actinomycetes > Kitasatosporales > Streptomycetaceae > Streptomyces > Streptomyces sp. NBC_01476. Next base: position 2,782,525 of record NZ_CP109446.1, on the reverse strand, counting down.
CGGAGCCGAGCCCGGCCAGCGCCACCTGCACCGTCGGGTTCTGCTGGTTGAGGGCGATGAAGGGCCAGAAGAAGTCGTTCCAGGACTGCACGAAGACCAGCATCCCGAGCACCGCCATGGCCGGCCGGGCGATCGGGAACACCACGTGCCAGATGATCCGCAGCGAGTGCGCCCCGTCCACCCGGGCCGCCTCGACCAGCTCCACCGGCAGCGCCTCGGCGAGGAACTGCCGCATGAAGAAGACGCCGAAGGCCGCCACCAGCGACGGCAGGATCACCGACTGGATGTGGCCGACCCAGCCCACGTTGGTGATGATCTGGTAGAGCGGGATCACGGTGAGCTGCGGCGGGATGGTCATGGTCGCCACCACGATCGTCAGCAGCGCATTGCGGCCGCGGAACTCCAGCTTGGCGAAGGCGAATCCGGCCAGCGTGGCGAACAGGACCGTACTGAAGGCCACACAGCCCGCCACGATCGTGGAGTTGATCAGGGCCGTGGTCATGTCGACCTGGTCCCAGACGATCTTCAGGTTGTCGATCAGATGGCTGCCGGGCAGCAGCGGCGTCGGCGGGGTGACGATGTCGGTGTCGGTGTGCGAGGCCGCCACCACCGTCCAGTACAGCGGGAAGAGCGAGACCAGCGCGGCGAGGATCAAGAACCCGTACGCGACCGGGCCGCCGTTCTGCTGCTTGCCCGCGCCCCCGGCCCGCAGCCGGAAACGGCGCGGCTTCTCGGCGGTGGCGGCGGACCGGCTCTGACCGGACGGCCGTACCGGCTGGGTGAGTTGTGCCATCGGTCAGCCTCCCAGCTTCCGGCGGTTGTTCGTCCGCAGCACGAAGAGCTGGACCGCGCCGATGAGCAGCAGGATCAGCAGCATCACCCAGGCCACCGCGGACGCCTGGCCGAGCTCGCCGACCTGCCAGCCCTTGTCGTACATGTAGAGGCTCAGCGTCTGGTACTGGTGGGCCGAGCCGCCCGAACTGCTGTTGCCGCCGTAGATCAGCGGCTCACCGAAGAGCTGGGTGGCGCCGATGGTCGAGACGATGATGGTGAAGAAGATCGTCGGCCGGATCGACGGGATCGTCACGCTGATGAACTGCCGCCAGCGCGAGGCACCGTCGAGCGCCGCCGCCTCGTACAGATCGGCCGGCACCGCCTGCATGGCGGCCAGGTAGATCAGTGCGTTGTAGCCGGTCCAGCGCCAGGTCACGATCGACGAAATGGCGATCTGCGCGGGCCACTTGGAGGACGACCACTCCACCGGGTCGATACCGACGTGCCCGAGGAACTGGTTGATCATCCCGTAGTCGGGGTTGAAGAGCTGGACGAACACCAGCGAGGCCGCCGCGATCGAGGTGGCGTACGGCGCGAGGACCGCCACCCGGAAGAAACCGCGGGCCCGCAGCTTGTAGTTGAGCAGGTGGGCCAGGCCCAGCGCCATCATCAGCTGCGGCACGGTGGAGATCAGGCCCAGCGTGAAGGTGTTGCGCAGCGCGGTCCAGAAGAACTGGTTGTCCCACAGGTCGGTGTAGTTCTGGAAGCCGACCCAGTGGGCGCTGGTACCGAGCTGCACCCGGTTGAGGGAGAGCCAGCCGGTGTAGATCAGCGGGAAGAGCCCGAAGGCGGCGAAGCAGAGGAAGAAAGGGGCGATGTACGCGTACGGCGACGCTTTGGTGTCCAGCCGGAACAGCTTGGTGCGCCAGCCGGCTGGGGCGCGGCCGTCGGACGCCGCCCTGACGGAGGTGGCCACGGGGGCGTCCTTCCGGTAGGGGAGCGGGCGAGGGTGGTGGTGCCGTGCTCGTCACGGGCCGCCCGGCAGGTGGCCAAGGCTCTGCCGGGCGGCCCGTACCGCTGGTCGGTATTACTCGCCGACCTTGTCCTTGACCTGGGCCTGGACGTTCGACCAGGCCTTGTCCTTCGAGGTCCCGCGCTGTTCCATGTCGAGCAGCCCGTTCTGGGTGATGGTGTCCTTCACCAGGCTGTCGTTCGGGCCGATCGGGGCCGGCTTGATGTCATTGGCGGTGGCGGTGAAGATCTTGCCGACCGGGGTGCCGGGGAAGTAGTCGTTGGTGGTGTTCAGCACCGCCGGGTCGCTCAGCGCGGCCTTGTTCGACGGGATGTTGCCGAACTTCTGGAAGACCTTGACCTCCTGGGGAGCGGCGGTCAGCCACTGGGCCAGCGCGGTGGCCTCGGCCACGTGCTTGCCGGACTTGGGCACCGCCAGGAAGGAACCGCCCCAGTTGCCGGCCTGCGGCGGCTGGGCGATGTCCCACTTGCCCTTGTTCGCCGGACCGGAGTTGTCCGCGACCTGACCGATCATCCAGCTCGGGCAGGCGAGGGTGGCGAACTTGTTGGTCTTGAAGGCGGCGCTCCAGGTGTTGTTCGCGTCGAACTGCTGGAGCTTCGCGGTCAGCCCCTCCTGCACCGCCTGGGCGGACAGGTTCCAGGCCGTCTGCACACCGGTGCTGGTGTCGTAGATGAGCTTGCCGCTGTCATCGGTGTACTGCTGGGTCTGGCTGGCCAGTACCGCGTTGAACAGGCCGCTCGCCGAGTCGGTGAAGGCCACTCCGGCGGGCGCCTTCGCCTTGAACTGCTTGCCGACGTCGACGAACTTGCTCCAGTCGCCCGCCCACAGCGCCGCGACCTTGTCCCGGTCGGTGGGCAGTCCGGCCTGCTGGAAGAGGTCCTTGCGGTAGCAGATCGCGGTCGGGCCGACGTCGGTGCCGACGCCGATGATCTTGCCGTCGGTGGTGGTGGCTTCCTTCTCCTTGTAGTCCAGCCAGTCACCGGCGTTGAAGCCCTTGACGGTCTTGAAGTCCACGAACTTCGAGGCGTACTGCGGCTGGGTGGCGTTGGCGACGAAGCCGATCTCGATCGCCTGGATGTCGTCGAGACCGCTGTTCTGGGTGAGGTGCAGCTTGAGGGAGTTCCAGTACGCCCCGCTGTCCGAGACGTTGTCCTCGACGATGGTGATGTTCGGGTGCAGCGCGTGGTATTCGGAGAAGAGCTTGGCGCCGGTCTTGTCGTCGTAGCCGAACGAGCCGAAGTCGCCGATGTGCAGCGTGATCTTCTCGTTCGCGGAGGACTTGCCGCCGTCTCCGCTGCCGGAGTCCTTGCTGTCGCTGCTGCAGCCGGTGATCAGGGTCGCGCAGGCTGCGAGACCCGCGACCGCGATGACGGCGGCCTTGCGGGTTCTGCCGGAAGTGCGCATTCCACTCTCCTTGTCAGGGTGGGTCTGGCGTGCGGGTGGTACGGAAGTCCCCCGCGAGTCCCCGGAAGGGGGGCTCGGACGGGCGAAGCGAGAGGGTTTGGGTGGGAACCGTGTGGGAGCGCTCCCATTAGGCTTTCCGGAACATTCACGCCTGAGAGGCCCCAGTGTCAAGACGTGAAGTCGAATTCGTTGCCGGAACGTGTCCGCGGCGGAGTGGATGTTACTTCTTGAACGGATGCGGCCGGTCACCGCGGGGCCGCGGGTCCGCCGCCGAGCGGCGCGGCGACCAGGGGCTTGTATCGTGGGAGCGCTCTCAAGCGCCCGCGGACGGGCCAGGACCGAGCGCTATGGTGGCGCGACAGGAAGCCAGCAGGAGGCGGAAGTGGCCATGAACGGGCGGCACAGCGGACGGCCCACCCTGGAAGAGGTGGCCGTCCGTGCCGGAGTGGGACGCGGTACGGTCTCCCGGGTGATCAACGGCTCGCCGCGGGTCAGCGACCGGGCGAAGGCCGCGGTCGAGGCCGCCGTCGCGGAGCTGGGATACGTGCCCAACCGGGCGGCCCGCGCGCTGGCCGGCAACCGGACCGACGCCATCGCCCTGGTCATCCCCGAGCCGGAGACCCGGCTCTTCGCCGAGCCCTACTTCTCCGACATCATCCGCGGTATCGGCGCCGAACTCGCCGACACCGACATGCAGTTGCTGCTCACCTTGATCCGTACGCCCAAGGAGCGCTCCCGCTTCGCCCAGTACCTCACCGCCCACCGGGTGGACGGCGTGCTGCTGGTCTCGGTGCACGAGGACGACCCGCTGCCCGACCTGCTGGAGGAGCTGGAGATGCCGGCGGTCCTCAACGGCCGCCGCAGCGACCTGGAATCGGTCTCCTACGTCGACGCGGACAACGTCGGCGGCGCGCGGGCGGCGGTCGCCCACCTGATCGCCCGCGGGCGCCGCCGGGTCGCCACCATCACCGGGCCGCACGACATGTATGTCGCCCGCTCGCGCCTGGACGGCTACCACCAGGCGGTGGCGGAGGCCGGGATCGCGCCCACCGAGGCGCTGGTGGCCGGCGGCGACTTCACCGAGGAGGGCGGGCGCCGGGCGATGCGCGAACTCCTGGCCCGTACCCCGGACATCGACGGTGTCTTCGCCGCTTCCGACCTCATGGCGGCGGGCGCCCGGGCGGTGCTGCGGGAACTCGGCCGCCGGGTGCCGGACGACGTCGCGCTGGTCGGCTTCGAGGACTCCGCCATCGCCCGCCACATGGACCCGGCCCTGACCTCGGTGCGCCAGCCGACCGAGGAGATGGGCCGCACGATGGCCCGGGTCCTGCTGGAGGAGATCGCCGAACGGGCGTCGGTACGGCGTCATGTGGTGCTGGCCACCGAGCTGGTCCAGCGGGACTCGGTGTAGCTTCACCCGGCGGTCGGGCTTCACCCGGCGGCCCCGCTTCTCCCGGCGGCCCGGCCCGGCTGTCCGGCGGCCCGGCTTCACCCGGCGGCCGGTTCTCCCGGCCGCCGGGTGCCGGTTCGCGCCGGCCTTACGCCAACTGCGTGTAGAAGAGCGCCGGGTCGGCGGACAGGGACGCCTTCACATGGGCGCTCCATTCGTCGGCGACCACTTCCAGCTGCCCCTTCTCGACGCCGTCGAGCGCCGCTCGCACGACATCCGCGGGGTCCTCCTTCGCGCCCTCGTAGCCCGCCGCCATGTCGGTGTCCGCGGCCCCCAGGTGCAGCCCCGTCACCAGGGTTTTCTGGCCCGCGAGTTCGAGACGGACGCCGTTGGTCAGACTCCACTCGGCCGCCTTGGCCGCCCCGTAGGCGTTGGTCCCGTCGAAGGAGAACCAGGAGAGCGCCGAGAGGACGTTGAGGATCGCCCCGCCGCCGGCCAGCACGGGCGCGAAGGCGCGGACCATGTGCAGGGTGCCGTAGAAATGCGTCTCCATTTCGCGGCGGATGCTCTCCAGGTCACCGGTGAGCAGATTCGTGTCGGTGGAGATGCCGGCGTTGTTCACCAGCAAGGTCACGTCCGGCGCGGCTTCGGCAGCCGCGGCCACCGAAGCCGGGTCGGTGATGTCGAGGCGCAGCACCTCCACGCCCGGCAGATCGACGAGCTCCGGGCGGCGGGCCGTCGCGTACACCTTCGCCGCGCCCCTCTCCCGCAGCTGCTGCGCGAAGTGACGTCCGAGGCCGCGGTTGGCGCCGGTGACCAGAGCGGTGGAACCGGAAATTCTCATGGTGAGCTCCTGGGCAAAAGGGGAGGAAGTGCTCGTCCGCCGTACAGGGACTACGCTAAAACCTGACGTTGACGTCAAAGGCAAGTGCGGTGTTCCGTGCCCTACGCTCCGCGGCGAGGATCTGTGCCCCGCGTTCCGTGCCCCACGAGGAGGACCCGATGCGCATCGGCGAACTCGCCACCAAGACCGGCGTGAGCACCCGCGCCCTGCGCTACTACGAGGAGCAGCGGCTGCTGACGTCCGAGCGCAGCCCCAGCGGGCAGCGCACGTACCCGGAGGCCGCGGTCGTCCGGGTCGGGCTGATCCAGCAGCTCTACTCCGCGGGGCTGGCCAGCAAGTCGATCCTCCAGCTCATGCCGTGCGTCGTGACCGGCGAGGCGTCACCGGAACTGCTCGTGCGGCTGGCCGCCGAGCGGGAACGCATCGAGGGCCAGATCCGCGACCTGATCGCCACCCGGGACCGGCTCGACGAGGTCATCACCAGCGCCACCGCGAGCGTGGCGAAGCCCTGCGACCCGATGTAGCACCATCCCGGCAGACCCGCCCCCGCCGACCCGGCCGGGGAGACCTCGGGCGCCGGACGCCCACTGCGGTCCGGCGCCCGGGTTAAGGTGCGGGCATGGCGCAGACCCGGGAAGTGCTGCTCGCGGACCCCGAACTCGGCGCCTGGGTGCGCGGTCTGGAGACCGCTGACGCCGCCGCCGTGGAGGTGCGGCTGCCGCGGGGGGCCGAACTCGCGGATGTGCTGCTCGATCTGGGCCTGGCCCCGGACGACATCAACCCCGTGCTCGCCGCGCGCGGCGAACTGGACGCGGACGGGGTCCTGCCGGAGCTGCTGGCCCGCTGTGTGGCGCTGGCGGTACGGGACATGGGCCGCCCGCACGGTGGCCCCGGCGGCGGGCCCGCGCTGGGCCCCGACCTCCCCGTGCTGCCGGCCCAACTCGGCGCCGGCGCACACTGGTTCACCCTCTTCACGCTGATCGGCACGCTGCCGTACACCCAGGACTACCACCGGGCGCACGGCATCCCCGCGGCGACCGCCCGCCGCACCCTCGCCGACGTCGGCCGCCATGTCGCCCTGCACCGGCGCCGGTACGGCGTCCCCGGCGTGCTGCACCCCCGCTGGCTGCTGCGTGCCTTCCGCGGCACCCTGCACCAGCTGGGCCGCCTCCAGTTCGAACGCGCCCGGCTCGGCGGCACGATGGCCCGTACCCTCGCGGCCCGCCCCGGCGACCCCGTACTGCTGATCCACATCCCCGACTTCCGCGGCCCGCTCACCGCCGAGGGCTGCGCGGCCTCCCTCGCCGCCGCCCGGGCCTTCTTCCCCCGCCACTTCCCCGACGAGCCGTACACGGTGGCCGCCTGCTACTCCTGGCTGCTCGACCCCCAGCTCGCCGAGTACCTGGCACCCACCTCCAACATCCTCGCCTTCCAGCGGCTGTTCCACCTCGGCGCCCCCGACCCCGCCCCCGACGACGACGCCCCCCTCACCTTCGTCTTCGGCGACCCCGCACTCCCGCTCGCCGGACTCCCGGCCCGCACCACCCTGGAGCGCGCCATCACCGCCCACCTGCGCGCCGGCCGCCACTGGCACACCGGGTCCGGCTGGCTGGAACTCTGACCGGAAAGCCGAGAGGAACCCCGACGGGAACCCGAGCCCGGAACCCCGACGCCCACCCGAGCCCGGACATGCCGCCGGGGGCGGGACGCCGGCACGTGGAGTGTGCCTGCGGCCCGCCCCCGGCGGTTCTTTGTGGGGGGATCGGGGGGAGACGGATCAGGGGTTACCAGCCGACGGCGATCTCCATCCACTGCGGGTTCTGCACCGAGGCGTACGCGGCCTGGCCGGCCACGTCGTCGTAGGGGAACCCGTAGGCGAGGTGGTTGATCGCGTGGTCGTGCCAGAACTTCGCGTACCAGTTGGCGGGGTCGCCCGAGTAGAACTTCGTCGGGTCCTGCTGCTGGGCCGCCGGGAGGTTGGCGGTATGCCGGTTGAGCGCCGCGCACATGTTCGGGTCGGCGCCGAGCGAACCGGCGCAGCCGAAGATGTTCGAGGTGGGCTCGTTGACGCCGACCGAATTGGCGTACGCCGTGAAGTAGTTGGCGTTGGCGCCGCCCTCCCGGAAGCTCGGGTCGCTGCCCGGGGCGATGATCCGGTACGGGGCCTGCGTCTGGGCCAGCACCTTGAACTGCTGCGGCACGGCCGCCTGGAACTGCGCGAAGGTGGCTTCCCGGCTCTGGTTGAACAGGTCCTGGCTGTCACCGAGCTGTACGTCCTGGCCGTCGTGGGTGTGCAGCCGGATCGCCAGCGGCAGACCCCAGGCGTCGACCCGGGTGGTGTTCCCGTTGAAGACGTTCGGGCCGATGGTGAACTCGATGAAGTCGTAGTACTGGCTGTTCGGCGAGCCCAGGTAGAAGTACATCCGGCCCGACGAGTTCGCCGGCATGTCGAAGTACGGCTGCTCCGCGATGGAGTGCACCTCACCGTTGAAGCTCCAGTACACCTGGCTGTCCGGGTACTGGCCGTTGGTCCGGTTGAGGATCTTCAGCTCCATCACGTTGTGCGCCGCCGGGATGTCACCGGTGCTGCCCCAGAAGTCGTCCGGGGGCGGGGTGGTGGTGCCGCCGGTCGTCCCGCCTGAGCCGCCGCCGACCACGTGCACCTGGAACTCCCACAGGGAGTAGCCGTACGCGGTGGCGCGGGCGGTGCCGTAGAACCGCACGTACCGGCCGGTGCCGGTGACGGTCAGGTTCTGGGTGCCGCCGGTCGCGGTGGTGGTGGAGTAGATGTCGGTCCAGCTGGTCCCGTTGTCCGAGGTCTGGATCTTGAAGGCGGTGGCGTACGCCGCCTCCCAGTTCAGTCCGACGCCGCAGACCTGCTGCGAGGAACCGAGGTCCACCTGCAGCCACTGCGGGTCACTGAAGGCGCTCGACCAGCGGGTGCCGGTGTTGCCGTCGACCGCCGCGGAGGCGGGCGAGGCCGCGTTCTCGGTGGACGAGGCGGCGGCGGTGCGGTTCAGCGCCGCGTTGTCGGTCGGGCAGGCGGCCGGCTGGGTGGGGCCGCTGCCGCCGTACACCTGGAACTCCCACAGCGAGTAGCCGTACTGCGTGCCGCGGGTGGTCCCGTAGACCCGGACATAGCGACCGGAACCGTTTACGGTCAGGTTCTGGGTGCCGCCGGTGCCGGTGGTGGTGGAGTAGATGTCGGTCCAGGCGGTGCCGTTGGCGGACGTCTGGATCTTGAACGCCTTGCCGTACGCCGTCTCCCAGTTCAGCGTCACCTGGGAGATCGTCTGGGTCGATCCGAGGTCGACCTGGAGCCACTGGGGGTCCGCGGCGGCGCTGGACCAGCGGGTGCCGGTGTTGCCGTCGACCGCCGCGGAGGCGGGCGTGCCCGCGTTCTCGGTGGACGAGGCGGTGGCGGGCTTGCCCTGCGACAGCAGCGTGCCGGCCGCGCGGGCCGGGGACTGCGAGGTCACGACGAGCGCGATGCCCGCCACCAGGGCGATCAGCACTGCGAGGATCAGAAACGGCCGGGATCTGTCGGTCCCGTGCCGTCGGCGCACCAGAGAGGCCGTGCTGCCTGACATGTGTTCTCCTCAACCGGGTGGGGGTCCGTGATGGAGGCTGGAGCGTTCACCTGAGAGCGCTCTCTAGCAGGCTGATGTTTACAAGCGCCGTACATCCCCGTCAATAAGTTGTTCCACACTGGCCAGTTGGCGCCTCGCCGATTTCGAGACTCGAACGGACAACTGCCTGTTCAGCGCCGGTCGGTGACGGCATGCCAGGAAAAACCGGTGTGGACGTGTGACGGACGGGAAGACGGGGACACCCTAGAGACCCAGCCCGGACAGGACAAGTGCCGGCCCGCCGCGCACCCGCCGGGTACGGGGGCGCGGATGTTGAAGTTGTGGACGCAAGGACCGCGCCCGCGCCGGCCGCCCCGGCTCGGAACTGCGGGGACCAGAGGCGGTCATCACCGGTCAGGAACGGCACTGTCAAATCACCGGACCGGAACAAGACAATCACCGCCGGCCACGCGGTCACGCCGTGTGCCGGCCCGGGGCGCCACGGCGACTTCACCGCCGGTGTCGTTTTCGCCGGGAACGGCATGGTTCGCGGGGGCGTCCACCGGCCGCGGTCCACCGGCTGCCGCCTGCCGCCCCGCTGCTCCGGGGTGTGCGACGATCCCCGCGCATGAAGAAGGCCGCCTCCCTGCTTTCGCAGGTCGGCGGCCTTCTTCCGAGAGGGTGAGTGACGGGACTCGAACCCGCGGCATCCTGGACCACAACCAGGTGCTCTACCAGCTGAGCTACACCCACCGTGAGCGGCGCTTTTCCCTGCTGGGGTGGCGCCGCCTGAAAAAGTGTACAGGGTCGGGAGGGGTGGTCGCGCCCGATTACCGGGCGGCCGGGTCCTGCGGGTCAGTGGGCGTGCTTGTCGCCCTGCTTCCCGGCGGGCAGGACGTACTTCGCGGCGATGGCGCGGGCGGTGTCGGTGTCCGGGCCGGGGGCCGGCACGAAGACCGCCTCACGGTAGTAGCGCAGCTCCGCGATGGACTCCCGGATGTCCGCCAGCGCCCGGTGGTTGCCGTTCTTCTCGGGGCTGTTGAAGTACGCCCTGGGGTACCAGCGCCGGGAGAGCTCCTTGATCGAGGAGACGTCCACGATCCGGTAGTGCAGGTGCTGCTCCAGGTCCGGCATGTCACGGGCGAGGAAGCCGCGGTCGGTGGAGACCGAGTTCCCGCACAGCGGGGCCTTCCGCGGCTCGCGCACATGCTTGCGCACGTACTCCATGACCACCTTCTCCGCCTCGGCGAGCGTCACCCCGGCGTCCAGCTCGGTCAGCAGCCCGGAGGCGGTGTGCATCTGCCGGACGATGTCCGGCATCGACTCCAGCGCCTCGGCGGGAGGGCGGATCACCACGTCCACCCCCTCACCGAGCACATTGAGTTCCGAGTCGGTGACCAGCGCCGCCACCTCGACCAGCGCGTCATGCGCCAGTGACAGGCCGGTCATCTCACAGTCGATCCACACCATCCGGTCGTTCATACGGGTCACCCTACGGGGCGATCACGGGGTCCCGGCAGTGCGGCGCCCAGCCCGCGTCCGGCCCGCAACCTGCTCCGCCCCCCGCTGCCGGAGGTCTCCGCGATCTCGGGCCGGGCCGGCTGCTCCGGAACGCGGGCCGTATACGTCTCCGGATCGCCCTTGCCCGGCGCGGCCAGGATCTGCGACACCGGCCCGCGGCGCAGCGCCGGCAGCTCCGGCGCGGGCACCGGACGGTCGGGCTCGTCCTGCGGCCGGCGGGCCCGGTAGGCGGCCCGGTACGACGCGGGGGAGGAGCCCAGCTGCCGCCGGAAGTGGCCGCGCAGCGCCACCGGGGAGCGGAAGCCGCAGCGCCCGGCGACCTCGTCGACGGAGTAGTCGGAGGTCTCCAGCAGCCGCTGCGCCTGGAGCACCCGCTGGGTGATCAGCCACTGCAGCGGGGCGCTGCCGGTCAGCGACCGGAACCGCCGGTCGAAGGTGCGCCGGCTCATGTAGGCGCGCGCGGCCAGCGCCTCTACGTCGAACTGCTCGTGCAGGTGCTCCAGCGCCCAGGCGACGACCTCGGCCAGCGGGTCGGCGCCGATCTCCTCCGGTAAAGACCTGTCCAGGTGGCGCTGGCCTGTCTGCCAGTCCGACCGCCGGGGCGGCACCACCAGCCGCCTGGCCAGCGCCGCCGCCGCCTCGGTGCCGTGGTCGGTGCGCACCACGTGCAGGCAGAGGTCGATTCCGGCGGCGGTGCCCGCCGAGGTGAGGACGTCCCCGTCGTCGACGAAGAGCTCACGCGGGTCCACATGGACCGAGGGATAGCGTTTGGCGAGCGTGGGCGCGTACATCCAGTGCGTGGTGGCGGGGCGGCCGTCGAGCAGGCCGGCCGCCGCCAGGACGAAGGCGCCGGTGCACAGGCCGATGATCCGGGCGCCCTCCTCGTGGGCGCGGCGGATCGCGTCCAGTGCTTCGGGCGGCGGCGCCTGGGATATCGAGCGCCAGGTCGGCACCACCACGGTGCCGGCCCGGGAGAGCGCCTCCAGGCCGTAGGGCGCGGTGAGTTCGAGGCCGCCGGTGGTGCGCAGCGGGCCTTCCTCGCCGGCGCACACCAGCAGCCGGTAGCGCGGCACCCCGGCGTCCTGCCGGTCGATGCCGAACACCGACAGGGGTATGGAGCTCTCGAAGATCGGGCCACCGCTGAAGAGCAGCACGGCGACGACTTCCGGTCGTCGTCGCGCGGAAAGTTTACGAATGGCGCGAGGTGCCGATGGTGCTTGCGACGGAGTGTCCGTCGCCGTACCGGAACTGGACTCCTGGCTCATGGAGCTCAAGCCCCCCTCGAATCGACGCGTCGTCCCCTCGGTCCTGCATGTGCACCCCCGCCGGGCCCCCGCTGCCCCCCGGGCGGTCGCCTCAAGATCAAATCTACTGTGTCAGGTGGGGCGTTAGTGACAAGTTCACCATCTGACGCTAAGTCGACAAGATAACGTGGCGTAAAGCGTTCGATCACGAAGCGTTTCACTCCGCGAGCCCGCTTGGGAAGTACGCCTCGTGTCACTCGCGTCCCGCAGACCGCCTTCCGGGTCATCGGGCATCGTAGAACCGCAGGTGGCGGAGGTGTTAGCCGGGTGAGGCCCCAACGCCCGCCCCACGCCGAGAAGTTGGCTGAAAACCGCCGTTCGGTGCGGGCGTATGCGTAAAAGGAGCCGAGCGGCCGGCCGGCCGGCCCCCCGACCCCGGCCTGACCTAGGCGGTAACGGGTGCGCGGCGGTGCGCCCCCGCGGTGCGCCGGTGCGCCGAACCGTGCCGCGAGTTGGCGTGATGGCGTTGCGTTCGGGGCCCGGCTCCGGCATCCTCCTGGAAACTCCGGGTACGGAGACCTGTGAGGACGCTGCCAAGTCTGGGCAGGCGGACTTCACGGCCGTACTCTGGAGAGAGTGGGACGGGAAGTGGCGAACTGGCCTAAACCGGCTGCTGCGGCGGCCCGCCCCCCTCTTATCGTCCTGTCCGCTGCTCGGCGCGTCAGCGCCGCCCTCGCCGACGAGAATCCGCATCATGGCCGGTCCTGACTTTCCCGAACCCGCCGACGGCAGGCCGCTCGCCGATGCCGCCGCCCTGCCGGAGCCGGCGACCGCGGCGCGACACGCCTGCGATCCGGCCTTCCGGCACGGCGTCGTGGTGGGTTTCGACGGTTCCCTGTCCAGCGAGCGCGCGCTCTCCTACGCGGTCGGCATGGCCCGCAGGACCGGATCCGCGCTGATCATCGTGCATGTGGCCAACCGGCTGCCGGCCACCGTATGGGCCGGCTGCGAGCCACCGGTCTTCGTGGACGTGCCCGACCACCGCACCGAGCTGCTCGGCCTGGAGCTGGCCTGTGCGGACCACCTCGCCGAGATCTCCTGGGTGCTGGTGGAGCGCGGCGGCGACATCTGCCACGAGCTGGAGGAGGTCGGCCGGGAGTACGAGGCCGACGCGATCGTGGTCGGCGGTACGACCGGGCTGGTCGGCCGGATCTTCGGCTCGGTGGCCGGGCGGCTGGCCCGGCGGGCGCAGCGGCCGGTGGTGGTGATCCCCTGAGCACCCCCCGGGGAGTGCTCCGGGAGGCCAGAAGTACGCAGGGCCCCGTCGGCAACAGGCGGGGCCCTTCTCGTACCGCCGTACCGGGCGCGACTACTCCACCGTGACCGACTTGGCCAGGTTGCGCGGCTTGTCGATGTCCCGGCCCAGCGCCAGCGCGGTGTGGTAGGCGAAGAGCTGGAGCGGGATGCCCATCAGGATCGGGTCCAGCTCGTCCTCGTTCTTCGGCACCACGATCGTGTCGTCGGCCTTCTCCTGCTCCTGGTGCGCGACCGCAAGGATCCGGCCGCTGCGCGCCTTGATCTCCTCCAGCGCCGCCCGGTTCTTCTCCAGCAGTTCGTCGTCCGGCACGATCGCCACCGTGGGCATCGACGGGTCGATCAGCGCCAGCGGCCCGTGCTTCAGCTCGGAGGCCGGGTACGCCTCGGCGTGGATGTAGCTGACCTCCTTCAGCTTCAACGACGCCTCGCGGGCCACCGGGTAGCCGCGGACCCGCCCGATGAAGAGCATCGACTTGGCGTCCGCGTACTGCTTGGCGAGCACCTTGATCTCCGGCTCGGCCTTGAGGATCTCGTCGATCTGCCCTGGCAGCCGGCGCAGGCCGTCGATGATCCGCCGGCCGTCGGCGACCGACAGGTCCCTGATCCGCCCCAAGTGCAGCGCGAGCAGCGCGAAGGCCACCACCGTGTTGGTGAAGCACTTGGTGGACACCACGCACACCTCAGGACCGGCGTGCACATACGTACCGCCGTCCGCCTCGCGGGCGATGGCCGACCCCACCACGTTGACGATGCCGAGCACCCGGGCGCCCTTGCGCTTCAGCTCCTGCACGGCGGCCAGTACGTCATAGGTCTCACCTGACTGCGACACCGCCACGTAGAGGGTGTCCGGGTCGACCACCGGGTTGCGGTAGCGGAACTCCGAGGCGGGCTCGGCGTCCGACGGGATACGGGCCAGCTCCTCGATCAGCTGGGCGCCGATCTGACCCGCGTGGTAGCTCGTACCGCAGCCGAGGATCTTGATCCGCCGCACCCGGCGGGCCTCGCCCGGCTCCAGGTTCAGACCCCCCAGGTGCACGGTGGCGAACCGGTCGTCGATCCGGCCGCGCAGCACCCGGTCCACCGCCTCGGCCTGCTCGGCGATCTCCTTGTGCATGTAGGTGTCGTGGCCGCCCATGTCGTACGACTCGGCCTCCCACTCCACGGTGGTCGGCGTCGCGGTGGTCCGGGACCCCTCGGTGGTGTAGGTGCGGAAGTCGTCGGCCTTCAAGGTGGCCATCTCGCCGTCCCCGAGGGTGACGACCTGCCGGGTGTGCGCGACCAGGGCGGCGACGTCCGAGGCGACGAACATCTCCTTCTCGCCGATGCCCAGCACCACCGGGGAACCGTTGCGGGCCGCGACGATCCGGTCGGGGAAGTCCTTGTGCAGCACCGCGATGCCGAAGGTGCCCTCGATGGCCCGCAGCGCCTCGCTGACCTTCTGCTCCAGCGTCTCGGCGGGGGAGCGGGCGATCAGGTGCGCCAGCACCTCGGTGTCGGTCTCGGAGCTGAAGACGGTGCCCTCGGCGATCAGCCGGGCGCGGAGTTCGGAGGCGTTGTCGATGATCCCGTTGTGGACGACCGCGACCTTCTGGTCGGCGTCCAGGTGCGGGTGGGCGTTCTCGTCGCTGGGCGCCCCATGGGTGGCCCACCGGGTGTGCGCGATGCCCGTGGTGCCGGCGAACCGCTTGGGGATGCGGGACTCCAGCTCCCGGACCCGGCCCTTGGCCTTCACGGTCCGCAGGTCCCCCGACTTGCCGGTGATGACGATGCCGGCCGAGTCGTAACCCCGGTACTCCAGCCGCTGCAGGCCCTCGAGCAGCAGTGGCGCCACGTCACGCCTGCCGATGTAACCGACGATTCCGCACATGTGTCGTCCCTCTCCGTCGTCCTTCGCCGTACGTCGTCCCTGCGGCCCGGGGGTGGCGGTCCCGGGCGGGGTGCCCGGAAAGCGGGCTGGGTGGAGCGGTGGCCGGTGGTGGGCTCAGCCGTAGACGATCCGGCGGAGCTGGCGCTGGGAGAGCTCGGCCGGTGCGACCGCCCGGTGCGGCAGCTCCTCGGCGACCCGCTCGAAGATCTCCGTGTTCACCAGGCCCTTCGCCTGGAGCTCACGGTGTCTTCTGCGGACGAACTCCTCGGTCGTCTCATCGAAGTACGCCAGTACGTCCAGCACCACCCGGACGGCCTCGCCGCGGTGCAGCGGCGTGGTGCGCACCAGGTGGTCGATGAGGTCGTCGTAGGAGGTCCGGCGTTCGAGCACCTGTCGATAGTGGTGGCGAGATCTGTTCTTTGCAAGAATCCTGCCCGCTTTCGGGCACCCATGCGTCTTAAGGGCGACCAAAAGGGTGACCTGCTGGGAGCAGGCGGGTGGCGTCGCCCGCTCCGGGGGAGGGGCGCCTTGACCCGGCAGGGGGCCACCGGTAGGCATCGGGGCGTGAACCGACTCGAAGGACGGACACGCGCCCGGGCGCTGCGCGGACCCCTGCTGCGGGTGCTCTGCGCGGTGATGCTGGCCGCGGGCGCCACGGCGGCCGGGGCACGCGCCGCCTCGCCGGGCGCCACGGGGGCCCCGCCCGCCGCCGCACCGGACCCGGCGGTCGCCGCGGTCACCTCCCGGGTGGTGCCGGTGCCGTCCTCGGTGCGGCCGGGAGGCGGCGCCTTCCGGATCGCCGCCGGCACCCCGATCACCCTGGACGCCGGATCCTCCGCCCCGGCCAGGGACGTCGCGGACTACGCGGCCGGGCTGCTCCGCCCCGCCACCGGCTACGCCCTGCCGGTCGTCACCGGCCGCGCCGCCCACGGGGTGGCCGAGGGCGGCGCCGCCGACGGCGACCCGGCCGGCATCGTGCTGGCGCTCGGCGACCCCGACCAGGGCCTCGGCGACGAGGGGTACCGGCTCCGTACCACCGGCGCCTCCGTGCTGATCAGCGCCCGGACCGCAGCCGGGCTCTACCACGGGGTGCAGACCCTGCGGCAACTGCTGCCGGCCGCGGTGGAGAGCCGGTCCGCGCTCCCGGACACCGACTGGACCGTCCCCAGCACGGACATCACCGATGTGCCGCGCTACGCCTACCGCGGGGCGATGCTCGACGTGGCCCGGCACTTCTTCACCGTCGCCCAGGTCGAGCGGTTCATCGACCAGCTGGCGCTCTACAAGATCAACACGCTGCATCTGCATCTCACCGACGACCAGGGCTGGCGGATCGCGGTCGACTCCTGGCCCCGGCTGACCGGCTACGGCGGCAGCACCCAGGTCGGCGGCGGCCCCGGCGGCTTCTACACCCAGGCCGACTACCGGGAGATCGTCGCCTACGCGGGAGCCCACTTCCTCGACGTCGTACCGGAGATCGACGGTCCCGGGCACTCCAACGCGGCCCTGGCCTCCTACCCCCGGCTGAACTGCGACGGCACGTCCCCCGCGCTCTACACCGGCACCAGCGTCGGCTTCAGCACGCTCTGCGCTGCCCGCGAGGACACCTACGACTTCCTGGGCGATGTGATCGGCGAGGTCGCCGCGCTGACCCCCGGCCCCTATCTGCACATCGGCGGCGACGAGGCCCAGTCCACCAGCGCGGCGGACTACGTCAGCTATGTGGACCGGGTGCAGCGGATCGTCGCGGACCACGGCAAGACGGCGATCGGCTGGCACCAGATCGACGCCGCCCATCCGGCGGCGGGCACGATCGCCCAGTACTGGGGCACCGCGGGCAACGAGCAGGAGGTCGCGGCGGCCGCCCAGGCCGGCACCCGGGTGATCATGTCCCCGGCGAACCGGAGCTACCTCGACATGAAGTACACCTCGTCCACCACGCTGGGAAAGTCGTGGGCGGGCTACGTGGACGTGCGGGCCTCCTACGACTGGGACCCGGCGACCTACGTCAAGGGCGTCCCGGCGTCCGCGGTGTACGGCGTGGAGGCCCCGCTGTGGACCGAGACCCTGAAGACCACCGCCGACCTGGACTACATGGCCTTCCCGCGGCTGCCGGGGATCGCCGAACTCGGCTGGTCCCCGGCGGCCACGCACGACTGGGACACCTACCGGGTGCGGCTCTCGGCCCAGGCGCCCCGCTGGGACGCGATGGGGATCTCCTACTACCGCTCGGCCCAGGTCGCCTGGCCGGCCGGCTGATCCTGCCGGGCGGCTGACAGCGGATTGGCCAGGGTGCCGGCGAACTGGAGGGCGGCCGACGGGTCGGCCAGGTCCACCATCTGCTGGTTGTCGCGCAGTTGCAGCCGGTTGAGGCAGGACAGCGGGAACCGCGGCGCGAAGAGGTCGTACCGTGCGAACGTCCCGGCGAGTTCGGGGTGCGCCCGCTGGTAGTCCGTCACACAGTCGGCGACCGTCCGCCAGAAGGCCGTCTGGTCCAGCACCTGCCCGGTGTGCAGGATCGCGGCCAGGAAGCGGAAGAAGCAGTCGAAGACGTCGGTGAAGACGGCGAGCACCTGCTCGCCCTCCGGTACGGCGGCCCGGATCCGCTCGGCCGCCGGCGGCAGCGGGGTGTCCGGGGACATCACCACGATCTCCTCGGCGATGTCCTTGAAGATCGCCCGCTCGACCGTGCCGCCGTCCTCGCCCAGCACCAGGATGACGTTCTCACCGTGCGGCATGTAGGCGAGGCCGTAGGCGAAGAGGCTGTGCAGGACGGGGACGAGGTAGGCGTCCAGGTAGCGGCGCAGCCACTGCTCCGGGGGGAGGCCGGAGCGGGTGATCAGGGCGGCGGCGAAGGAGGGGGGCTGGGGCGGGTGGGTCACTCCTGTCGGGTCGGCCACGTCCGTCGGGTCGGTCGCTTCCGGCGGGTCGGCCGCATCCGTCGGGTCGGCCGCATCCGTCGGTGCGGTCGCGTCTGTCCGGGCGGCCGGTTCGGCCGGTGCCGGGTCGTCGACGTGCAGCAGGGCAGCCATGGTGGTGAGGGAGCGGCCGGGTGCCAGGCCGTTGACCGGGCTCTCCCGCCAGAGCGCGGCCAGCATCTTCCGGTAGGGCGAGCCCTTCTCCGTCGCGGCCTCGTACCCGAGGTGGTGGTAGCCGATGGCGGCCCGCTCGCGGATGATCGAGAAGCCGGCGGCGGTGAGGGTCGGGTCGGCCGCGATCAGTCCGGCCAGCCAGTCGTTGATCGCCGGGGTCGCCTCCATGTACGCGGCGGACAGCCCGCGCATGAAGCCCATGTTGAGCACCGAGAGCGCCGTTTTCACGTAATGCCGGGTGGGGCGGCTCGCGTTGAAGAAGGTGCGGACGGACTGCTGGGCCAGGTGCTCGTCGTCACCCGGACCGAGGTGCACCAGGCGCCGTTGCGCGACCTCACCCGCGAAGGTGACGGCGATCTTGTGCTCCCATTGCCACGGGTGGACCGGCAGCAGCAGGTAACCGGCCGGGTCGAGCCCGCGGCCGGTGAGTTCGGCCGCGAAGCGCTCGCGGGTGGCCGGGTCCAGCTCGGCGGCGATCAGGGTGTCGTAGTCCAGGCCGGCGCCCGCCGTGAAGACGGCGAGGTCACGGTGGGCGGCCAGCCAGCTGAGGCGGACAGGTGCGGCGGCCTCGGGGGCGTAGCGGAGCAGGTCGTGCGCCCCGAAGCCGAGCCGGCCGCTGTTCGCCACGAAGCAGGGGTGCCCCTCGGTCATCGCGCTCTCGATCACCTGGAAGCCCGCCGCCGGCAACTGCGCCGCGCCGCACGGGTGACGGTCCCGGGCCGCGGACTTGAAGGCGAGGCAGGAGAGGGTCGCGGTGATCTCCTCCAGGTAGACCGGGAGCACGGCGTCGCTCAGGCCCAGGGTGGCGCGCAGCTCGGTGAAGAAGGCGAGCGCGTCCAGGGGGAGCCGGGCGCCGTCGCGGTGGCGGGTGATCGAGGCCGGGTCGATGTGCCAGTGGTCGAGGGCGAGGCGGGTGGCGGTGAAGCGGTACGTGGTCGTGCCGCTGTCACCGCTGACCGTGTACGCGCTGGTGCCCGGCGCCCTGACGGGGTGCAGCAGGCGCTCGTGGCTGAACTCGGCGAGCGCTTTACGGATCAGGTGGCGGGTGGCCCGTGCCCACCGGTCGGGGGTGAGGTGGGCGGTCGCGCCCGGGGTCGGGGTCATCGGCGGGCCTCGAACTGTGCTCGGGTGCAGACGCTGAGGTACGCGTCCTTCTCGGGTGTCCTGATCCGGCGGACGATCGTGAAGCCGACCGCCTCGTTGAGCGCGTGCACGGCGGTGTTGCGGATGTCGGGTTCGACCACCACCCGGTGGACGGCCGGGTCACGGAAGAGTTCGGTCATGACGGCCCTGAGCACCGCGCGGCTGAAGCCGTGGACCGGTGCCGCGGGGGCCGGGGCGACCAGGAAGTGCATGCCGATGTCGCCGGGTTCGGCTGCGTACAGCCCGTTGAGTTCGACCTGCGCGGGGTCGTACCGCTCCATCAGGAAGGCGGGCCTGCGGTCGTACCGTCCGATGAAGGCGTCCTGGTACGGCGCCTGCGCGATGTCGGCGTAGGCGCGCTCCACGTCGTACACCCCGGCGTCCCCCATCAGCCAGAAGGCCGCTTTGGGGTGGGTCACCCAGGTGTGCAGCAGGGACGCGTCGGCGATCGGGTCGACCGGGCGGAAGGTGAAGCGGGCGGGGTCGAGGGGGTCGAGCGGGGCGTGCGGGGCGAGCGGGTCGTACGGTCCGGCGGCTGTGGGCTCGGTCATGCGGTGAACTCCTGGAAGGCGATGGCCGTTTCCACCCGGTAGTGCTCGCGGCCGAGCAGCTGCCGGATGATGCGGGAATTGCGGTACGCGGCCATGCCGAGGTCGGGCGCGGTGAAGCCGTGGGTGTGCAGCTCGGCGTTCTGCACGTACACGCCGTGGCCGGTGACGTCGATGGCGTAGTCGCGGCTGACGTCGTAACGGCCCTGCTCGTCCCAGCGGATGCGGTCGCGGACGGGGGTGAGGAAGTCCGGCACCTGGTAGCGGTAGCCGGTGGCCAGTACCAGGCCCTCGGTGGTCAGGGTGTGGTCGCGGCCCTGCTCGCGCTGGCGCAGCCCGAGCGTGTACGTGCCGGCTCCGGCGTCCGTCTCGTACCGCGCGCTGGTCAGCTCGGTGTTGGTGAGCAGCCGGGTGGGGACCTTGCCGCGGCGGTTCTTGACGTAGAGCAGGTCGAAGATGCCGTTGATCAGCTCGGAGTTGATGCCCTTGTAGAGGTTCTTCTGGGTGAGGTTCAGCCGGTCGCGCACCGGTCCGGGCAGGGCGTGGAAGTAGTCGACGTACTCCGGGGAGGTCATTTCCAGCGTGAGCTTGGTGTATTCGAGCGGGAAGAAGCGCGGGGAGCGGGTCACCCAGGTCAGTTCGTAACCGCGGGTGTCGATGTCCTGGAGCAGGTCGTAGTAGATCTCCGCGGCGCTCTGTCCGCTGCCCACCACGGTGATGCTCCGCTTGGCCTGCAGCTCCTCCTTGACCGTGAGGTAGCGGGAGTTGTGCACCGCGTCGCCGCCGATGCCCTCGCAGGCGGCCGGCAGGTGGGGCGGGGTGCCGGTGCCGAGGACCAGCCGTGGCGCGCGATAGGTCTCCCCGGTGGCGGTGCGGACCACGTAGACCGCGTCCCGCTCGTCGTAGCGGACCTCGGTCACGGTCCGCCCGAAGCGGATCGAGGGGATGCGGGCGGCGGCCCAGCGGCAGTAGTCATTGAACTCCTCGCGCAGCGGATAGAAGCTCTCCCGGATGTAGAAGGAGTACAACCGGCCCGATTCCTTCAGGTAGTTGAGGAAGCTGAAGGGGGAGGTGGGGTCGGCGAGCGTGACCAGGTCGGAGAGGAACGGCGTCTGCAGGGTGCTGCCTTCCAGGAACATCCCGGAGTGCCAGTCGAAGTCCGGCTTGCTCTCCAGGAAGACGCCGGTCAGCCCGTCGACCGGCTCGGTCAGACAGGCCAGGCCCAGATTGAACGGGCCGAGGCCGATCGCGATGAAGTCGGGTGTCTCAGGCGTGGACAAGCGTCTCTCCCAGCTGCAGGTAGTGCTCGGCGTGCCCGGCGAGGAGGTCCAGCACGGCGGCGATGTCGTCGGTGGTGGTGCGGGGGTTGAGCAGGGTGAGCTTCAGGTAGTGGCTGCCGCGCACCTTCGTCCCGGCGACCACGGCCTCGCCGGAGGCGAACAGCGCCTTGCGGGCGTGGAGGTTGGCGCGGTCGATCCGGGCCGGGTCGAAGGTGCGCGGCGGGATCCAGCGGAAGACCAGGGTGGACAGCGCGGGCCTGGTGACGACCTCGAACCGCGGGTCGGCGTCGAGCAGTCGCCAGCCCCGCTCGGCCAGGTCGACCACCTCGTCGAAGAGTTCGCCCACCCCGTCGGCGCCCATCACCCGCAGCGTCATCCACAGCTTCAGCGCGTCGAAACGGCGGGTGGTCTGCAGCGACTTGTCCACCTGGTTGGGGATCCGCTCGGCGACCGCCCGGCGCGGGTTGAGGTAGTCGGAGTGGTAGGTGGCGTGCCGCAGCGTGGTGCGGTCCCGGACCAGCAGCGCGCTCGAACTCACCGGCTGGAAGAAGGACTTGTGGTAGTCGACGGTCACCGAGTCGGCGTGCTCGATGCCGTCGAGCAGCCGGCGGCGGGTGCGGGAGACCAGCAGGCCGCAGCCGTAGGCAGCGTCCACATGGAGCCAGACGCGGTGCCGGGCGCAGAGTTCGGCGATCTTGGGCAGCGGGTCGATGGAGCCGAAGTCGGTGGTGCCGGCGGTGGCGACCACGGCCATCGGGGTCAGGCCCTGGTCCGCGCAGTGCGCCAGCGCCGCGGCGAGTCGGTCGGTCCGCATCCGCTTGTCCTGGTCGCAGGGCACGGCGAGCACCGCTTCGGCGGGCAGCCCCAGCAGTCTGGCGGCCTTCTGCACGCTGAAGTGCCCGCACTCCGAGGCGAGGACGCGCAGCGACGCCGGGTCGGCGCCGCGGCTGACCGCCTCCTCGCGGGCCAGCAGCATTGCCTGCAGATTGGACTGGGTGCCGCCGCTGGTGAAGACGCCGTCGGCGGCCGGGCCGAGGCCGATCCTGGCCGCCGTCCAGTCGATCAGCCGGCGCTCGATCAAGGTGGCGCCGGCGCTCTGGTCCCAGGTGTCCAGTGAGGAGTTGACGGCGCTGAGCACGGCCTCGGCGACGAGGGCCGGTATGACCACCGGGCAGTTGAGATGTGCCAGATAGCGCGGATGGTCGAAGCGGACGGCGTCGCGGAGATAGACGGATTCGAGCTCGTCCAGGGCGGCGGCGGTGTCCCCGACCGGCTGGTCGAGATCGATCGCGTCGATCCGCGGTGCGAGGGCGTCGGGGGTGATTCCGGTGAACGGCCGGCCGGTCGCGGTGAGGGTGGCCGCCACCCGCTCGACCCCGTGGGCGACGGACCGCCGGTAGTGCTCCGTCGTCGCGTCGTTGAGCAGGTGTGAGCGCATGGGGGCACGTCTCCTTGATCGTTGCTGAGTTAGGTTAGCCTA
The DNA here is from genome assembly GCF_036227265.1 of Streptomyces sp. NBC_01476. Lineage (NCBI taxonomy): Bacteria > Bacillati > Actinomycetota > Actinomycetes > Kitasatosporales > Streptomycetaceae > Streptomyces > Streptomyces sp. NBC_01476. Next base: position 2,760,019 of record NZ_CP109446.1, on the reverse strand, counting down.
ACCTAACTCAGCAACGGGCACGTCAGCCCCTCGCCCCCCACCATCCCTCGCTCAGCCCACGAGCCCCAACTCCCGTGCGATCAGCATCCGCTGGACCTCACTCGTGCCCTCGCCGATCTCCAGGATCTTGGAGTCCCGCCACATCCGGGCCACCGGATACTCGTTCATGAAGCCGTAGCCGCCGTGGATCTGGGTGGCCTCCCGGGCATTGGTCACGGCGATCTCCGACGAGTAGAGCTTCGCCAGCGCGGCCTCCTTCTTGAACGGTTCGCCGTGCACCAGCCGGGCCGCCGCATCCCGCCAGGCCAGCCGGGCGGTGTAGGTGCGCATCTCCATGTCGGCGATCTTGAACTGGATCGCCTGATTGGCGCCGATCGGCCGGCCGAACGCCTGCCGGCTCTGCGCATACGCCAGCGACTCGTCCACGCAGCCCTGGGCAAGCCCGGTCGCCAGCGCCGAGATCGCGATCCGCCCCTCGTCCAGGATGCGCAGGAACTGGGCGTACCCGCGGCCCTCCGCACCCAGCAGATTGGCCTTCGGCACCCGGCAGTCGGCGAAGGAGAGCTCCCGGGTGTCCGAGGCGTTCCAGCCGACCTTGCTGTACTTCTTCGACACCGTGAAGCCGGGCGTGCCGGACGGCACGATGATCGAGGAGATCCGCGGCCTGCCGTCCTCCGTGCGGCCGGTCACCGCGGTCACCGTCACCAGGCCGGTGATGTCGGTTCCGGAGTTGGTGATGAAGCACTTGGTGCCGTTGATCACCCACTCGCCGGTGGCTTCGTCCAGCCGCGCGGTGGTCCGGGTGCCGCCCGCGTCCGAACCGCACTCCGGTTCGGTCAGCCCGAAGGCGCCCAGCATCTCGCCGGAGCAGAGCTTCGGCAGCCAGGTCCGCTTCTGCTCCTCGGTGCCGAACCGGAAGACCGGCATCGCACCCAGCGACACCCCGGCCTCCAGGGTGATCGCCACCGACGAGTCGACCCGGGCCAGCTCCTCCAGCGCCAGCCCCAGCGCGAAGTAGTCCCCGCCCATCCCGCCGTACTCCTCGGGGAACGGCAGCCCGAACAGGCCCATCCGCCCCATCTCCCGGACGATCTCGTACGGGAACTCCCCCTGCTCGTAGAACTCCCCGATCTTCGGGGCGATCACATCGCGGGCGAACTCCGCGACGGTGGCACGCAGTTGCTCGTGCTCATCGGACAGCCGGTGGTTGATGGACATGGCTACTGCTCCTGGTGGGTCAGGGCGCGGACGGTTCGGGACGGGCTGGGTCGGCCCAACTGCTCCGCCATCCAGACGCTTGTGGCGCTGAGGCGGCCGAGATCGACCCCGGTACGGATGCCGAGCCCGTGCAGCATCCAGACGAGGTCTTCGGTGGCGAGATTGCCGGTGGCGCTCTTGGCGTACGGGCAGCCGCCGAGGCCGCCCGCCGAGGCGTCCACCACGGTGACGCCGCTGCGCAGCGCGGCCAGGGTGTTGGCGAGCGCCTGGCCGTAGGTGTCGTGGAAGTGGACGGCGAGGTGGGCGACGGGGATGGGGGCGTGCCCGCGCGTGGCGGGGGCGGGGGCGTGCCCGTGGGCCGGGGCGGGGGCTGGGGCGTGGGCGGGGGCGTGCCCGTAGGCAGAGGCGGGGGCCGGGGCGTGGGCGCCGCCGGTCGGCCTGCCGGCCGGTTCACCGGTCGGGGCACCCGCATCGCGGGCCGGTCCGCCGGTCAGTTCGCTGAGCAAAGCGGTGACATGGCCGGGCGTGGCCACGCCGATGGTGTCGCCGAGGCTCAGCTCGCTGCAGCCCATCTCGTACAGTCGCCGGGCCACCGCGGCGACCTGGCCGATCGGTACCGGGCCCTCCCAGGGGTCGCCGAAGCACATCGAGAGATACCCGCGCACCCGGGCCCCGGCGGCCACCGCCTTCGCCACCACCGGCTCGAACATCGCCAGCGACTCCTCCACCGTCCGGTTGAGATTGGCCCGGGCGAAGGACTCGGTGGCGCTGCCGAACACCGCGATCTCCCGGACGCCGAGATCCAGCGCCCGCTCCAGGCCGCGCTCGTTCGGCACCAGGACGGGGAGCCGGAGGGCCGGCTCCAGGTCCGCCAGGTCCGCGAGCAGCGGCATCAGCTCGCCCGCGTCGGCCAGTTGGGGCACCCATTTGGGGTGGACGAAGCTGGTCGCCTCGATCGTGCGCAGGCCCGCGGCGGCCAGCCGGTGGATGAACTCGGCCTTCACCCGGGTCGGCACGGTCGTCTTCTCGTTCTGCAGGCCGTCCCGGGCGCCGACCTCGTGAATCCGGACTTCGGCCGGCAGCCCGTCGAGCGGCACAGCCATCGGCAGCCCGGCGGGGAGGGCGTCGGTGTCGCCGGGGGCGTCGGCGGGGGCGTCGGTGGAGGTGCCTGCGTTTGTGCCTGTGCGGGTGCCGGTTCCGCTGGCGGCGTGGCCGGGGGTGCCTGTGCCTGTGCGGGTGCCGGCTCCCCTGCCGCCGGGGCCGGGGGTGCCCGGGGTCAAGGGGGTGTCGGTCATGACGCCTCCCCGGGCCGCGACACCTCGTGGTCCTCGTCCCCGGTACCGGCCGCCGGGGTCACCACCGCCAGCACCTGGTCCATCGTCACCGCCGTCCCCGCGGTGACGTCGATCTCCGAGACCGTCCCGTCGTGCGGGGCGGTGATCACGTGCTCCATCTTCATGGCCTCCACCACGAGCAGGCTCTGTCCGGCCGTCACCTCGTCACCCTTGGCGACCTTCACCACGGTGACCGTGCCGGGCATCGGCGCGGTCAGCGCACCGCCCCCGGCGCCGGCCGCGCCACCCCGCAGGGCCGCCGCCACCGGGTCGTAGGGCTGGACCCGCCAGCTGTCGCCGTCCCGGCCCAGCCAGTCGCCCGCGTACCGGAACGCGGTCACGGTGCCCTCGCGGTGCAGCAGGACACGTTCCCCGTCCACCGCGATGCCCGCCTCGACCGCCGGGCCGTCGCCGACCCGCACCCGTCCGTCCCTGACCCGTACCGCGACCGGCTCCCGGCCGGGTACCCGCAGATGGTGCACCGTCCAGGCGGCCTCCCCGCCGAGCCGCCAGCCGCTGGGCACCGAGAAGGGATCGGTCCAGCCGCTCGGGTCGGCCGGCGGAGCCAGTGCCCGCTGCCTCAGCAGTGCCGCGGCCTCGTACACCTCGTCCGGCACCCCGTCCGGCACCAGTGCGGCGGCGTCCCGCTCGATCAGCCCGGTGTCCAGTGAACCGGCGACCACGTCCGGATGGCCCAGCAGCCGCCGCAGGAACCCGGTGTTGGTGTCGAGACCCAGCACTACCGTGTCCGCCAGCGCCGCCCGCAACCGGCGCAGCGCGGTCGCCCGGTCCGGGCCGTGCGCGACCACCTTCGCCAGCATCGGGTCGTAGGCGGTGCCCACTTCGGTGCCGAGCGCCAGTCCCGAGTCGACCCGCACCCCCGGACCGGCCGGCTCCCGCAGACCCAGCACGGTCCCCGCCGACGGCAGGAAGTCCACCCGGCCACCGGCCGGCCGGGCGGTCTCCGCGCAGATCCGGGCCTCGATCGCGTGCCCGGTCAAGGTGACGTCCCGCTGCCCGAAATCGAGCCGCTCCCCGCTTGCCACCCGCAACTGCCATGCCACCAGGTCGAGACCGGTGACCAGTTCGGTCACGGGGTGCTCCACCTGGAGCCGGGTGTTCATCTCCATGAAGAAGTAACCGGCCGGATCGTCGCCCGGGACGATGAACTCCACCGTGCCCGCTCCGGTGTAGCCGCAGGACCGGGCCGCCTGCACCGCGGCCTCGCCCATCGCGGCCCTGGTCGCCGGGTCCAGCAGGACCGACGGCGCCTCCTCGATCACCTTCTGGTGCCGGCGCTGCAGCGAGCACTCGCGCTCGCCGAGGTGCACCACCTGGCCGTGGCCGTCGGCCAGGATCTGGATCTCGATGTGCCGGGGCCGCTCCACCCACCGCTCCACCAGCAGGGTGTCGTCGCCGAAGGAGCCGCGCGCCTCCCGGCGGGCCGCCGCGATCTCCTCGGCCAGCAGCGCGGCGTCGCGGACCAGCCGCATGCCCTTCCCGCCGCCGCCCGCCGACGGCTTGAGCAGCACCGGCATGCCGATCTCCCGTGCCGCCGCGGCCAGTTCGGCGTCCGTCAGCCCGCTGCCGCTGCTGCCGGGCACCACTGGCACCCCGGCGGCCCGCACCGTCTGTTTGGCCCTGATCTTGTCGCCCATCAGCTCGATCGCCTCGGCGGGCGGACCGACGAAGACCAGTCCGGCCTGCGCACAGGCCCGCGCGAAGGCCGCGTTCTCGGCCAGGAAGCCGTAACCGGGGTGCACGGCCTGGGCGCCGGCCACCCCGGCCGCCCGTACCTGCTCGGCGGCCGAGAGGTAACTGCTCACCCGGACCGCCGTGTCCGCCTCCCGGACGTGGCGCGCGTCGGCGTCCGCCTCGGTGAAGACGGCCGCCGACCGTACGCCCAGCTCCCGCAGCGTGCGCATCACGCGGACCGCGATCTCGCCCCGGTTGGCGACCAGCACGGTGTCGAACATGGTGGGGGCGTCGGGCGCGTCGGCGGCGTCCACGGCTGCGGTGTTCACATCGGTCCCGGAGTTCGTCATGGCGCTCACATCCGGAAGACGCCGTAGCCCGGCGCGGTCGGATCGGCGGTGGGCAGCGGGGCGTTGGCGCAGGCGGTCAGCGCCAGGCCCAGCACGGTGCGGGTCTCCAGCGGGTCGATGACCCCGTCGTCCCAGAGGCGGGCGGTGGCGTAGTAGGCGTTGCCCTGGGTCTCGTACTGGGCGCGGATCGGGGTCTTGAACTCTTCCTCGGCCTCCTCGCTCCACTTCTCGCCTGCCGCCGCCAACTGGTCCCGTTTGACGGTGGCCAGCACCGATGCGGCCTGCTCCCCGCCCATCACCGAGATCTTGGCGTTGGGCCACATCCACAGGAAGCGGGGGCTGTAGGCACGGCCGCACATCGAGTAGTTCCCCGCGCCGTAGGAGCCGCCAATCACCACCGTCAGCTTGGGCACGCGGGCGCATGCGACCGCGGTCACCATCTTGGCGCCGTGCTTGGCGATGCCGCCCGCCTCGTACTGGCGGCCCACCATGAAGCCCGAGATGTTCTGCAGGAAGAGCAGCGGGATGCCGCGCTGGTCGCACAGCTCGATGAAGTGCGCGCCCTTGAGGGCGGATTCGGCGAAGAGGATGCCGTTGTTCGCCACGATCCCGACCGGATGCCCCTGCACATGGGCGAATCCGGTGACCAGCGTGGCGCCGTACTCGGCCTTGAACTCGGCGAACCGGCTGCCGTCCACCAGCCGGGCGATCACCTCGCGCACGTCATAGGGGGTGCGGGAGTCCACCGGGACCGCGCCGTACAGCCCCGCCGGGTCGACGGCCGGCGGCTCGGCGGGCCGTACCGTCCACGGTGGCGCGTCCCGGGCGGGCAGCGTCGCCACGATGTCGCGGACGATGCTCAGCGCGTGCGCGTCGTCCTCGGCCAGATGGTCGGTGACCCCCGAGACGCGGGCGTGCACCTCGCCGCCGCCCAGCTCCTCGGCGGTGACCACCTCGCCGGTGGCCGCTTTCACCAGCGGCGGACCGCCGAGGAAGATCGTGCCCTCGTTCCGCACGATCACGGCCTCGTCGCTCATCGCCGGGACGTAGGCTCCGCCCGCGGTGCACGAACCCATCACGGCCGCGATCTGCGGGATGCCGCGGGCGGACATGGTGGCCTGGTTGAAGAAGATGCGGCCGAAGTGGTCGCGGTCGGGGAAGACCTCGTCCTGCCGGGGGAGGAAGGCGCCGCCGGAGTCCACCAGATAGACGCACGGCAGCCGGTTGTCGAGGGCCACCTCCTGGGCGCGCAGATGCTTCTTCACCGTCATCGGGTAGTAGGTGCCGCCCTTGACCGTGGCGTCGTTGGCGACCACGACCACTTCGCGTCCGGCCACCCGTCCGATGCCCGCGATCACTCCGGCGGCCGGCGCCTGGCCGTCGTACATCCCGTCCGCGGCGAGGGGGGCGAGTTCGAGAAAGGGGGAGCCGGGGTCGAGCAGCCCGTCCACCCGGTCGCGGGGCAGCAGCTTGCCGCGGGCGGTGTGGCGCGCCCGTGCCTTCTGGCCGCCACCGAGGCGCGCGGTGGCCAGCTTGTCCCGGAGCGCGGCGGTGAGTGCCGCATGTGCCTCGGTGTTGCTGCGATATGTCTCCGACGCCGGATCTGCGGCGCTGGACAGGGCTGGTGCTGCCATGATTCGACCCCCCGGATGTTAGCGATCGTTAACCTTCTGCCCTTACGTTAACGCTCGCTAACAGGATTGTCTAGACTCGAAAGCATGAATCCGACGAAGACGGCCGCGAACCGGCGCGAGCAGATCCTCAGAGAGGCCGCGCGGCTCTTCGCCGAGCGCGGATTCCACGGGGTCGGGGTGGATGAGATAGGTGCCGCTGTCGGTATCAGCGGCCCCGGCCTGTACCGGCATTTCGCCGGCAAGGACGCGATGCTGGCCGAACTGCTGGTCGGCATCAGCGACCGGCTGCTCACCGCAGGGCGGATGCGGGTGGCCGAGACGGACGACGCGGTCGAGGCGCTCGACGCGCTGATCCGCGGGCACATCGACTTCGCCATCGACGACCGGCCGCTGATCACCCTGCACGACCGCGAGCTCGACCGGCTGCGCGACTCCGACCGCAAACTCGTCCGCCAGCTCCAGCGGCAGTACGTCGAGGAGTGGGTGGGGGTCGTCCGCAGGGTCCATCCGGACGCCACCGAACTCGAAGTGCGTGCCGCCGTGCACGCCGTCTTCGGCCTGCTGAACTCCACCCCGCATCTCGGTGCCCAGTCAGGGCTGCCTGACCGTTCCGCCATGGCCGTCCTGCTGCACCGGCTCGCGCTCAGCGCGCTGGAGGCACTCGACGGCGGAACGGCTCCGGGCCTGCGGACCACTCTGGACAGCGCCGCCGACCGACCGGTAACTTACTGAGCGCTTGCTTATGTTCCGTCACCACTCGCCGATGGGAGGCGCGCCGTGCGTCGTACGGTGTTCAACGAGGACCACGAAGCGTTCCGCGAGACGATACGGGCCTTCATCGAGGCCGAGGTCGTCCCCGTCCACGACGAGTGGCTGGCGGCCGGGCAGGTGCCCCGCGACTTCTACTACAAGCTCGGTGAGCTGGGTGTCTTCGGCATCGAGGTGCCCGAGGAGTACGGCGGCGCAGGACAGAACAGCTTCAAGTTCCAGGCCGTCATCAGCGAGGAGTGCGCCCGGGCCGGCGTCAGCTTCGGCGGCAGCAGCGTCCACGTCGGCCTGTGCCTGCCCTATGTGATGGCCTACGCCACCGAGGAGCAGAAGAAGCGCTGGCTGCCCGGCTTCGCGAGCGGCGAGATCATGTTCGCCATCGCCATGACCGAGCCCGGCACCGGCTCCGACCTGGCCGGCATGAAGACCAGCGCCAAGCTCTCCGCCGACGGCACCCACTACGTGCTCAACGGCGCCAAGACCTTCATCACCGGCGGCGTCCACGCCGACCGTGTCATCGTCTGCGCCCGCACCGCCCCGGCGAGCGCCGGGGACCGCCGGGCCGGGATCTCGCTCTTCGTCGTCGACACCAAGTCCGAGGGCTACGCGGTCGGCCGCAAGCTCGACAAGCTCGGACTGAAGACCTCCGACACCGCCGAACTCTCCTTCTCCGATGTGAAGGTGCCCGTCGAGGACCTGCTCGGCGACGAGGGCAAGGGCTTTGCCTACCTCGGCCAGAACCTGCCGCAGGAGCGCCTCGGCATCGCGGTGGGCGCCTACTCCCAGGCCGCCGCCGCCATTCGCTTCGCGCAGCAGTACGTCCAGGACCGAGTCGTCTTCGGCAAGCCCGTCGCGTCCTTCCAGAACACGAAGTTCGAACTGGCCGCCTGCAAGGCCGAGGTGGACGCCGCCCAGGCCGTCGTCGACCGCGCCCTGGAGGCCCACGACCTGCGCGAGCTGTCCGCGGCCGACGCCGCCTCGGCCAAGCTCTTCTGCACCGAGGTCGCCGCCCGCGTCATAGACCGCTGCCTCCAGCTGCACGGCGGCTACGGCTACATGAACGAGTACCCGATCGCCCGCCTCTACGCCGACAACCGCGTCAACCGCATCTACGGCGGCACCAGCGAGGTCATGAAGTCGATCATCGCCAAGTCGATGGGCCTGTGACCCTGGCGCCCCGGCCGGCCGGCGACGACCTGCCCCCACTGGAATCCCTGCTCGACCTGCTCGACCTGGAGCGGATCGAGGAGGACATCTTCCGCGGTGTGAGCCGGTCCGCGGTCGTACCCCGGGTCTTCGGCGGCCAGGTCGCCGCCCAGGCCCTGGTCGCCGCGGGCCGCACCGTCCCCGAGGAGCGCGGGGCGCACTCCCTGCACTCCTACTTCCTGCGGCCGGGCGATCCCGGCGCGCCGATCGTCTACCAGGTGGACCGGATCCGCGACGGCCGCTCCTTCACCACCCGGCGGGTGGAGGCGATCCAGCACGGCCAGGCGATCTTCCACCTGTCGGCCTCCTTCCAGGTCCACGAGGAGGGCCTGGACCACCAGGACCCGATGCCTGGTGCGCCGGACCCGGAGACGCTGCCCACCGCCGAGGAACTGCTGCCCGCGCACGCGGACAAGTTCCCCGACCCCGGCGTGGTGGAGCGGCTGCTGGAGGCCCGCGCGGCCGTCGACCTGCGGTACGTCGAACCTCCGCCGTTCCTCACCGCGGGTGTCGTCCGCGAGCCGCGCTCCCAGGTGTGGTTCAGAACCCGGGGCAAGCTCGCCGAGGACCCGCTGCTGCACGTCTGCCTCGCCACCTATGTGTCGGACATGACGCTGCTCGACTCCGTGCTCCTCGCCCACGGCCGGGGCGGCTGGGCGGTCGGTGACGTGGTCGGCGCCAGCCTGGACCACGCCATGTGGTTCCACCGCCCCTTCCGCGCCGACGAGTGGCTGCTCTACGACCAGCGGAGCCCGTCCGCCTCGGGCGGCCGCGGCCTGGGCACCGCCCGCATTTACACCCAGGACGGGCGGCTGGCGGTGTCGGTGATCCAGGAGGGCCTGGTCCGGGTGCCGCGCGGCTGACCGCCGCCTGCGCCCGCCTCCCGGGCCGCCCCGCCGAGCCCGCCCTACGCCCCGGTGAGACCCGCCGCGGCCAGCAGATACGCGGTCATCGGTGCGTAGTGCTGCGGCGGCACGTTGTCGTCAAGCGGCACGCTCACCAGGATGCTGCCCTCGGCCTCACCGACGAACAGCGCCGGGTCGTTGCAGTCCGCGAAGCCCACCGTCTCCAGACCGCGCCCGCCCGCGCAGCCGGCCCAGCCGTGGTCGGCTATCACCAGGTCGGGCTGCGGGTCGCCGTCGCGCTCCAGGGCGTCCAGGATCTCGGCCATCGGGTCTGGCGAGTGCGTGTGCACCAGACCGCCGGCCCGGTGCAGCATGAAGACGCCCGCGATATGACGGATCTCACCGCCGTCGGCGTACAGGTGCTCGGCCGGCGCGACCACCGAGCACCCCGCCGCCCGGAGCGCCGCGGCCAGCGCGTGGTGGACGGCGAACAGACCCGCCGGGTGGCCCGTGGCCAGCAGCACCCGGGAGCCGTTCTCCGCCGCCTTCCGCAGCGCTTCGGCCATCCGGTCCAGGGCGTCGATGGTCAGCTCGGCGTCTATGGTGTCCTGCCCGTGCCGGTGCCCGGGGTCGGCGACCACCCCGCAGCGTGCGGCCATCAGCTCCAGCACCGCCGCCGGATCCGTCCAGCGGTCACCCAGATCCAGCCCGAGCCAGTAGTAGCGGTCGCCCTCGGCGAGCGCGCGGTAGTGGTCCAGGTTGTTCTCGCGGCTGGTCGCGACGTCCCCGGCTATCCGGGTGCGGATGAGGTGGTCGGCGAGGTCCTGGCGGCTGGGGGCGACGGGCGCGGGATCCATGGGCATGCGGTCATTGTCCCGCGCCCGGCGTACGGCCGTGCGACAGCCTGTGGACAAGTGGACCCACGGCTCGACGCCGAGGCACAATCGCCGCCCCGAATTGGGGGAAACGTACATCCCGGGACCGCCACGGGAGACATATGGTCACCCGCGGACCCCACCCCACCAGGAAGGCAGCCTCCATGAGCAGTGCGCAGCCGCGCGGCCCCGTCGACTCCTCCCGGACCCCGCGCTACGCGGGTCCCGCGACCTTCGCCCGGCTTCCGCGCCTGGACGAGGTCGGCAGCACCGACATCGCGGTGGTCGGGGTGCCCTTCGACGCCGGGGTCTCCTTCCGTCCCGGCGCGCGCTTCGGCGGCAATGCGATCCGTGAGGCGTCCCGGCTGCTGCGCCCCTACAACCCGGCCCAGGACGCCTCGCCCTTCGCCCTTGCCCAGGTCGCGGACGCCGGCGACATCGCCGTCAACCCGTTCGACATCAATGAGGCCGTCGAGACCATCGAGGCAGCAGCCGGCGACCTGCTCGACGCCGGCGCCCGGCTGATGACCCTGGGCGGTGACCACACCATCGCCCTGCCGCTGATCCGGGCGGTCGCCCGCCGGCACGGCCCGGTCGCGCTGCTGCACTTCGACGCGCACCTCGACACCTGGGACACCTACTTCGGCGCCGCCTACACCCACGGCACGCCCTTCCGCCGCGCCTTCGAAGAGGGCATCCTCGACACCTCGGCGCTCAGCCACGTCGGCACCCGCGGCCCCCTGTACGGGAAGAAGGACCTGGACGACGACGAGCGGATGGGCTTCGGCATCGTCACCTCGGCGGACGTGATGCGCCGCGGCGTCGACGAGGTCGCCCAGCAACTGCGTGAGCGGATCGGCGACCGGCCGCTGTACATCTCCGTCGACATCGACGTCCTCGACCCGGCCCACGCGCCCGGCACCGGCACCCCCGAGGCCGGCGGCATGACCTCACGGGAACTGCTGGAGATCCTGCGCGGCCTGTCCGGCTGCCGGCTCGTCTCGGCGGACGTCGTGGAGGTTGCCCCGGCCTACGACCATGCCGAGATCACCTCGGTCGCCGCCTCGCACACCGCCTACGAGCTGACGACGATCATGTCCCGGCAGATCGCCGACGCCCACTGATTCACCCGAACCGACTACGACCAAGGTCGCACTCATGTGCGACCTTGGTCGTTGTATGTGTTGCGGGAGGATGAAACGCGCAGCCCGGGGCGTTGCAGCCTCGGGCACAGACGGACAAAGGGACGGACAAGCGGTGACACGGGCGGCCGGCTTCGGCCGCCCGACGATCGGTGGGAGGACCGTGTGGCGAGGGCCAAGGACGAACCGGAGCAGGGGTGGCTGCGCCGGCTGACCGCGTACTGCTGGCGCTACAAACGCGAGGTGCTGCTGGCACTCGGCGCGTCGCTCGGCGGTATGGGCGTCACCGCCCTCGTTCCCCTCGTCCCGAAGCTGATCATCGACGACGTCATCGTCAAGCACGACAAACCCCTCGCGCCCTGGGCCTTCGCCCTCGTCGGTGCCGCGATCGCGGTCTATCTCCTCACCTACGTGCGGCGCTACTACGGCGGACGGCTCGCCCTCGATGTGCAGCACGACATGCGCAACGACATGTTCCGCTCGCTGATGCGGCTCGACGGCCGCCGCCAGGACGAACTGAGCACCGGTCAGGTGGTCGGCCGGGCCACCAGCGACCTCCAGCTCATCCAGGGCCTCCTGTTCATGCTGCCGATGATGATCGGCAACCTGCTGCTCTTCGTGCTCTCGCTCGTGGTGATGCTGACGCTCTCCCCGCTGCTCACCCTGGTCGCGCTGGCGGTGGCCCCGGCCCTGTGGTTCATCGCCGACCGGTCGCGCAAACGGCTCTTTCCCGCGACCTGGTACGCCCAGGGGCAGGCGGCAGCCGTCGCGGGCATCGTGGACGGCTCGGTCACCGGCGTCCGCGTGGTCAAGGGCTTCGGCCAGGAGCGGCAGGAGATGGGCAAGCTGGAGACGGTCAGCCGCCGCCTCTTCGCGGGCCGGCTGCGCACCGTCCGGCTCAGCGCCCGCTACACCCCGGCGCTCCAGGCGGTGCCGTCACTCGGCCAGATCGGCATGCTGGCGCTCGGCGGCTGGATGGCCACCCGCGGGCAGATCACGCTGGGCACCTTCGTCGCCTTCTCGACCTACCTCGCGCAGCTCACCGGCCCGGTCCGGATGCTCACCATGATGCTCACCGTCGGCCAGCAGGCCCGGGCCGGCGTGGAGCGCGTCTTCGAACTCATCGACACCGAACCGACCCTGCGGGAAGGCACCGGCGCCCTGCCCCAGGACGCGCCCGCCACGGTCGACTTCGACAAGGTGACCTTCGGTTACACCGAGGAGCGGCCCGTCCTCGACGGCTTCGACCTCCACGTCACGCCCGGCGAGACGGTCGCCGTGGTCGGATCCTCCGGCTCAGGCAAGTCCACCATCTCCCTGCTGCTGCCCCGGTTCTACGACGTCACCGGAGGCGCGGTGCGGGTCGGCGGCACCGACGTGCGGGAGCTGACCTTCGACGCGCTGCGGTCGGTGATCGGCCTGGTCCCGGAGGACAGCTTCCTCTTCTCCGACACCGTGCGGGCCAACATCGCCTACGGCCACCCCGAGGCCACCGACGAGCAGATCCTCGCCGCCACCCGGGCCGCCCAGGCGGACGGCTTCATCACCGACCTGCCCGACGGATACGACACCGTCGTCGGTGAGCACGGCCTGACCCTCTCCGGTGGCCAGCGGCAGCGGGTCGCCCTGGCCCGGGCGATCCTCACCGACCCCCGGCTGCTGCTGCTCGACGACGCCACCTCCGCCGTCGACGCCCGGGTCGAGGCCGACATCTTCGACGCGCTGCGCGAGGTGATGCGCGGCCGTACGACGCTGCTGATCGCCCACCGCCGGTCGACACTGGCACTCGCCGACCGGATCGCGGTCCTGGACGCCGGGCGGCTGGCGGACATCGGCACGCACGAAGAACTGGAAGAACGCAGCGCCCTCTACCGCGCGCTGCTCACCGACCCCGACGCCCTGGGCGCCGACGTCGTCGAACTCGACCCGGTGGGCGCAGCCGCCGTGACAGCCCCCGCCGTGACAGCCGCCACCGACGAGCCCGCCGCCGGGATCACCCCCGAACTCTGGCCCGCGGACCGCCGTACCGCCGACGATCCCGCGCGGTCGCTCCGCGGCGCCCCGGCGGTGCCACGCGGGGCCGCAGGCGGTGCGGGCGGCATGGCGGGCGCGCTCGCCGGGATGCCCGCCACCCCCGAACTGCTCGCCAAGGTGGCCGCCCTGCCGCCGGCGGACGACACCCCCGACGTGGACGAGGAGCGGGCCAGGGCCGCCGATCTCACCTTCGGCCTGGGCAGCATGCTGCGCGGATTCCGCACCCCGCTGCTGCTGAGCCTGCTGCTGGTGGCGGTCGACGCGGTCGCCGGCCTGCTGCTGCCAGTCCTGATCCGGCACGGCATCGACGCCGGTGTCCGCCGGGAAGCCCTCGGCGCGGTCTGGGTGGCGTCCCTGCTCGGGCTCGGTCTGGTGCTCACCCAGTGGGCGGTGGAGTGGGGCTCGACCGTGCTCACCGGCCGCACCGGCGAACGCATCCTCTACACGCTGCGGGTGAAGATCTTCGCCCACCTGCACCGCCTCGGGCTCGACTACTACGAGCGCGAGCTGACCGGCCGGATCATGACCCGGATGACCACCGACGTGGACGCGCTCTCCACCTTCCTGCAGACCGGCCTGGTCACCGCCCTCGTCAGCCTGCTCACCTTCGTGGGCATCCTGGTCGCGCTGCTCGCCATCGACGTGCAGCTCGCCCTCATGGTCTTCGCCACCCTGCCGCTGCTGGCCATCGGCACCTGGATCTTCCGCCGCAAGTCCAAGCGGGCCTACGAAACCGCCCGCGAGCGCGTCGCCGTCGTCAACGCCGACCTGCAGGAGCACGTCGCCGGCCTCCGGGTCGTCCAGGCGTTCCGGGGCGAACGGCACGGCGCGGAACGCTTTCTGAAGCGCAGCGACGACTACCGCACGGCGCGCGTACGCGGCCAGTTCCTGATCTCGGTCTACTTCCCCTTCGTCCAACTGCTCTCCAGCGTCGCGGCGGCGCTGATCCTGATCGTCGGCGCCCACCGGGTCACCGACGGGACACTCACCGCCGGCGCCCTGGTGGCGTATCTGCTCTACATCGACCTGTTCTTCTCACCGGTCCAGCAGCTCTCGCAGGTCTTCGACGGCTACCAGCAGGCCACCGTCTCGCTCGGCCGGATCAGTGAGCTGCTGCGCGAGCCCACCGCCACCCCGGCGTCCGCCTCCCCGAAGCCGGTTGCCCGGCTGCGCGGGGAGATCGTCTTCCGCGACGTGCACTTCCGCTACGGAGGCGCCGCCGCCGAAGGCGCCGAAGCGCTCGCCGGCATCTCGCTGCGGGTACCCGCAGGGCAGACCGTGGCGTTCGTCGGCGAGACCGGAGCGGGCAAGTCCACCCTGGTCAAGATGGTCGCCAGGTTCTACGACCCGACCGACGGCGCCGTCCTGGTGGACGGCACCGACATCCGTGAACTCGACCTCGCCGAGTACCGCCACCAACTCGGCGTCGTCCCCCAGGAGCCCTATCTCTTCCCGGGCACCGTCCGTGACGCCATCGCCTACGGGCGGATGGACGCCACCGACGCCGAAGTGGAGGCGGCGGCCCGCGCGGTCGGCGCGGACGCGATGATCGCGACACTCGAAGGCGGCTATCTGCACGAGGTCGCCGAGCGCGGGCGCAACCTGTCCGCCGGGCAGCGGCAGCTGATCGCACTGGCCCGCGCCGAACTGGTCAACCCGGCGGTCCTGTTGCTCGACGAAGCCACCGCCGCTCTCGACCTGGCATCCGAAGGGCTGGTCAACCAGGCCGCGGACCGCCTCGCCATACGCCGTACGACGCTGGTGGTCGCACACCGTCTCACCACCGCAGCCCGCGCCGACCGCGTCGTGGTCCTCGACCACGGGCGCGTGATCGAGGACGGCACCCACGAGGAGCTCCTCGCCCGCGCCGGCCGGTACGCCGAGCTGTGGCGGACCTTCACCGGCGAGCTGTCGGCAGCGGCCTGACGGACCCGCGGCCCGAGCCGAGGCCCGGCTGCCCGGCCTGTCCCCCCGATAGCCGGCAAGCCCCGTCGGTCAGTGCCTGCGGGCCCGCTGCCGGACCGGACGGGACCGGTCCGGCTCGCCGGCCGCGCGGACGTCAGCCGAACACCGGATTCGCCGGCATGCTCTCCTTCGGCACTGCGAAGAGCACCGTTGCCACGAACGCCCGCAGACACTCCCGCGGCGGCTCCGGCTGGCTGACCCGCACCGACAACCGGTCGTCCGCAATATGGAGCACCGCAGCGGTGGCGGCGCTGCACCCCGTGGACGCCGTCCAGCCCACCAGCACGTCCCGGGAGAAGTCCGTGTCCTTCCCCCCGGCCGTGATCTCGGCCGCCTGCCGGTCTTGCGGCGCCACCTTCGCGGCGAACCGGCCGAGTTCGCCCGCATCGTGCAGCACCTCGTGCGCCTCGGGGGCGGCCGGTTCCGACGACGAGAAGTACACCACCCGGAACGGAGCCGTCTTCCCGTCGGAGCCCGACGGCTCGACACGCACCGAGGGCACCGTCCCGCCGTCCACTCTGTCCTTCCGTGGGCCGCCCCCGGCCTCCCCCTTCTCGCCGCAACCGGCGGCGAACATCGTCACGGATGCGGTCAGCAGTGCGGCCGCGAGCACTCTGCGCAGGTCCACTGTCAGCATGCCCATGGGACGCCCGCCGTCCCCGACCGGTTCCGCCCGGCCCCCACCATCGGACGGTGGGCGCCGAGCGATCAGGCCGACTCGACCAGCAGCCGCGTCAGATGCTCCCGGGCCGGTCCCAGCAGTCCCGGCAGCTCGGCCGCCGCGTCGTACCACCGCTTCTCGTACTCCCAGCACAACCAGCCGTCCCATCCCGCCCGGCTGAGCACCTCCACCGTCTCGGTCAGCGGCAGCACCCCCGCCCCCAGCGGCAGCGGCGTCGTGTCCTCCGCCGACGCGACATCCTTCACCTGTACGTAGCCGAGGTAGGGACTGAGCACCGGATAGGTGGACGACGGCTGTTCACCGGCCAGCCAGGTGTGCAGCACATCCCAGATCGCCCCCACCGAACGGTGCCCCACCAGGCCCAGCACCCGCGCCACGTCCGCCCCGGTGCGGTGCGAGTCATGGGTCTCCAGCAGCACCCGTACACCGAGGTCGTCGGCGATCGGCGCCACTGCCGCGAGCCGCCGGGCCGCCAGCGTGTCGGCCTCGCCGGCCGGCAGATCCCCGCCGCCGGGGAAGACCCGTACGCAGGAGGCCCCCAGGTCGGCGGCGAGCGTCATGGCGGCGCCGATCTCGTCCAGCACCGGCCCGTCGTCCCCCGCCGCCGCCACCTTCGCGTAGCCGGCCACGGTGAGGATCTCGACCCCCGCCTTCGCGAACTGCCCGGCCACCCGGGCGCGTTCGCCGGCCGACAGCCCGGTGTGCACCGGGCCTTCCTCGCTCGCGCGCAGTTCGACACCGTGGTAGCCGTGTTCCGACGCGAGCCGGACCACCTGATCGACGGAGAGTGCGGGGACCCCGAGGGTGGAGAAGGCGAGTCTCATTCGCCGGACACTAGGCACCGGGTCGGGCCCGGTCAACCATGGTCGGCCGCACACGACGCCCCGCGGCCCGACCTCCCCGCGACCGCGGCCGAGCACTCCGCCCGGCGCCGGCCACCTGCCGGAGCGTCCCTGTTCGAGAGGAGTGACGCCCCCTCAGCGCGCCAAGTCCAGGCGCCAGTCCTGCCCGACGAGGTCGTGCCCGAAACTGTGGTGTGCCTCCTCCCGCACGAGTTCGAATCCGGCGCGCTGGTATATCCGGCGGGCGCCGGACAGTACGTCATTCGTCCACAGGACCAACGCGGTGTAATCGGCCGCCAGGGCGAAGGCGACGCACTCGGCCACCAGCCGACCGCCTATGCCGTGCCCCCGTGCGGCCGGATCGACCAGCAGCAGCCGTAACCGCGCGGTGCCGGGGGCTTCGTCCCGCACGCAGAAGACGCAGCCGGCCCGTTCGCCGTCGAGTTCGGCTATCCACACCGCCTCCCGCTGCGGATCGTGCGAGGCGGCGAAGTCCGCGACGATCCGGGCGACCAGCACCTCGTACTCCTCGTTCCAGCCGAACTCCGCCGCGTACACAGCGGCGTTCCGCTCGATGGCCCAGCCGAGGTCGCCGGGGCGCGGGCCGCGCACGGTCACCCGTTCGGCCGCGGGTTCCCGCTGATCCTCGCGGAGTATGTCGCGGACCGTGCGCATGGCCTCGGTCAGCCGCTTGCGGTCGTCAGGCGGTATCGGGCCGAGCAGCGTGTTCACCGCGTCCTGCGACCGCTCCTCCAGCAGCGACGCCGCTTCCTCGCCGCGCGTCGTCAGCGCTATCCGCTGCCGCCGGGCGTCCTGCTCCGAGGGCCCGCGGGTGACGAGCTGCTGCTCCTCGAACTTCGCCAGCATCCGGCTGAGATGGCCCGCGTCGAGCGACAGCTCCACCCGGAGATCGGCCGCGTCGGTGCGCGGCGCGTGCGCGAGTTCGTACAGCACACGCGCCTCGGTCAGGGTGAACGGCGTGTGCAGGTGGCGGCTGTAGTCCAGCGCGCCGATGAGATTGGTGTAGAAGCGGTTGAACTCCCGGACGTCCTTGACGGCCATGGTCCCTCCCCAATTTCCTTTGCCCGAGTCAAAGGTAAGCCGGAGCGCAGACCGCGCGGAAGGGCCGAATTCCTGCCTGTGGATAACTTCAGCGATGCCCTGACGCCGGGGGCGCCGTCGACCCTCGGACCATCAGCTCGGTCGCGACCGAGGCCACCGCGCCGGGCGGCGGCGCCTCGCGTCCCATCACGAACCGACCCGCCCGGGCGCCCGCCTCCTGCAGCGGGATACGGACGGTGGTCAGCGCGGGGGAGGCGTCCACGCTGAACGGCAGATCGTCGAAGCCCGCCACCGAGACATCGCCGGGAATGTCGAGCCCGGCGTCCCGCAGCGCGGCGCACACGCCCAGCGCCACGGTGTCGTTGGCGGCCACGATCGCGGTCACCCCGGCGTCCCTGCGCAGCAGTTCACGTGTCGCGTCATATCCGGCGGACCGGTTGTAGCCGCCGTGCACCGTGAGCCGCAGCGCGTTGGCGCCGGCCGGGGTGTCCGGGCCGAGACCTCGGGCGGCCAGCGCTTCCCGGTGCCCCTCCAGCCGGTGCCGCGTGGTGCTGCGTTCGACCGGGCCCGCGACGTACCCGATCCGGCGGTGGCCGAGCGAGAGGAGGTGTTCGGTCAGCCGGCGGGCGCCGCCGCGGTTGTCGAAAGCGATGGTGATCAGGCCGAGTGCGTCGTCGGCCGGCTCCAGCGGCGGACGGCCGCAGAGCACGATCCGCGTGCCGGACGCGGCCAGCCGGGTCAGCCTCGCGGTGACCGCCGCGGTGTGCGCGCGGCTCTCGACGGTGCTGCCGGTGAGCACCACACCCGCCGCCCGCTGGCGTTCCAGCAAGGTGAGGTACATCAGCTCGGCCTCGGGCGAGCCGCCGGTGTTGCAGACCACCGCGAGCTTGCCGCCGCCGGGCTGGGTCCCGCCCGCGCCGATCTCGCTCTGGAGCGCGCTGGCGATGATCCCGAAGAAGGGGTCGGCCACATCGTTCACCAGCACCCCGACGAGGTCCGAGGTCGCGGCGGCCAGGGCACGGGCCTGGCCGTTGACGACGTAGTCCAGCTCTTCGACGGCCCGCTGGACGCGTTCCCTGGTACTCCCGGCCACCGGGTAGTTCCCGTTCAGGACGCGGGAGACCGTCGCCGACGACACCCCGGCGCGCGCCGCGACATCGGCCAGAGTCACTGCCATCTCGGTCCTGTCCTCCTTCAAGGGGATGGGCGCCGGTGGCGACCGCCGTTCGGCGCTGCTCATGCTCTCATTCCGCGGCACCGGAGGGGGGCGGCGGCCCGGGCTCCGATCGGGCGCCTCGGCGGACCAGCGCAGCAAGGGCTTACTCCGGTATCCGGACACCCTTGCCTCGGTCAAGGCGGCTCGGTTAGCGTGCAACGGAAAGAAAGCGCTTGCTATCGATCCCCAGAGGTGGCCACCTTGTGGCTTCGAGGAGAGCAGTCATGACACGCAGGACGATGCGGATCGCCATGAACGGCGTCACCGGACGCATGGGATACCGGCAGCACCTGGTGCGCTCGATCCTGAGCCTGCGTGACCAGGGCGGCCTCGATCTCGGGGACGGCGACGTCCTCGTGCCGGAGCCGGTGCTTGTCGGCAGGCGCGAGCACGCGCTGAAGGCGATGGCCGGCCGGCACGGCATCGAGCACTGGACCACCGATCTGGACACGGTCCTGGCCGACCCCTCGGTGGAGATCTACTTCGACGCCCAGGTGACGGCCGCCCGCGAGACCGCGGTGAAGCAGGCCATCGCGGCCGGCAAGCACATCTACTGCGAGAAGCCCACCGGCACCACACTGGAGGGCTCGCTCGAACTCGCCCGGCTCGCCGAGGCCGCCGGAATCAAGCACGGTGTGGTGCAGGACAAGCTCTTCCTGCCCGGCCTGCTCAAGCTCAGGCGCCTGATCGAGGGCGGCTTCTTCGGCCGCGTCCTGTCCGTCCGCGGTGAATTCGGGTACTGGGTGCACGAAGGCGACTGGCAGAGCGCCCAGCGGCCCTCGTGGAACTACCGCGCGGAGGACGGCGGCGGCATCGTGCTCGACATGTTCCCGCACTGGGAGTACGTCCTGCACGAGCTGTTCGGCCGGGTACGGACCGTGCAGGCGCTCACCACCACCCACATCCCGCAGCGCTGGGACGAGCAGGACAAGCCGTACGACGCCACCGCCGACGACGCCGCCTACGGGATCTTCGAGCTGGAGGGCGGGGCGATCGCCCAGATCAACTCCTCCTGGGCGGTGCGCGTCAACCGCGACGAACTCGTGGAGTTCCAGGTCGACGGCACCCACGGATCGGCCGTGGCGGGCCTGCGCAACTGCCGGGTGCAGCACCGCTCGGCCACGCCCAAGCCGGTGTGGAACCCGGACCTGCCCGCCACCGAGTCGTTCCGCGACCAGTGGCAGGAGGTGCCGGACAACGCCGACTTCGGCAACGGCTTCAAGGCGCAGTGGGAGCTGTTCCTGCGGCATGTCGTCCTCGATGAGCCGTGGCGCTGGGACCTGCTGGCCGGCGCCCGCGGGATGCAACTGGCCGAACTCGGCCTCAAGTCCTCGGCGCAAGGTGTCCGTGTCGAGGTCCCGGAGCTGTCGCTGTGACCATCCTGCTGCCGGACGGATCCGGCACTTCGCGTCCCTTTGTGCCGCGGTCGGAACCGGTCTCCTATGCCGCGGAACTACCGCTGCGCAGCCGGGTGGTGTACTCCGCCGCGCATGTCGTGGCGGACCCGCTGCGTACCTCGGCCGACGGCCCCGCCGCAGTTGACTGGGACGCCACTCTCGCCTTCCGCCGCCATCTGTGGGCGCACGGCCTCGGCGTCGCGGAAGCGATGGACACCGCGCAGCGCGGCATGGGGCTCGACTGGGCGGGAGCCGCGGAACTCATCCGCAGGTCATCGGCCGAGGCGCGGTCCGCAGGCGGCAGCATCGCCTGCGGTGTCGGCACCGACCAGCTGACCGGACCCGCGACGCTCGCCGAAGTCGTCGCCGCCTATGAGGAGCAGCTGGCCGTCGTGGAGGCGGCCGGCGCCCAGGCGATCCTGATGGCGTCGCGCGCCCTGACGGCGGCGGCCAAGAGCCCGGACGACTACCTGGAGGTCTACGAGCGCCTGCTGCGGCAGTCCTCCGACCGGGTGATCCTGCACTGGCTCGGCCCGATGTTCGATCCGGCGCTGGCCGGCTACTGGGGCTCGGACGACCTCGACAAGGCGACCGAGACCTTCCTGGACGTCATCACCGCCCACCCCGACAAGGTCGACGGGATCAAGATCTCGCTGCTGGACGCGGACCGGGAGATCGCACTGCGCCGCCGCCTGCCCAAGGGCGTGCGCTGCTACACCGGGGACGACTTCAACTACCCGGAACTCATCGCTGGCGACGAGCAGGGCTTCAGCCACGCACTGCTCGGCATCTTCGACCCGCTCGCGCCGTTGGCCGCGTCGGCCGTCAGCGCTCTCGACACCGGCGACACCGCCGGCTTCCGGCGCGTCCTCGACCCCACGGTTGAGCTGTCGCGGCACCTGTTCCAGGCGCCCACGCGCTTCTACAAGACCGGGGTCGTGCTGCTCGCCTGGCTGGCCGGCCACCAGTCGCACTTCACCATGGTCGGCGGACTCCAGTCGGCCCGGTCGGTCCAGCACCTGGCGAAAGCGTACGAACTCGCCGACCGCATCGGTCTGTTCCCCGACCCGGCGCTCGCCGAGGCCCGGATGCGCCACCTGCTCGCGGTCCACGGGGTGGACGCATGAGCGGCGGAGCGGCGTACACCGGGCCTTCCGGCGATCTGGCGCGGCTGAGCATCAACCAGGAGACCGTCAAGCAGTGGTCACTGCCCGAACTCGCGGCGGGCTGCAACGCGCTGGGCATCACGCAGGTGGGGCTGTGGCGGGCACCGGTGCAGAGTTACGGAGTCGAGCGCGCGGCGCGGCTGATGCGGGACAGCGGACTCACCGTCACCTCCCTGTGCCGCGGTGGCTTCTTCACCGACGCGGAACCGGGACGCCGGGCGGCTGCCCTGGACGACAACCGGGCGGCGATCGACGAGGCGGCCACGCTGGGGACCGGAACCCTGGTGCTGGTCTCCGGCGGCCTGCCGCCGGGCGACCGCGACATCGCCGCCGCCCGGGAGCGTGTCGCCGACGCCATCGCGACCCTGGCCCCCTATGCCGCGGACCGCGGTGTGCGGCTGGCTGTCGAGGCGCTGCATCCGATGTACGCCTCGGACCGGTGCGTGATCTCCACCCTCGGCCAGGCCCTGGACATCGCGGAGCGTTTCCCGGCCGAACAGGTCGCCGTCGTGGTGGACACCTACCACCTGTGGTGGGACGACCTGGTGCCGGCGCAGATCGTCCGGGCCGGGGCCGGCGGAAGGATCGCCTCCTTCCAGGTCGCCGACTGGGTGACTCCGCTGCCCGAGGGCGTGTTGCTCGGCCGCGGGCAACTCGGCGACGGGTGCGTGGACCTGCGCGGATTCCGTACGCAGGTCGACGCGACGGGCTTCGACGGCGCCGTGGAGGTGGAGATCTTCAGCCCCGCGCTGTGGGCGCGGGACGGCTCCGAAGTGCTCGCGGAGATCGCCGAGCGGTACCGGCGGCACGTCCTCTGAAAAAATCTTGAGAATTCCTGTGTCCGTACTACAACCCTTCCGGGGCATGGGCGGTCGTACATGGCATCACGGCTCTCAGGAGGGGTTCAGGGAGCCAGGAGAGTAAGTGCGCCCGAGGGGGGCTTCGGGGGTAAGTGGGGGGAACGAGAAAGGGGTCCGGCCTTGTGCCGGACCCCTTTCGTCTGTCCGGACGGTGTCGGTGTGCGGGCGGCAGAGCCGGTTGTCCACAGGCTCCCGGCGGCGGGCCGACGGAGTGTCCGTCCCGGGCGGTACCTTCGGAACAGATCACCGACGCAGCCGGGAGGGAGGCCGGACATGGGCGAGAACGCGCACCTTGCCGTGCTGGAAGGCGTCCTGGAACGGATCACCTATGCCAACGAGGACAACGGCTACACCGTCGCGCGGGTGGACACCGGCCGCGGCTCGGCGGACCTGCTGACGGTGGTCGGCGCGCTGCTCGGCGCCCAGCCCGGTGAATCGCTGCGGATGCACGGCCGTTGGGGCTCCCACCCGCAGTACGGAAAGCAGTTCACGGTCGAGAACTACACGACGGTCCTGCCGGCCACCATCCAGGGCATCCGCCGCTACCTCGGATCGGGCCTGATCAAGGGCATTGGCCCGCGCATCGCCGAACGCATCGTCGAGCACTTCGGCACCGACACGCTCGACATCATCGAAGGCGAGCCCAAGCGCCTGGTCGAAGTCCCCGGACTCGGCCCCAAGCGGACGAAGTTGATCGCTGCCGCCTGGGAGGAGCAGAAAGCGATCAAGGAGGTGATGGTCTTCCTGCAAGGCGTGGGCGTCTCCACCTCCATCGCGGTCCGGATCTACAAGACCTACGGGGACGCCTCGATCTCGGTGGTCAAGAACCAGCCCTACCGGCTGGCGTCCGAGGTGTGGGGCATCGGCTTCCTGACCGCGGACCGGATCGCCCAGGCGGTCGGAATACCGCACGACAGCCCGGAGCGCGTCAAGGCCGGACTCCAGTACGCCCTGTCGCAGGCGACCGACCAGGGCAACTGTTTCCTCCCGCAGGAACGGCTGATCGCCGACTCGGTGAAGCTGCTCCAGGTCGACATCGGCCTGGTCATCGACTGCCTGGCCGAACTGGCCGACGAGGAAGGGGTGGTACGCGAGGACGTGCCCGCCGCCGACGGCGACCAGGAACCGGTGAAGGCCGTCTACCTGGTGCCGTTCCACCGCGCGGAAATAGCGCTGGCCGCCCAGTTGCTGCGGCTGCTGCGCGGCACGGAGGACCGGCTGCCGGCGTTCCACGACGTGGACTGGGAGAAGGCGCTCGCCTGGCTCGCCACCACCACGGGCACCGACCTGGCGCCTGAGCAGGAGCAGGCGGTCCGGCTGGCCCTCACGCAGAAGGTCGCCGTGCTCACCGGCGGCCCCGGCTGCGGGAAGTCCTTCACGGTCCGCTCCGTGGTCGCCCTCGCCCTGGCCAAGAAGGCGAAGGTGATCCTCGCCGCGCCGACCGGCCGCGCAGCCAAGCGACTGGCGGAGCTGACCGGCGCGGAGGCGTCCACCGTGCACCGGCTGCTGGAGCTGAAGCCCGGCGGAGACGCGGCCTATGACCGGGACCGGCCGCTGGAGGCCGATCTGGTGGTCGTCGACGAGGCGTCGATGCTGGACCTGCTGCTGGCGAACAAACTGGTGAAGGCGGTTCCGCCCGGTGCTCATCTGCTCTTCGTCGGGGACGTGGACCAGTTGCCCAGCGTCGGTGCGGGGGAGGTGCTGCGCGATCTGCTGGCGGCCGGCAGCCCGGTCCCGTCGGTGCGCCTCACCCGTGTCTTCCGCCAGGCACAGCAGTCCGGAGTGGTCACCAACGCGCACCGGATCAACGCCGGCGAGCCGCCCGTCACCCAGGGCATGCCCGACTTCTTCCTCTTCCCGGAGGAGGACTCCGAGGAGGCCGGGCGGCTCACGGTGGACGTGGTGGCGCGGCGGATCCCGGCCAGGTTCGGTCTGGATCCGCGCAAGGACGTCCAGGTCCTGGCACCGATGCACCGCGGTCCGGCCGGCGCGGCCGTCCTGAACGGACTGCTCCAGCAGGCGGTCACCCCCGCGCGCCCGGATGTGCCCGAGCGCCGGTTCGGCGGTCGCACCTTCCGCGTGGGCGACAAGGTGACTCAGATTAGGAACAACTACGACAAAGGTGCCAATGGTGTCTTCAACGGCACGGTCGGTGTTGTCACCGCCCTGGACACGGTCGAGCAGAAACTGACCGTGCGCACCGACGAGGACGAGGAGATCGACTACGACTTCGACGAGCTGGACGAGCTGGCCCACGCGTACGCGGTGACCATCCACCGCTCGCAGGGCAGCGAGTATCCGGCCGTAGTGATCCCCGTCACCACGGGTGCCTGGATGATGCTCCAGCGCAACCTGCTCTACACGGCTGTGACCAGGGCGAAGAAGCTGGTGGTGCTGGTCGGGTCCCGGCGTGCGATCGGGCAGGCGGTCCGCACCGTCTCGGCCGGAAGACGATTCACGGCTCTCGACCACCGGCTCTCCCGAGGCGCAGAATAGGCACTCCGTGCCACTTTTCGGCCCGATGGCCGACCCCGAGTGCACACCCCAGTGCCAAATGGGGGACAGTGGATGGAGTCAGGGCACCTCGAAGAAGAGGCAACACCGTCGGTGAGGGAATGACGTGAGCGACAACTCTGTAGTACTGCGGTACGGCGACGGCGAATACACCTACCCGGTTGTGGACAGCACCGTCGGCGACAAGGGATTCGACATCGGCAAGCTGCGCGCCGACACCGGTCTGGTCACCCTGGACAGCGGGTACGGCAATACCGCGGCCTACAAGTCCGCGATCACCTTCCTCGATGGCGAACAGGGCATCCTGCGCTACCGGGGATACCCGATCGAGCAGATCGCGGAGCGCGGTACGTTCCTGGAGACCGCGTACCTGCTGATCAACGGCGAACTGCCCACCGTGGACCAGCTGTCCGAATTCAAGGGTGAGATCACCCAGCACACCCTGCTGCACGAGGACGTCAAACGGTTCTACGACGGCTTCCCGCGGGACGCGCACCCGATGGCGATGCTGTCGTCGGTGGTCAGCGCGCTGTCCACGTTCTACCAGGACAGCCACAACCCGTTCGACCCGAAGCAGCGTCACCTGTCCACGATCCGGCTGCTCGCCAAACTGCCGACGATCGCGGCGTACGCGTACAAGAAGTCCGTCGGCCAGCCGGTGGTCTACCCGCGCAACGACCTCGGCTACGTCGAGAACTTCCTGCGGATGACCTTCTCGGTGCCGGCCGAGGAGTACGAGCTTGACCCGGTCGTGGTCAGCGCGCTGGACAAGCTCTTCATCCTGCACGCCGATCACGAGCAGAACTGTTCGACCTCCACGGTCCGGCTGGTCGGCTCCTCGCAGGCCAACCAGTTCGCGTCGATCTCGGCGGGCATCAGCGCGCTGTGGGGGCCGCTGCACGGCGGCGCCAACCAGTCGGTGCTGGAGATGCTGGAGCGCATCCAGGCCGAGGGCGGCGACGTCGACTCCTTCATCGCCAAGGTGAAGAACAAGGAAGACGGCGTGAAGCTCATGGGCTTCGGGCACCGCGTCTACAAGAACTTCGACCCCCGGGCGAAGATCATCAAGTCCGCGGCGCACGACGTCCTGTCAGCGCTCGGCAAGTCCGACGAGCTGCTCGACATCGCGCTCAAGCTCGAGGAGCACGCGCTCAGCGACGACTACTTCGTGTCGCGCAAGCTCTACCCGAACGTGGACTTCTACACCGGCCTGATCTACCGGGCCATGGGCTTCCCGACCAGCATGTTCACCGTGCTCTTCGCGATCGGCCGGCTCCCCGGCTGGATCGCCCAGTGGCACGAGATGATCAAGGAGCCCGGTTCCCGGATCGGCCGCCCGCGGCAGATCTACACCGGTGTCGTCGACCGCGACTACGTGCCGGTCGAAGCCCGCTGACCCGAGCTCGTACCGGGCAGCGGCCCAGCGGCGAAGAAGCGCCCCGCGACGGATCCCCCCACGGGTCCGGCACGGGGCGCTCCCGTCTCCCGGCGCGAATCCCCCCACGGGTTCGTACCGGGCGTTTTTGGTGGCGGCACGCCGCTGCCGGGACGGAGTGCCCGGGAGGGCCGCTCAAGCTCCCCGGGCGTCGCCCCGGCGACGCAACCCGGACCGTCCCCCAAGACAGTCCGTACCGCATCCCCCGCACCGGCTCCGCCGGGAGCGCGGTGCTCAAGACATAAGACCCACGAATCACCGTAATGGTTACGTCTCAAGACGTGTGATCTACGTCTCTTCCCCGAAAGAGGGTGTTTCTGCAGGCTACCCCGCTCGCGGTGGGTGATGGGCGATCCCGTAGCGTGCTGTTCTTCTCGAGGGGCGGAGCACATGGCAGAGAACGGGACAGCGGTCCGCAATGTCGTGGTGACCGGTGGGGGCACCGGCATCGGACTGGCCATCTCCACGCGGTTCGCCGAGGACGGCCACCGCGTCACGATCGTGGGCCGCCGCCGTGAGGTGCTCCGCGCCACCGCCGAGGAACTGCGCACTGCCCGCGGCCTGGACATCACCCCCGTCGTCTGCGACCTCGCCGACCCCGATGACGTGGAAGCGGTGCTCTCCCAGCTCCCCGACCGGGTCGACGTCCTGGTGAACAACGCGGGCAGCCGCGAGCTCGCGGTCGGCGCCGGAGCCCATGGGGTGCTGGCCCGCTGGCGTGGCGACTTCGAACGCAATGTGCTGACCGCGGTGCTGCTGACCGAGTCTCTGCGGGACCGCTTCACCACCGACGGCGGCCGGGTGGTCACCGTGACGTCGGTGGCGGCGCTGCGCGGTGGCGGCTCGTACGGCGCCTCGAAGGCCGCTCTGCACGCCTGGAACCACTCGCTCGCGGCCCAGCTCGGGCCGCAGGGCGTGACCTGCAACATCGTGGCGCCGGGCACGGTCGCGGGCACCGAGTTCTTCGGTTCCCGGCTCAATGAGGCGGAGCTGACCCGCCGGGCAGGCCGCACCCTGGTGGGCCGGGTCGGACGGCCGGTGGACGTGGCGGCCGCGGTGCTCTTCCTCGCCTCGCCCGAGGCCGGCTTCATCACCGGCGAGATCCTCCAGTGCAACGGCGGCGAACTGCTCGGCCGCTGAGCCCGTCGGGCGCCGGCCGCGGTATCGGGTCCCGCCCGCGTGATCGCCTCGTTCCGCCGCGGCCTACTCCCTGAGGAGTAGCGGGACCGGGCCCACAGGATGAGATTTCCGGTGAATCCCCGGGGAGTTCCCCGATCCCGGGGAAACCCGCTTGCCGACCCCACGCATCGCTGTCAGCGTTGAAGTACCCGGGGGTGGGAAGAGGGACGGTGGCATGAACGTTGCAATTGACGTGTCAGCACTCGACTTCACCTCCGGGCTGGCCGAATACCTGCGGGGTGGACACGTCATCTGGGCGTACGCGCTGCTGGCCGCCACGACGGCGCCGCCGCTCGTACCCAACTCCGTGCTGCTCGTCACCGGCGGAGTGATGGCCGCCGAAGGCCACCTCAACCTGGCGCTGGTTCTGCTGGTGGTGGCGGGAAGTGCCCTCGTCGGAGACCTGCTGATCCACCGGGCGGGCCGCGCGGTGAGCGGCAGAGTGCTCAGCCGGATGCGCCGCAAGCCCCGCCAGGCGGCGCTGCTGAACTGGGCCGCACTGCGCATACAGCGCCATGGGGTGCCCTTCGTCATCGCGGTGCGCTTCCTGCCCAGTGGCCGGGTCATCGGCGGCGTGGCGGCGGGCGTGGTCCAGTATCCGGCCCGCAGATACGCGATCGGCGCGGGCGTGGCGGAGACGGTCTGGGCCACCTACTCGGTGGGCGCGGGCTACTTCAGCGGGCGTGCCGCGTCGAACGACTTCTACGCGCTCACCTTGGGGCTCGGCATATCGGTGCTCGTCGCGGCGGCCGGCACGGCCGCCCAGTGGATCTCCCGGACCCGGGAACGGCGGCTGCCGCGCGCTCCCGGAGAGATCGCCCGGCCGTCCGCGGTGGTGACCGCGTCCCTCGCCGGTGAGAGCGGCGCGGCGGCGCCCGCTTCCACCGCACCCCCGTTGGTCGGCGCTCAGGCGCGCGACGGCATGTCCGACGGCGGTCCGAGGATCGGACCGCCTTTCGCGTCTCCCGAGGCATCCGTGGACGGATCCTCACTGGCGCCGCCTGACCTCTCCTTCAGCGCAGAGGCGGTCACCGCGGAAGGCGGCAAAGGCACGGGGTCCCATCCCTGCGGGATGACCGGCGGCCGGCACCTTTAGGGCGCCGGTACGGCCTCGGTCCCCACGGCGGGTGCGAGATAGCGGTAGAGCATGCTCTTCAGCTCCCGCACATACCGCTCGCGCTCGGCTCCCTCATGCTGCATGACGAGGTTGAGGCCGGTCTTGAACATCGCGAAGGACATCTCCGAGATGAGCGCGCACTCCGTACGGGACAGGGACGGCGTGCGGACCGCCAGCAGCTCCGTCACCCGCTCCAGCAGAGCGTTGTGCAGCACGTCGTGTTCTTCAGCGACCCGGCCCGGGGCGTCCGAGCCCTTGATCAGCGCGAGGAAGGCCGGGTTGGCGCTGTTGAACTCGATGAACGGCTCGGTCACCTCGTCGATCAGCCGGTCCAGCGGCAGCCGGGCGGTCTCCGGGGTGAAGACCCTGCCGTGGGTGGCCTCCATCTCCTTGATCATCTGTGCGCTCAGCTCGATCGCGATGGCTTCCTTGTTGGGAAAGAACTGGTAGAGCGTGCCCGGTGACACGCCGGCCTCGCGGGCGATGGCATTGGTGCTGGACGCGGTGTACCCGAGCGCGCAGAACACGCTGGCGGCCGCCTGCAGCAGCTGCGTGATGCGGCGCTCTCCGCGGGCCTGACGGCGGCGCGGTCTCTCGTCCGCCTCGGACACGTTGACCCCCAGGGAGGATTGACAAACACGAGCGGTCGCTCGCATTCTGGAAACACGAGCGATCGATCGTGTTTCGATTCTATGCCGCGTTTGCGGGCTATGTCGTGATGCCGTTCTACGGGGGAGGGGACACCTCTGTCATGTCCGATGTCAACCACGAAGGTGCGGTCCGTGGCTGGACGCGGATCGTCACCGCGCGACCGCGGCTGACGCTGCTGCTGGCCCTGCTCTTCACCGCGCTGGCCGTGGTGGCGGGCAGCGACGTCGGCAGCCGGCTCTCCAGCGGGGGCTGGGAGGCCCCCGACTCCCAGTCGTCCTACGCCACGGCCGCCCTGGCCGAGCACTTCCCCTCCTCCCAGCCCAATCTGGTGCTCCTCGTCGACGCCCGCGGGGCCGGCGTGGACAGTCCGGCGGTCGCCGCGCAGAGCGGCGAGCTGGCCCGCCGGCTCGCTGCCGACCCGGCGGTGACCGGCGTGACCTCCTACTGGGGGACGCATGCGCCGGCACTGCGGGCGAAGAACGGCAGTTCCGCGCTGATCACCGCGCGGCTGCGGGGCGACGACGACGCGGTGGCCGACGAGGTCAAGCGGATAGCTCCCGCCTACCGGGGTCAGCACGGACCGGTGAAGGTCACAGTCGGCGGCTCGGCGGCGGTGCGCGACGAGATGCAGACCACCATCCAGGAGGACCTGGTGCGCGCCGAGGTGATCGCGCTCCCGATCACCCTGCTGCTGCTCGTCATGGTGTTCGGCAGCGCGATCGCCGCTCTGCTGCCGCTCGGTGTCGGCATCGTCGCCATCCTGGGCACCAGCGCGGTGCTGCGCGGCATCACCGGCTTCACCGACGTCTCGGTCTTCGCGGAGAACCTCACCACCGCCCTCGGCCTGGGCCTGGCGATCGACTACGCGCTCTTCATCGTGCGCCGCTTCCGCGAGGAGCTGGCCACCGGCGTGGAGCCCCGGACCGCAGTGGGAAGAACGCTGCGCACCGCCGGTCGCACGGTGCTCTTCTCCGCGCTGACGGTCGCCGCCTCGCTCTCGGCGATGCTGGTCTTCCCGCAGTACTTCCTGCGCTCCTTCGCCTACGCGGGCATCGCGGTGGTGCTGCTGGCCGCCGCCGCGGCGCTGATCGTGCTGCCGGCGTCGCTGGTGCTGCTCGGGCACCGGGTCAACGCACTGGACCTGCGCAAGGCACTGCGGCTGAAGTCCCCGGACGATCCGGGGGCCGGGTACGCCCGGGTGGCGCGGCTGGTGATGCGCCGCGCGCCGGTGTTCGCGATCGGCGCCGTGGCGGGGCTGCTGCTGCTCGGACTGCCGTTCCTGCAGGTGAAGTTCGGCACGGCGGACGACCGCCAGCTGCCGGCCACCGCGGAGGCCCACGTGGTGCAGCAGCATATCCGCCAGGAGTTTCCCGGCAGCCCGGACGGCGCGATCACCGTCCTCGCCCAGGGTGCGAGCGCGGCCCAGTTGCGTCAGTACGACCGGCAACTGGCCGCGCTGCCGGGCGTGGTCCGGGTCGACGGCCCCGTCACCGTGCCGGGCGCGGACGCGTCCTATGTGACGGTGCTGCCGAAGGGCGAGGCGGTGGACGGCAGTACGCAAGGCCTGGTGCGGACGATACGGTCGGTGCCGGCCGGCTTCCACGCGTCGGTCACCGGGCAGGCGGCGGTCCTGGTCGACAGCAAGCACGCCATCGCCGAGAAGCTGCCCTGGGCGGCCGGGATCATCGCCCTGGTGACGCTGCTGCTGGTCTTCCTGCTCACCGGGAGCGTGATCATCCCGGTGCAGGCGGTGCTGCTCAACGCACTGAGTCTGACCGCCATGTTCGGAGCGGTGGTGTGGGTCTTCCAGGACGGTCATCTCTCCGGACCGCTGGCCTTCACCTCGACCGGCAGTATCGAGACCACCCTGCCCGTGCTGATGTTCTGTGTCGCCTTCGGGCTCTCCATGGACTACGGAGTGTTCCTGCTCTCCCGGATCAAGGAGGAGTACGACCGGACCGGTGACCACCAGTCGTCCATCGTCTTCGGACTGAGGCGGACCGGCGGGCTGATAACCGCGGCGGCGGTGATCCTCGCCGTGGTGATGGTCGCGATCGGCACCTCCCGGGTGGCCAACACCAAGATGCTCGGGCTCGGCATCGCCCTGGCCGTGCTGATGGACGCGATGGTGGTGCGGACCCTGCTGGTCCCGGCGGTGATGCGGCTGACCGGCCGGTTCACCTGGTGGGCGCCGCCGGCGCTGCGCAGGTTCCACGACCGGTTCGGGATATCCGAGGGCGGTGGAGAGGCTGGACCGGACGGCGCAGGGCCCCCTCGCTCCGAGGAGCGGCGGGACCCCGAACCGGCCACCAGCGGGTGAGACCCGAGGATCAGTCCGGATCCCGGCGGCCACGATTTCCGGGCCGCCGGGCACTCCACGCCCGGATGGTGTCCGCGTACCAGAACGGCTTGCCGCCCTCCACGACATCAGGATCGGGCAGGTGCCCGTGCTTTCGGTACGAGCGCACGGTGTCGACCTGCACGCGGATGTGTGCGGCGATGTCCGCGTACGACCACAAGGTCCGGTCGGTCATGATGCACCTCCATACGGTGGGGATGTCGATCAGTACCTTCGCCCGGACAACGACGAGTGAAGATACCCGCATGGGCCTGTTGATCCTCTGTGACGCGGAACCCGCGTAACGGTGACAAAGTGGCGAACGGGTAACTCTGACCGTGATCTTACGTTCGATCACTCTTTCGGGTTTTTGGATGTGTTGTGCTGTTTCGGCGCGGCGGATCCGAGGCAGACTTCGAACACATGACGACCTCAGCAACTCCCATGACCCCCACCGCTCATGGGTGAGTCCGTGTCCGTCGCCCTGTTCACGGCGGACCTCCGGCTGCATGACAATCCGGTGCTGGCGGAAGCCGCCAAGGCCGACCGGACAGTGCCGCTCTTTGTCGTGGACCCGGGTATCGCCCGTGCCGGGTTCGCCGTGCCGAACAGGACCGCCTTCCTCGCCGAGTGCCTGGCAGACCTGGACGAGGGACTGCGGTCGCGCGGCGGCCGGCTCGTCGTCCGCCGCGGCGATCCCGTCGAACAGGTCTGCGCGGTGGTGCGGGAGTCCGGCGCCCGCGAGGTCCACATCGCGGGCGGGGTGAGCGGCTACGCGACCCGGCGAGAGGAGCGGCTCCGCGCAGCGCTGGCCGGGCTCCGCTGCGCACTGGTCGCACACGACGGAGTGATCACGGTGGCGCCGCCCGGCGTGATCACCCCGGCGGGCCGTGACCACTTCGCGGTGTTCACCCCGTACTGGCGGCGCTGGCAGGCGGAGCCACTGCGTTCGCTGCGGACGGTGCCACGCCGGGTGGTGCTGCCCGAGGGAACGGACTCCCTCCCCCTGCCGACAGCCGCCGACCTGACCGGGCCGGGCGGCGGCGGTCCGTCACCCCGGCTGCCGCGGGGCGGTGAGACGGCGGGCCGCCGGGCGTCGGGCAGTTGGCGGCGCGACCGGCTCGCCGAGTACGGGAAGCGCCATGACGACCTGGCGGCTGATGCCACCTCCCGGCTCTCGCCCTACCTGCACTTCGGCTGCCTGTCGGCAACCGAACTCGTCCACCGGGCATGGGAGTCCGGCGGGGGCGCGGAAGAGGGCTCCGGGGCGGGGGACTTCGTACGGCAGCTGGCGTGGCGGGATTTCCATCACCAGGTGCTCGCCGCCCGCCCGGACGCGGCATGGCACGACTACCGGAAGAGAAACGACCGCTGGCGCACCGCCCCCGAGGAGGTCGCCGCGTGGAAGGAGGGGCGCACGGGATATCCGATGGTGGACGCGGCGATGCGGCAGCTGCGGCACGAGGGGTGGTTGCACAACCGTGGCCGGCTGCTGGTGGCGAGCTTCCTGACGAAGACGCTCTACGTGGACTGGCGCACCGGAGCACGGCACTTCCTCGACCTGCTGGTGGACGGGGACGTGGTGAACAACCAGCTCAACTGGCAGTGGGCGGCGGGCACCGGCACCGACACCCGGCCCAACCGGGTGCTCAACCCGGTGCGGCAGGGGATCCGTTTCGATCCGGAGGGGGAGTACATCAGGAGGTGGGTGCCGGAGCTGGCCGGACTGAAGGGCCGCGCGGTGCACGAGCCGTGGCGGCTGGAGGAGCGGGAACGGGCGGGGTTCGACTACCCGGGACCGATCGTGACGCTCGCCGAGGGACAGCGGCGGTTCGCCGCCGGGCGCGACCTGACGTAGCGTCGCGCCCCGTGGGGACTCAGCCCCCGACGACCTGGAGCAGGTGGGCCGCCGTGGTGGTCATGGCGTCGCGGGCCGGGCGGAGGTAACGGCGGGGGTCGACCGTAGCCGGATCGGCGGTGAGATGCTCGCGGACCGCGGTGCTGAAGGCGATGTTGAGGGCCGTGCCGATGTTGACCTTCGTCATACCGGCGGTGACGGCCAGACGGAGGGTTTCGTCGGGGACACCGGAGGACCCGTGCAGGACCAGCGGTACCTCGATCGCGGTGCGCAGCCGGGCGATCAGGTCGAGGTCGAGGCCGGCGGTGCGCTCGGTCATCGCATGGGAACTGCCCACGGCGACGGCGAGGGCATCCACACCGGTCGCCGCGGTGAAGGCGGCGGCCTCTGCCGGGTCGGTGCGCACACCGGGGGCGTGGGCGCCGTCCTTCCCGCCGACCTCGCCCAGTTCGGCCTCGACCCAGACGCCGCGGTCGTGTGCCCAGGCGGTGACGCGCGCGGTGGCGCGGACGTTCTCCTCGTAGGGCAGCGTGGAGGCGTCGAACATCACCGAGGTCACGCCGGCCGCGACGCCCGCGCGCAGCAGGACCTCGTCCTTGATGTGGTCCAGGTGGAGGGCGACTGGGACCGTCGCGGAGCGGGCGAGCGTGGCGGTGGCCGCGAGGAGGGGTTCGGCATGCCCGCCGTGGAACTTCACCGCGTTCTCGCTGATCTGCAGGATGACCGGGAGTCCGGTCCGCTCGGCGGCGGTGGTGATGGCCTCGGCGTGTTCCAGCGTGATGACGTTGAAGGCGGCGATGCCGCGGCCCGAGGCGCGGGCGGCGAGGACGAGTTCGGCGGTGGCGGCGGGCATGCGGCGGGTCCTTCGGGTCGCGCGGGTGGACGGGGGAGGGCGGCTCACGGCCTGGCGAGCAGAGCCCGGGGGAATCCGGGGCCCCGGGGGCCCCGGGGCTCAGGCCCTCGCTGCTCGGCGCCGCGGGCTTCGGGCTCGCGGCTCAGGGCTCAGGGCTCAGGGCTCAGACGAGGATGACGGAGCGGGTGAGGTTGCGGGGCTGGTCCGGGTTGTAGCCCTTGGCCTCGGCGATGGCGACGGCGAGCCGCTGGGCGCGGATGAGGTCGGCGAGGGGGTCGGTGGCCGGGTGGGTTTCGAGGAGGCCGCCGACGGCTTCCACGTTGTCGGCGAGGCCGTCCGGGAGCGGGCCGAAGGACCAGACGGCGCGGCCCGGTCCGGTGATGCTGATCGGGCCGTGGCGGTACTCCATCGCGGGGTAGGACTCAGTCCAGGCGCCCGCGGCCTCCCGCATCTTGAGGGCGGCTTCCTGCGCGAGGCCGTACGTCCAGCCGGTGCCGAGGAAGGTGAACTGCTCGGACGCCACGAGGGACGGGGCCAGTTCGTCCTCGACCGCCTTGCGTGCGTCGCCGATGGCCGAGGTGAGGTCCTCGCCGAGGTGGGCACGGAGCAGGGCGAGCACGGTGGTGGCGAACCGGGTCTGGACGACGGACTGTTCGTCGGCGAAGTCGAGGACGACGATGTCGTCGGCCGCGGCCATCACGGGAGTGTTCGGGTCCGCGGTGATGGCGGTGACCGGGATGGTGCCGCGCAGGCGTTCGCAGGCACGCAGCACCTCGGTGGTGGTGCCGGAGCGGGTGATGGCCACCACCCGGTCGTAGCCCCGGCCGAAGGGAAACTCAGAGGCGGCGAAGGCGTCGGTCTCACCCTTGCCGTCGCGCTCACGCAGCGCCGCGTACGACTGCGCCATGAACCAGGAGGTGCCGCAGCCGATCACCGCGACGCGCTCGCCGGACCGCGGCAGCTTCGCGCCCTCGGTGGCGACGAGTTCGGCCGCGCGCTGCCAGCATTCCGGCTGGGTGGCGATTTCGGTGGTGGTCAGGGACGACGCGGACATCGGTGCTCCTCACGAGGCGGCCGGCCAGGGCGGCGCGTGCGGGCGCCGCACCTGGTAGTTGCCGCCAGTGTAGATGATTGGTGATGCTCGAAACGAGCATAGAACGAGCAGAAAAGTACACGCGAGGGAATTTCCGGTGCCGGAGGACCTGGTGACGCGGGGGTTCGCGGTCGCCGTTTGGTCACTCAGCGGTGAGCCGGGGCGTGAGAAGCCGCCCGCCCCGACGAGGCGGGGAGAGGGGGGCGGAATTGCCGCAGGGCGGCCCGTGCCCGCCGGCCGGGCGCGGACGTGACGCACGCGTCCGGCGGTCCGGCCGACGGGATGTGACCGGGGGTCAGCTGTCGGCGAGGTCGTCGGTGGCGACTCTGGCGGCCCGGGCGGTACGCAGCAGGAAGTCGGCGATCATGACGAGTTCGGCGTCCTCGTAGCCGGAGCACACGTCGTCCATCGCCCTGTTGAGGCCGGAGAAGAGGAAGGCGACTTCGGCTTCCTTCTCCTTGATGACCTGGACGAGGATCGCCCGCCGGTCGTTGGGGTTGGGGGTCCGCACGACCCAGCCGCCGCGTTCGAGGCGGTCGAGGACTCCGGTGAGGGTGGCCGGATGCAGTCCGGCACGTTTGGCCAGTGCGGTCGGTCCGATCGGGCCGTAACGGCTGATCAGATCCAGGCACTCCAGATCGGCGTCCCGAAGGTCGAGGTGGGTGCCCACTTGGTGGTTCAGCAGGGAATGCTGGACGGTGAGATCCCGCAGTCCGTCCTTTATCCGGGCGGTCAGCCGCCGTCTCCGCCGCACAACGGAGGCCGGGGGTGCCGACGTCGCCGCCGATTTCGCTGCCGGTGCGGCCCCGGGCAGGGTGGAATCCATACGCACAGATCCTCGTATCGCTCGCTCGCCGAGAGTGGCCACGTGATCGCCGCACGGCCCTGGCGGCGATCACGTTACCGGCGGCCGGTTGATCCGAATAACCAGCCATCCGGGGGGTGGCTCAAGCGCATACCTTCTCACAGCACTCCTTTCAACTCGAAGACATCGGGGAAACGTTCCGCCCACGCCGACCTGGGCTGTCGGCGTGGGCGGAAGCTGTGAGTTGCACCGGGAGCAGAGGTGCTAGCGGGACGCTCGGGGGCGGCGGAGTCAGCCCGCCGCGATGCCTTCTCCTCCGGCCGCGCCGGGTACTGTCACCGACCCGATCCGGGTGAGCGAGCCGTCGTGGCCCACCCGGAAGGCGTCCACCCCGCCGGCCGCACCGGTCTGCGCGTAGAGGAAACGGCCGTCGGAGGAGACGGCGGCATCCACCGTGCCGGCGGCGGTGGCGGTGGTCCCCAACGGCGTCAACGTGCCGTGGCCGCCGATCCGGTAGCCCGACACGGTGCCACTGCCGGCGTTGGAGGCGTACACGTCGCTCCCGGTGCGCACGATCCAGCAGGTCGCCGCCTGGCCGGTGGCCGTCTCACCGGTCTTGGTGAGCCTGCCGTCGCGGCCGAGGGTGAAGGTGGCGACCGCGTTCGGCCCGGCCTCGGTCAGCTGGAGCCGGCCGCCGGAGTCGAAGGTGAAGCCGAAGGGCACCGCCTCCGGGGTGGAGGTGACCACCGGGCGGGCGGCGGGGGCGCCGAGGGCGTTCAGCGGGAAGACGTCGACGCTGTTGGCCGCGGCCTTGGTGGTGACGACGAGGTCCGACCCGTCGGGGGTGAAGGCGATCTGGCCCGGCGTGTGGGTGAACTGCGGGGTGGCGGCGGGGTCGAGGCCGAGATCCCGGTGCCAGGCCGGCACGCTCACCAGGTGGTCGCCGATCCGCAGGAAGCCCTGGATCGAGCCGCCGCCGAGCGCGTTGGCGACATAGACCAGATCGCCGTGCACGGCGATGCTGACCGGGAAGTCACCGCCGGAACGGATCACCTGGATCCGCTGCAGCCGGTCGCCGCGCACTCCGAAGACGGTGACGGTGTCGCTGCCCGCGTTGACGGCGTAGAGGAGCTGCTGCCGCTGGTCGAGGACGAGCGATCCCTGTGAGGCCAGGTGGTCCACCTGGGATCCGTCGAGCACGCCGCCACGGCCGCCGGTCGGGTAGATCCCGCTTTGCCGCAAGGTGCCATCGGCGGCGCGGTGGTAGGAGACGACGGTATTGGCGGTGGTGTTGTCGCTCTGTACGAACACGGGCGCCCCGGCGGTGTGCCGGTGCTGGTGCGGGGCCGCGGCGGAAGCGGCCGGGGCCACGGCGAAGAGGGCGGCGGCCGCGACGGCGACCGCTCCGGCACCGGCGGTACGGGCGAGGGGGGCGGCACGGACAGCTCCGGTGCGGCGCCGGGCGGACGTACGCATCCTGACGGTGAAGGTCATGGCGGTGGACTCCTGATGCGGAGAACTGCGGAGAGCCGCAGTTGGCTTCGGAGAGCCGAGTTGCGTTCGGACGGGGCCGGTGCGCGCTGCCGCCGGCCCGCCGAGGCATGGCGATTCAGCCGCCGACTCCCCCTACTGGCCAGGGGAGTCGGCGACGTCGACGCGGGCTCGTGGACTGACCGACACGCTAACTCCGGGGACAGTGCGCCGAAGGGACGAAAGCCGCGAATCGTCCTGCCTTCCGGGGTCCGTAAGAATTGCCACCCATTCGGCGGTATGGCGCCGCTTGCGGAGCGGGGAGGATTTTCTCCACGCCCTATGGAAATGCGCCGAGGCACGGCAATCGGTCGCCCGCCGAATTACCGACCCGCGGCCTCCAGCCTTTCCCGCTGGGGCAGCACCGTGTATTTCGGATCCCGCGCCGAGGCGACGCCCGCCTCGAATACGCCGAAACGCGTGCAGGCCGACGCCGCCAGCAGCGCCGCCCCCATGAGCGCCGCAGGCCACCGCCCGCGCCCGGCCAGCAGTACGGCCCCGGCCGCCCCCACCGCGGACAGCACCTCCGCGGTCCG
Source organism: Streptomyces sp. NBC_01476 (assembly GCF_036227265.1). Lineage (NCBI taxonomy): Bacteria > Bacillati > Actinomycetota > Actinomycetes > Kitasatosporales > Streptomycetaceae > Streptomyces > Streptomyces sp. NBC_01476. The sequence goes on along the minus strand of NZ_CP109446.1, from coordinate 2,721,819 downwards.
CATCAACCGGCCACCTCGGCCGTGTTCGTAGGTCTCCGCGACCACCCCGAGGCGTGCCTGCATCGCCTTGGCAGCGGCGATCTCCACCGCGCACGCCAGCAGTGCGGCCCGCCGGGCCGGACCGGTCTCGCGCACCGGAGCGGTCAGCAGCGCCATCCCGGAAGCCGCGGCGAGCGCCGACCCGGCGAAGACGAACGGCAGCTCCCCGTGGGCGTCGTGCCAGGCGGGCACCGCCGTGTCCGCCGCCAGCACGGCGGTGTAGGTGGCGATGGCGGGGCCGAGCAGCGCCGCGCCCACGGTGCAGGCGGTGCCCGCTTTGGGCAGCCGTCCCGCTCGGTCCAGCAGCGCGGCCCCGCCCGCCAGGGGACCGTAGGCGGAGAGCAGCCAGGAGCCGACACTCATCGGGGAGGTCGGCTTGAAGACCCGGAGCATGTTGACGAAGCGCCCGGGCCTGCCGAGGTCGTGCACGAGGGCGGCGGCGGAACCGGCGATGGCCACCGCCGAGGACGTCTTCAGGGCGCGCGCCATCCCGGGGCGGCCGGTGGCCTGGGCGCCGGCCGCCAGCACCGAGCCGGCGCCCGCGAGGCCGCCCAGGAAGAAGTAGCCGGCGATGTCCATCGGAGCCCAGGACGGAGGCTTGATCACGGGGCGGCCGTAGTAGGAGCTGAACTCGGCGGGCTCCACCATCAGTTGCTCGCCCTTGCCGCGGCGGCGGCCCTTCCCGCGCCGGGTCAGGTCGGAAGTGCTCATCGTTTCGCCTTTCCCAGCGGGGCGAAGGCGATGGCCGCCGCACCCAGGATGCCGAGGGCGGCGCCGCCGGCGCGGCGCCACATGCGGGGGAGGTCTCGGGTGGTGACCACCGGGTCGGGCGGCAGGCCGTAGACCTCGGGCCGGTCGAGCAGGAGGAAGAAGGCGCCATCGCCGCCGACCCCGTCCTCGGGGTCGTGGCCGTAGAGGTGGGCCTCGGGCACTCCGGCGTCATGGAGCTGGTCGACGCGCAGGGCGGCGCGCTCGCGGAGCTCGTCCAGCGGGCCGAACTGGATGGACTCGGTGGGGCATGCCTTGGCGCAGGCAGGCTCCATGCCGTCGCCGAGGCGGTCATAGCACATGGTGCACTTGAAGGCCCGCCCGTCCTCCGGGCGTTGCTCGATGACGCCGTAGGGGCAGGCGGGGACGCAGTAGCCGCAGCCGTTGCAGATGTCCTCCTGGACGACGACCGTGCCGAACTCGGTGCGGAAGAGGGAGCCGGTGGGGCAGACGTCGAGGCAGGCGGCGTGGGTGCAGTGCTTGCACACGTCTGAGGACATCAGCCAGCGCAGTTCGGTCCGGCCGTCGGGCGACGGCGGGCCGGCCGGCGGCTCCGGCGCCGCCGGGGCGACCAGTGCCTCGGGGGGTGCTGCTGTTTCCGGGGCCACCGGCCGGCTCTGCTCGATGAAGGCGACATGCCGCCAGGTCGAGGCACCGAGGCCGCCGGTGTTGTCGTAGGACATGCCGGTGAGCGAGAGGCCGTCCTCCGGGATGGCGTTCCACTCCTTGCAGGCGACCTCGCACGCCTTGCAGCCGATACAGACGCTGGTGTCGGTGAAGAAGCCCATCCGCGGCGGGTGTTCCTGGTGCCCGGCGTCGCCGGCCGGGTCCGGTTCCGGGCCGGAGAGCAGCAGGTCGAGCCGACGGGGGCCCTCGGGTTCTGACATGGCTTCAGACCTCCATACCGGTCCGGTCGGTGATACCTGCCCGCTGCCGGTACTCGGCGAGCAGCCGGGGCAGTTCGGGACCCCGAGGCCGCCGGCCGGGGCGGATGTCGGCGCTGAGCGCCTTGACCTCCTGGATGTGCACGTTCGGGTCGAGCGCGATCGCCGACAGCTCATTGGCGGCGTCACCGGTGACCAGGCCGTTGGGCCCGAAGTGGTACGGCAGGCCGATCTGGTGGACTGTCCGGCCGTCCAGCGTCAGCGGCGCCATCCGGTCGGTCACCAGGACCCGCGCCTCGATCGCCCCCCGCGCGGTGACGATCGTCGCCCACCCGGCGTTCTCCAGCCCGCACCGGCCGGCCAGTTGCGGGGAGACCTCGCAGAAGAGCTCCGGCTGGAGTTCGGCGAGGTAGGGCGACCAGCGGGTCATGCCGCCGGCTGTGAAGTGCTCGGTGAGCCGGTAGGTGGTGACCACAAAGGGGAAGACGTCCGCGCCCTGCTCACTGCCGCTGGGGTGGTAGCGGTTGCCCTCGCGGGAGAAGACCTGCCGGACCGGGTTGCGCTGCCGGTTCCCGTGCAGCTGGTTGGTGAACGGCGAGTCCTGCGGCTCGTAGTGGACCGGCATCGGCCCGTCGACGAGCCCGGCCGGTGCGAAGAGCCAGCCCCTGCCGTCGGACTGCATGATGAAGGCGTCGTCACCGCCGAGTGCGCCGGGCCCGCTGCTGCCCTCGGGCGGCACGGTGTGCGGGGCGAGTTCCGGCGGGAAGTCGGGCACGTCGTGGCCGCTCCACTTCCCCGCCTCGGCGTCCCACCAGACATACGCCTTGCGCTCGCTCCACGGGCGGCCGTCGGGGTCGGCGGAGGCGCGGTTGTAGAGGATGCGGCGGTTGGCCGGCCACGCCCAGGCCCACTGCGCGGCCACCCAGTCCTGCTCGGTGTGGGGTTTGCGCCGGGCCGCCTGGTTGACGCCGTCCGCGTAGACCCCGCAGTAGATCCAGCAGCCGCACGAGGTGGAGCCGTCGTCCTTGAGTTCGGTGTACGCGGACAGGTGGCCGCCGTCCGGTCCGTAGCCGTTGATTTCGGCCAGTACCGCCTCCGCCGACGGTTCCCGCAGCGGGCCCTCGGTGGGGTAGTCCCAGGCCAGGTCGAGGATCGGCCGGTCCATCGGCGCGGTGGAACCGGCCAGCCGCTCCCGGATCCGGCGGCCCAGGTGGTACATGAACCACAGGTCGCTGCGGGCGTCTCCGGCCGGTTCGACCGCGGTGTGGTGCCACTGCAGCCAGCGGTTGGTGTTGGTGAAGGAACCGGACTTCTCGGTGTGCGCGGCGGCGGGGAAGAAGAACACCTCGGTGCCGATGTCCTCGGTCCGCAGTTCGCCGGTCTCGATCTCCGGGCCGTCCTGCCACCAGGTCGCCGACTCGATCAGCGAGAAGTCCCGGACCACCAGCCATTCGAGGTTCGCCATGCCGAGCCGTTGCAGGCGGGCGTTGGCCGAGCCGACGGCCGGGTTCTCGCCCATCAGGAAGTAGCCCTTGCAGAGGCCGTCGAGCTGGGCGAGCACCGTCTCGTAAGTGCTGTGCGAGCCGGTCAGCCGCGGGAGGTGGTCGAAACAGAAGTCGTTGTCCGCGGTGGCCGCGTCCCCGTAGTACGCCTTGAGCAGGCTCACCATGTAGGACTTCGCCTCGCCCCAGAAGCCCTTGTCGGTCTTGATGGAGGCGATGAAGCCGTCCAGATTCTCGTCCCGGTGGGCGTGCGGCATCGGCAGGTAGCCGGGCAGCAGGTTGAAGAGGGTGGGGATGTCGCTGGAGCCCTGGATGCTGGCGTGGCCGCGCAGCGCCTGGATGCCACCGCCCGGGCGGCCGATGTTGCCGAGCAGCAGCTGCAGGATCGAGGCGGTGCGGATGTACTGCGCCCCGACCGTGTGCTGGGTCCAGCCGACCGCGTAGCAGAAAGCGCTGGTGCGGTCGGGCCCGGAGTTCTCGGTGAGCGCGTCGCAGACTTCGCGGAAGACGTGCGGCGGCACTCCGCAGGTGCGTTCCACCAGCTCGGGGGTGTAGCGGGCGAAGTGGCGCTTGAGGATCTGGTAGACGCAGCGGGGGTGGCGCAGTGTTTCGTCGCGCTGCGGTGAGGGGTGCGCGGAGGCGCCGCCCGAGCCGTGGGATTCGGCGCCGCCGGACCGGGCGACGGTCGGGCCGGCGTCCGCGCCCGCGCCGGACTCCTGCTCCCGCTCCCGTTCGTCCTGGTCCGCGTCGCCGCCGGCACCGGAGGCCGCGTGGACCGGGGCGCCCTCGTACTGCCAGCTGGACGGGTCGTAGTGCCGTTCCTCCTCGTCCAGGCCGGAGAAGATGCCGTCCAGGTCCTCGGTGTCCTGGAAGTCCTCGCTGACCAGGAAGGACGCGTTGGTGTAATGCAGTACGTACTCGCGGAAGTCCTTCTCCTCGGTCAGTACGTGGTTGATGATGGCGCCGAGGAAGGCGATGTCGCTGCCGGCCCGCAACGGGACGTGCAGATCGGCGAGCGCACTCGTCCGGGTGAAACGCGGGTCGACGTGGATCACTTTGGCGCCGCGTGCCTTCGCCTCCATCACCCACTGGAAGCCGACGGGGTGGGCCTCGGCGTAGTTCGAGCCCTGGATGACGATGCAGTCCGAGTGCTGCAGGTCCTGCATGAAGGTGGTGGCGCCGCCGCGGCCGAAGGAGGTGCCCAGACCGGCCACGGTCGCGCTGTGGCAGATCCGCGCCTGATTCTCCACCTGGACCACCCCGAGCCCGGTGAAGAGCTTCTTGATCAGGTAGTTCTCCTCGTTGTCCAGCGTCGCCCCGCCGAGGCTGGCCAGGCCCAGCGTGCGGTTGACCCGCTTGCCGTCGGCCTCCTCCTCCCAGGTCTCCCGGCGGGTACGGATCACCCGGTCGACGACCATCTCCATCGCCGTGTCCAGGTCGAGCGGCTCCCAGTCCTTCGCGTACGGCCTGCGGTAGAGGACCTGGTGGCGCCGGGCGTCGCCGGTGGTGAGCTGGAGGGTCGCGGAGCCTTTGGGGCACAGCCGGCCGCGGCTGACCGGCGAATCCGGGTCGCCCTCGATCTGGACGACTTTCTCGTCCTTGACATAGACGTTCTGGGCACAGCCGACCGCGCAGTAGGGGCAGATGGACTTCACCACCCGGTCGGCGGTCGCGGTGCGGGGGGTCAGCTCCTGGGTCTGCCGGGACATCGCGGCGGCGCCGCGGCCCAGGCGGTCGGTTCCGGTGAGCTGGCGGAAGACCGGCCAGCCGCGGATCAGATCGGGTACGCCCATGCTCTCGACCTCGTCTCGCTCGGCCCACCTCGCCGTGCCGCACGGCTCCTGGCCACGGTTCCGGCGGCGAAGGTCGGTTGCCCGGGGTCCCGGTACGGAAACGCACCGCCTCCGCGTCACCACGGTCTGTCATCGAACGTATCCATCTCGTGGCCGCTCCGCAGGTCCGGCTGACCTGTCCGTGGGGCCCGTCCGGCGTCCGGGGGACACTGCCGGTGGGTTCGCTCCCGCGCGGGTAGCCGAAAAGGGACGTGTCCGCTTCCGAGGAGGCCCTATGGCACCGCTCCAGCCGCAGCCCCGGTCGACCACCGGCCGGCCGGCATGAGCCGGCCACAGGCCGAGGACGGCTCCGGATACGACGCGACCCCGTATCTGCCCTCGCGCGGCGGGCTTGCCGCCCACCGCAAGGCTGCCGCCGACTGCCGGGGCTGCCCGTTGTTCGGCCCGGCGACCCGGACCGTCTTCGGAGAGGGGCCGTCCGGCGCGCGGCTGATGCTGGTCGGGGAGGAACCGGGGGACCAGGAGGACCGGCAGGGCCGGCCGTTCGTCGGTCCGGCCGGGCGGTTGCTGCACAAGGCACTGGAGGCGGCCGGACTCGGCGACGAACCGGCCTATCTCACCAACGCGGTGAAGCACTTCTCCTTCACCGAACGCGGCAAGCGCCGCATCCACAAACCGCCGACCCTGCGGGAGGTCTCCGCCTGCACGCCCTGGCTCGACGCGGAGCTGCGCCTGATCCGCCCGAAGGTCGTGGTGGCTCTCGGCGCAACCGCAGGGCGGGCTCTGTTCGGTGCCTCCTTCCGTGTCACCAAGGACCGCGGCAAGCCGCTGCAGCTCCCCGCCGACGAGCGGGCGCGTGCGGTGGCGACCCCGCACCCGTCGGCGGTCCTGCGCTCGGACGACCGCGAAGAGGCCTACGCGGCGCTGGTCGCCGATCTCCGGGTGGCGGCGGAGCTGCTGTCCTGAACGGCCGGCCGCGGTCCGGCTCCGTGCTTCGTACGATTTCGGCGGCGCGAAGATCGTCCCGTGCGTCACCATGGGAGCGACCAGGTCCGCCGGTCCCGGACCCGGCCCCGACAGCGTGAGGACACCCATGAGCGCAGGCGCCGACGGCGTGTACGAGGTGGTCGACCCGGCGACGGGCACCGTCTTCGAGAAGGTCACGATGCTGGACGCCGAGCGGGCCGATGCCGCGATCGCCCGCGCGGCGGCGGCGTATCCGGCCTGGCGGGCGCTGGCGCCGGCGGACCGCGGGCGGCTGCTGCGGGCCTTCGCGGCGGCGGTCGACGGCGACCTGGAGAACCTGGCGCGGCTCGAAGTACGCAACGCCGGGCACACCATCGGCAACGCGCGCTGGGAAGCGGGCAATGTCCGGGACGTGCTGGAGTACTTCTCGGCCGCCCCGGAACGGCTCTTCGGACGGCAGATCCCGGTGGCCGGCGGCATCGACATCACCTTCCGCGAGCCGCTGGGCGTGGTCGGGGTGATCGTGCCGTGGAACTTCCCCATGCCCATCGCGGGCTGGGCGATCGCGCCCGCGCTGGCGGCCGGCAACACCGTCGTGGTCAAGCCCGCGGAACTCACCCCGCTGACCGCCCTGCGGCTCGGCGAACTCGCGCTGCAGGCCGGGATCCCGGAAGGCGTGCTGCAGATCCTGCCGGGGGCCGGGCCGGTGGTCGGGCGCCGGTTCGTGGACAACCCGCAGGTGGCGAAGGTGGTGTTCACCGGGTCCGGGCGGGTCGGCAAGGAGATCATGGCCGGCTGCGCGGCCCAGGTGAAGCCGGTCACGCTGGAGTTGGGCGGCAAGTCCGCCAACATCGTCTTCGCCGACGCCGATCTGGAACGGGCCGCTGCCGCCGCACCGGCCGCGGTCTTCGACAACGCCGGGCAGGACTGCTGCGCCCGGACCCGGATCCTGGTCGAGCGCGGTGCCTTCGACCGTTTCATGGAACTGCTCGAACCCGCGGTCCGTGACTGGCGGGTCGGCGATCCGGGGGATCCCGAGAGCCGGATGGGGCCGCTGATCTCCGCCGCGCACCGCGAGAAGGTCGCCTCCTATGTGCCGGACGACGCACCGGTCGCCTTCCGCGGGACGGCGCCCGAGGGCCCGGGATTCTGGTTCCCGCCCACCGTGCTGGCGCCGGTCACCGTGGACGCTCCCGCCTTCCGCGAGGAGATCTTCGGGCCTGTGGTGACGGTGCTGCTCTTCGAGGACGAGGCGGACGCGGTCCGGATCGCCAACGACACGGCGTACGGGCTCTCCGGCTCGATCTGGACCCAGAACCTGGGACGGGCGCTGCGGGTCGCCCGCGGTGTGGAGAGCGGCAACCTCTCGGTCAACTCCCACTCCTCGGTGCGCTACTCCACGCCGTTCGGCGGCTTCAAGCAGTCGGGCCTGGGGCGCGAACTCGGACCGGACGCGCTGGACGCCTTCACCGAGGTCAAGAACGTCTTCATCGCCACCGACTGACTTCCGCCCAGCCCCTTCGCCCGCCACGTCCATTCGAGGAGTACCGCATGTCCGAACGTCTTCAGGACCGCGTCGCCGTCATCACCGGCGCCGGCAGCGGCATCGGCCTGGCCTCCGCCCGCCGGCTGGCCGCCGAAGGCGCGAAGGTGGTCTGCGCCGACATCGACGAGCGGGCCGGCAACGCGGCGGCGCAGGAGGTCGGCGGGTTGTTCGTACGGGTCGACGTGGCCGCGGAGGCCGAGGTCGAGGCGCTGTACGAGGCGGCCGTGGCCGCGTACGGCAGCGTGGACATCGCCTTCAACAACGCGGGGATCTCGCCGCCGGAGGACGACTCCATCCTCACCACCGGACTGGACGCCTGGCGCCGGGTCCAGGACGTCAACCTGACCTCGGTCTACCTGTGCTGCAAGTACGCGATCGGGCACATGCGGCGCCAGGGCAAGGGCTCGATCATCAACACCGCCTCCTTTGTGGCGGTGATGGGCGCGGCGACCTCGCAGATCTCCTACACCGCGTCCAAGGGCGGTGTCCTGGCGATGTCGCGCGAGCTGGGCGTCCAGTTCGCCCGGGAGGGCATCCGGGTCAACGCGCTGTGTCCGGGGCCGGTCAACACCCCACTGCTCCAGGAGCTGTTCGCCAAGGACCCCAAGCGCGCGGCCCGCCGGCTGGTCCACATCCCCCTGGGCCGGTTCGCCGAACCCGAGGAGATCGCAGCCGCGGTCGCCTTCCTCGCCAGCGACGACTCCTCGTTCATGACCGCCTCCCAATTCCTGGTCGACGGCGGCATCTCGGGCGCCTACGTGACGCCGCTGTAGCCGGCACCGGGAGGGGCCGCAGCGCGCACACTGCGGCCCCTCCACCATGCTGTCGCCGACGGCAGGTCCGGCTGGTCAGTGCTTGAAAACGTCCTTCGCGGCGTCCTTGGCCTTCTCGCCGGCCTGGCGGAGGTCGCCCTTGGCCTGGTCGCCGCGGCCCTCGGCTTCGAGTTCCTCGTTGCCGACCGCGCGGCCCACGGTCTCCTTGACCTTGCCCTTGGCCTGATCGGTCTTGGCCTGCGTCTTCGCGTTGGTCTTGTCGCTGTCGCTCATGAGATGACTCCTCGATATCGACGGCGTACCCGGCGGATGCTGAGCTGCGCTGTTCGCACCGGAAACGTCCCGGCACACTGCTCCTGTCCGCAATCGGGGGCCTTACCCCTGCGGGCAGCCGCCCACTGGTTCCAGCCAGTGACGAGCCGGCTTCGCAGGCCGCAGACGCAGCCGGACGGCTCTTACGCGCTCAGTACGCCGCACTCGCTAAGGTAGAGCTGGCCTGCAGTGATGCCTTCGGCTTACGAGCCGAGCACCTCATGGGCTGGGTGCCCCCGGCAGGACTCGAACCTGCGGCCAAGCGCTTAGAAGGCGCCTGCTCTATCCACTGAGCTACGGGGGCCGGACAGTGGCCGCGGCTGCTCCGCCCCTGGTTGTTCCGTGACCTTGTACCGAGGTCAAGGATAGGGCGCCACACGCCTGCTGCCGGGCGCTTCACCCGCGTGACACGTTGTGGAGGTTCGGTGAAGCGGTCCGATAATCGCAGGCATGTGCAGAAGGTGCACCGCTTTTGACGGGTCGAAATCCCGCTGTTGTGCAGTCGTTATGCCGATGGCTCATTCTGCCCCCCACTCCCCGTAGGCCCCACAGGAACCCCGCGCGGGCCGAATAGGGCAAACCATCACGAATACACTTCAAAAGCGCAGCAATATGGGGCATTCTGCCATTGTGGTGATCTTGGACGTACGGCCCGAGCTGCTTGACGCGCTGTCCGCACTGCGTGACCGTGTCGACGCCGCACGCTTCCCCTTCCCGTTGCCCGGAGCTGCCCGGGCCCGCCGCAGCCGTGAGGAACTGCTGGCCCAGCTGGACGACTACCTGGTACCCCGGCTGAAAGCCCCGGAAGCGCCACTGCTCGCCGTGGTGGGCGGTTCGACGGGCGCGGGGAAGTCCACGCTGGTGAACTCCCTCGTCGGCCGGCGGGTCAGCGTCTCCGGCGTACTGCGGCCGACCACCCGTACCCCGGTCCTGGTCTGCCATCCCGAGGACCGCGCCTGGTTCGCCGACCCCCGGGTGCTGCCGCGACTGGCCCGCTCCTGGGCCGTGCGGCAGCGCTCCCGCGCGGACGAGGACGGACACGACCGGGCCGAGCAGGAGCGGGCCGAACTCCGGCTGGAAACCGACGACTCCCTGCCCCGCGGCCTCGCCCTCCTGGACGCCCCCGACATCGACTCCCTCGTCACGCGCAACCGGGAACTGGCCGCCGAACTCATCTGCGCCGCCGACATCTGGATCCTCGTCACCACCGCCTCCCGCTACGCCGACGCCGTCTCCTGGCACCTGCTGCGCACCGCAAAGGAGTACGAGGTCAGCCTCGCCACCGTGCTCGATCGGGTGCCCCACCAGATCGCGGATGACGTCAGCGGTCACTACGCGGCCCTGCTGACCAAGGCCGGCCTCGGCGACGTGCCACGCTTCACCGTCCCGGAACTGCCCGAGTCCGCGGGCGGCGGCGGCCTGCTCCCGCAGACCACGGTCGCCGCGCTGCGCGCCTGGCTGGTGCACTGCGCCGAGGACCCGGCCGCCCGGCAGCACGCCGCCCGCCGCACCATGACCGGCGCACTCGACTCCCTGCGCGTCCGCTTGCCGGGCCTCGCCGACGCCTCCGCCGCCCAGCACGCCGCGGCCCTGCGGCTGGCCCGGGCCGCGGAGGAGTCCTACGAGCAGGCCGCCACCCGGATCGACGCGGCCATCAGTGCCGGCGCGCCGCTGGCCGGGGAGGCGCTCGCCCTTTGGCGGGGCTATCCGGCCTGCGGGCCCAAGGCCCTCCAGTACGCCCTGGTGGAGGAGTTGGCCGCGCTGCTGCGTACTGAGACCGACGCCGCCGACGACCGCATCCGCGAGGCATGGCAGCGTGACCGGGCGGGCGCCGCGCTGCTCGACGAACCGACCACCCGGCCGGACCGCGACGGTGTGGCCGTCGCGGCCCGGATCGACAAGCAGGCACGCCGCTGGCACCGGCGTCTCACCGATCTCGCCCGGGCCGAGGCCCGCGCCGTCCGCGCCGGTCGCGGCACCGATCGCCCCCCGGCCGACCCGCACGATCTGGCCGCACTTCTCGCCACCGCGCTGCTCGGTGGCCGCCCCGACGGCAGCATCGCCGGGGAACGGCTCGCCGAAACGATCGGCGCCCAGGCCGCCCTCCGCCTCCAGGACGCCGCGGGCAGTGCCCTGGAGAGCACCGTCGCCGGCCTCCTGCGGTCCGAGCGGGAGCGCAGAGTCGCCCCGGTCTACGGCTACGACGTCACCGCAGGACAGCAGTCCGCACTGATCGCCGCCCTGTCCCACTTGCAGAAGGAGAGGGGATCCGAGTGACCACCACCCGCTCGCCCCAGGCCGCACCAGCCGGACCCGGCAGGACCGGATCCGGCGACCCGCTGGGAGTGCGGGCCGACGCGCTCGGCGAACTCCTCGGCCTGTCCAGAACCAGGATCAGCTCGGACGCTCTCGCCGAGACCGGCGAACTGCTGGCACGTATCGGCGAGCGGCGGCGCCTGTCGCACGACCACACCGTGGTCGCGCTGGCCGGAGCCACCGGCAGCGGGAAGTCCTCCCTCTTCAACGCGCTGGCCGGGCGTGACCTGTCCGCCGCCGGGATGCGACGGCCCACCACCGCACACCCCGTCGCCTGCGTCTGGCGGCCGGCCCACGCCACCGGGCTGCTGGACCGTCTCGGCATCGCCCCCGAGCACCGGCACGCCAGGCGGGGACACCTGGACGGGCCGGAACCGGCGGGGGAAAGCGGAGCACACTGTTCAGTTGGTGGCGCCGCCGGGGCCGGTGAGAACCCCTGGGGCGCCGAGGAGCAGAGCCTCGACGGGCTGGTACTGATCGACCTCCCCGACCACGATTCCGCCGCCGTCGGGCACCGCGAGCAGGTGGACGGCCTGCTGCGGCTGGTCGACGTCGTCGTCTGGGTGCTGGACCCGGAGAAGTACGCCGACGCGAGCCTGCACGAACGCTATCTGCGGCCCCTTGCCGGGCACGCGGACATCACCGTGCTGGTGCTCAACCAGGTCGACCGGCTGCCGGAGGACGCAGCCGACCTGGTCCTCGACGATCTGCGACGGCTGCTCGACGAGGACGGGCTGGCGGTGGGCGAACACGGCGAGGCCGGTGCTGTCGTGCTCGCCACCTCCGCACTCACCGGGCAGGGCCTGCCGGATCTGCGTGCCGTACTGGCCCAGATCGTCACCGAGCGCGCCGCGGCCGGGCGGCGGCTGGCGGCCGATCTGGACCGCACGGCGAGCAGACTCCAGCCGCTCTACGTCGGCGAGGGCGGCGCCGGGCTCACCGATCCGGCGCGCGAGGAGTTCATCGACCGGCTCGCGGACGCGTGTGGTGCGGCCGCTGCCGGTCAGTCGGCGGAAAGGGACTGGTCGGGTGCCGCATGGGACGCGTGCGGCACGCCGTGGAGTCGACTGATGGGGGAACGGACCGGTCGAGCGGGCTGTTCCCGATTCGGCCGGAAAACGCATGGTTCACACGTTCGAGTGAGCGGGCGCCGGGCCGGGGCGGGGGCCGCGGTCCAGGTGCCGGCGGGGCAAGGACTCCGGGACCGGTCAGCACCCCGCCCCGGCGTGCCCGCCGGCCGCGGGGCCGGCCGGGTTCCCGCACCCACCGCACGGGAGTCGGCGTCCCGCCCGGTGATCGACGAGGCGGTCCGGGGGCTGGCCGCCGACGCGGCCCGCGGGCTGCCCGCTCCCTGGGCCCAGGCGGTGCGCGGCGCCGCTCGGCGCGGCGGGGAGGGGCTGCCCGCGGCGCTGGACGCGGTGGTGGAACGGTCCCGGCCGGGACCGCCGGAACGGCCCGGCTGGTGGTCGCTGGCCGCGGCGGTGCAGTGGCTGCTGATGGCGCTGGCGCTGGGGGGCGTGGTGTGCGGGGCGGGGATCGTGTCCGACTGGATCGATCTCGCGTGGTGGCCGCCGCTGGCGATGGTGGTGGCGGGCGGGCTCGGCGGCCCGGCCGTCAGCGGGATCTGCCGGTTCGCGGCGCGCGGGCCGGCCCGGCGGTACGGCCAGGGCGCGGAACGGCTGCTGCGGGACGCGGCGGCGGACTGCGGGCGGGCGCGGGTGCTGGAGCCGGTCGCGGCGGAGCTGATGCGGTACCGGGAAGTGAGAGAGCAGTACGCCGTCGTGGCCGGGTCGGCCCCGCGGCTCGGCGGTCAGCGGGAGGCCGGGACGGGTGGGATCAGCGGGACCGGCGGGGCGGAGGGGTCGGGCGGGCTCGACGGCTGCGGCGGCTCTGACGGTTCTGGCGGCTTTGACGGACTTGACGGATTCCGCGGAACCGACGGGCCGGCCCGGGTGGACGCCGACGCGTAGCCCCCCTCTCCTTCCTCGCGGACACCTCTGCACGGACAACTCCGTCACTCCTGCGAGTGGCGGAGTTGTCCACATCCAGTGAGTTATCCACAGATTTCATTTGGTTCGGTCGGGGCTGCTCGGATTCCCGCACGATGTTCTTGTCGCGTTCCGCACGGGACGCACTTCACGCGGGAGGAACATCCGATGAACGAGACGCTTGTGACCGTGGTGGGAAATGTCGCCACCGAACCGGAGACCCATGTAACCGCCACCGGTGTGCCCGTCACGCGATTCCGGCTGGCGACCACCTCACGCCGCTGGGACGCCGAGCGAGGCGGCTGGACCGACGGAGCGACCAGTTTCTTCACGGTGCGCGCCTGGCGCAATCTCGCGGGCAATGTCAAGGAGTCCATCGGCCTCGGAGAACCTCTCGTCGTGCAGGGCCGGCTGCGGATCCGCGAGGAGGAGAAGGAAGAACGGCGCTATTTCACGGCGGAGATCGAAGCCGTGGCGGTGGGACACGATCTGAGCCGGGGAGTCGCCCGCTTCACCAGGGGCGCGGCAACACCCGTGGTGGTCCGCTCCGGAGGCGCTGAGTCGGCACAACCGGGTTCCCCGGCGGCGCCCTTGCCGACCCCCGTGGCCTGACCGGCCCCGAAACGAGCGCCCGACAGTCACCGACGGCAGTCGGCGGCGCCCGTCGGCAGCAGTGGGTGACAGCCGCCGCCGGCACCGGCCCGCGGTGGGGAACAGTGCCGGCCGGCGATCAGCGGGCACGGGCTCCGGCCGGGGAGCCCGGGGTCCCGCTGGAAACAGGGCTCGACGAAGGGATGGGGGAAACGATGGAGGAGCGGGCGCTGACGTACCCGTTCGCCCGGGAGGGTGGACGGCTGGCAAGATGGGGTGTATCTGCCCTCACGGGGCGGAGCCGCACATTGGCCCTTCTCGAATGCCGGACGGTTTCTCTTGGCTGAGTACATCTACACGATGCGCAAGACGCGCAAGGCGCACGGCGACAAGGTCATCCTCGATGACGTGACGCTGAGCTTCCTGCCCGGCGCGAAGATCGGTGTGGTCGGCCCCAACGGTGCCGGTAAGTCCACGGTGCTGAAGATCATGGCGGGGATCGAGCAGCCGTCGAACGGGGATGCGTTCCTCTCGCCGGGGTTCAGCGTCGGCATGCTGCTGCAGGAACCGCCGCTCGACGAGTCCAAGACGGTGCTGGAGAACGTCGAGGACGGCGTCGCGGAGATCAAGGCCAAGCTGGACCGGTTCAACGAGATCGCCGAGCTGATGGCGACCGACTACTCCGACGCGCTGCTCGACGAGATGGGCAAGCTCCAGGAGCAACTGGACCACGCCAACGCCTGGGACCTGGACGCACAGCTGGAGCAGGCGATGGACGCGCTGGGCTGCCCGCCCGGCGACTGGCCGGTGACCACCCTCTCCGGTGGTGAGAAGCGCCGGGTCGCGCTCTGCAAGCTGCTGCTCGAAGCGCCCGACCTGCTGCTGCTCGACGAGCCCACCAACCACCTCGACGCCGAGTCGGTGCAGTGGCTGGAGCAGCACCTGGCGAAGTACGCCGGGACCGTGGTGGCCGTGACTCACGACCGGTACTTCCTGGACAACGTGGCCCAGTGGATCCTGGAGCTGGACCGCGGCCGGGCGATTCCGTACGAGGGCAACTACTCCACCTACCTGGAGAACAAGGCGTCGCGGCTCAAGGTCGAGGGCCAGAAGGACGCCAAGCGGGCCAAGCGCCTCAAGGAGGAGCTGGAGTGGGTCCGCTCCAACGCCAAGGGGCGGCAGGCCAAGTCGAAGGCCCGACTGGCCCGCTACGAGGAGATGGCCGCCGAGGCCGACAAGATGCGGAAGCTGGACTTCGAGGAGATCCAGATCCCGCCGGGCCCGCGACTGGGTTCGATCGTGGTCGAGGTCGAGCACCTGTCGAAGGCGTTCGGGGAGAAGTCGCTGATCGAGGACCTGTCCTTCACCCTGCCGCGCAACGGCATCGTGGGGGTGATCGGCCCGAACGGCGCCGGCAAGACCACCCTGTTCAAGATGCTGCAGGGGCTGGAGGACCCGGACTCCGGGACCATCAAGGTCGGCGAGACCGTGAAGATCTCCTACGTCGACCAGGGCCGGTCCAGCATCGACCCGAAGAAGACGCTGTGGGAGGTCGTCTCGGACGGTCTTGACTACATCAACGTCGGCCAGGTGGAGATGCCGTCGCGGGCGTACGTGTCGGCGTTCGGTTTCAAGGGCCCGGACCAGCAGAAGCCGGCCGGGGTGCTCTCCGGCGGTGAGCGCAACCGTCTCAACCTCGCGCTCACCCTCAAGCAGGGCGGCAACCTGCTGCTCCTCGACGAGCCGACCAACGACCTCGACGTCGAGACGCTCTCGTCGCTGGAGAACGCGCTGCTGGAGTTCCCCGGGGCGGCCGTGGTCGTCTCCCACGACCGCTGGTTCCTCGACCGGGTGGCCACGCACATCCTGGCGTACGAGGGCGACGCCAAGTGGTTCTGGTTCGAGGGCAACTTCGAGTCCTATGAGAAGAACAAGGTCGAGCGGCTCGGCCCGGACGCGGCCCGCCCGCACCGCGCCAGCTACAAGAAGCTGACCCGCGGCTGATGGCGCGGCACATCTTCCGCTGCCCGCTGCGCTGGGCGGACATGGACGCGTTCGGGCACGTCAACAACGTGACCTTCCTGCGGTATCTGGAAGAAGCCCGGATCGACCTGATGTTCCGCCTGGCGCCGGGGGAGGGGGAGGCATCCTTCACCGGGGGGTCGGTGGTCGCACGCCACGAGATCGACTACCTGCGGCCGTTGGTACACCGTCATGAGCCGGTCACCATCGAGACGTGGGTGACCGATATCACCGCCGCGTCCATGACGGTGAAGTACGAGGTCAAGGACGGGGACGCGGTTTACGCGCGGGCGTCGACCGTGGTGGTGCCGTACAGCCTGGTGAACCAGAGGCCGCGGCGGATCACGGCGGAGGAGAAGGAGTTCCTGGAGCGGTATCTGGACGAGGGGACCGTCGCCGCATGAGCGTGCGGCTCGGTTTCGCGGAAGGACCTGGCGGGGAGGGCGCGGCGGAGGCGGAACTCGCCGCGTTCCTCGGCCGGCTGGTGCGGTGGGACAAGGCCGCGGTGGTACGGCTCAGGTCCGCCGAGGAGGAGCCGGCGCTGGGGGTGTTCGGGCACCCGCCGTTCGGGGGCGTGCTCGCGGTGAAGAGCATGGCGCTGCGCGGGGGCGGGATAGGGGCGGCGGTCGACGCGACCGTTTCGGCCGGGGAACTGCTCGAAGCGGTGGGCGAGGCGGCGCACGGCGGTGAGTTCGGGGTGCCGGCGTCGGTGACCGGCCCCGCGTGGGCCGGGCTGCTGCCGCCGCGTGCGGGATGGCGGCGCGAGGCCGAGATCGACGCCGGGGCTGTACGGGAGCTGGCGGCGCGGGTGGTGGCCGAGTTCCGGGCCAGGACCGAGGCGCTGGTGCCCGAGCAGCGGACCCGGGCGGAGCTGGACGCGCTCGCGGAGGAACTCTGGCGCAGGCCGCTGCCCGCGGGTTCCGCGGCCCAGGAGGTGACCCTGCGGGTGGTGCACGCCGCCCATGCGCTCGGCTTCCTGCCGGCGCAGGGCCGGGAGGACACCGTGGCGGTACTCGCGGCGGGCGCGTGGGTACGGCTCCGGACGGCATACGGCTCAGTGGCGATGCGGGGTGCCTCCGCGGGGTCGGGCCTGACCGTCTCCCCCGCCTGACCGCCCGCGCGGCGGCCTGAGCGTCCTTCCGCCGCCCCG
This sequence comes from Streptomyces sp. NBC_01476, assembly GCF_036227265.1. Classification (NCBI taxonomy): domain Bacteria; kingdom Bacillati; phylum Actinomycetota; class Actinomycetes; order Kitasatosporales; family Streptomycetaceae; genus Streptomyces; species Streptomyces sp. NBC_01476. The sequence continues at coordinate 2,705,169 of NZ_CP109446.1, read as the reverse complement.
CACCCCGGCGGTGCCGCCCCGCCCGACCGCCGACCCGGGCGCTCGTCCCGCCCGGCCGGCGTCCCGGGGCGTCCGTTCTACCCGGGCATCCGCTTGGCGTCCGGCGCCGGTTCCGCCCGAGCGCTCACCCCGCCCGACCCGACCGCCGTCCCGGGGCGCTCGCCTCGCTGGGCGTCCGTCCTGCCCGTGTCTCCGCCCGGTGTCGGGCGCCGGTTCCGCCCGGCACTCACTCCGCCCCGCCCGACCGGCGCCCCGAGCGCTCACCCCGCCCGACCGCCGACCCCGGCTTTTGTCCCGGCCCGCGCGGGCGTTCGCCCGGCCCCGCGTTCGCCTTCGGGTCCGTTCGGATGGCTCAGTGGGTGGGTTCTTGGTTTGAGAGGGGGACTCGCAGACCCCGGGCTGGGGGAGGCCCGTTTCGGGGGGTGGCGGGGGTGGTGGGGGTGGTTGCCTGGAAGGGAGGCCGGGAACCGGGGGGATCGGTAACCGGAAGATTCCCGCACTGTGGAGAGGCCGCGCCATGACCGAGCAGCAGACCCGTTTCACCACTCCCTTCACCGCCGAGTCCACCGCCGCCGAGGTGATCGACGGTATCGACCTCACCGGGCGCCGGGCGATCGTGACCGGCGGGGCGTCCGGGATCGGTGTCGAGACCGCCCGGGCGCTGGCTTCGGCCGGCGCCGAGGTGACACTCGCCGTACGGGACACCGGGGCCGGCGAACGTGTCGCCAGGGACATCACCGCGACCACCGGCAACCAGGGGATCCATGTCGCGCGGCTCGACCTCGCCGACCAGAAGTCCGTGGCCGGCTTCGTCGCCGCCTGGGACGGCCCGCTGGACATCCTGATCAACAACGCCGGCGTGATGATGACGCCCGAGCTGCGCACCCCCGAGGGCTGGGAGCTGCAGTTCGCCACCAACCACCTCGGGCACTTCGCGCTCACCACTGGGCTGCACGACGCGCTGGCCGCGGCCGGCAAGGCCAGGGTGGTCAGCCTCTCCTCGTCCGGTCACCAGCGGGCCGGTGTGGACTTCGACGACATCCACTTCCGTCACCGCCCCTATGACGCGGCCGTCGCCTACGGCCAGGCGAAGACCGCGAACGCGCTTTTCGCGGTGGAGGCGAACCGCCGCTGGGCCGCGGACGGCATCACCGTCAACGCGGTGCACCCCGGCGCGGTCCTGGACACCAACCTCTCGCGGCACCTGCCGAAGGAGGAACTGGACCAGTTGGTCAGCAGCGGCGCCTACGTCTTCAAGACGCCGCAGCAGGGTGCCGCGACCTCCGTGCTGGCCGCGACGTGGCCCGCGCTCGAAGGGGTGGGCGGGCGGTACTTCGAGGACGTCAACGAGGCGCTGCCGTACGACCCGGAGGCCCGCGGCGGGGTCACCCCGTACGCCCTGGACCCCGACGCCGCGGCCCGGCTCTGGCAGGTCTCCCTGGACACGCTGGACACGCCCGCGCGCTGATCCCGCCCGCCGATCCGCCCGGGCCCGTACGCCAGAAGCCCGCCCGCCCCGGAACCCCGCAGTGGACCCCTACGCGTCCGGCTCCCGCTGCGTGTCCGGCCAGACCCCGATGTGGTCCGGCTCCAGCTCCAGCAGCACCCGGGACCGTATCTCCAGCGCTTCGGTGTAGTCGCGGGGCAGCTGGAGCCGGCCGGCCCGGTCGACGGTGGCGTACTCGCGGGCCACCACCGACTCCTGCCCGTGCTCGTCGATCTCGGTGCGGCGGACCACCTCGGAGGAGGTGCGGCCGTCGCGGATGGCCACCGTGCGCCGGACGGCGTTGGCGACCGCGTGGTCGTGGGTGACCACCACGACGGTGGTGCCCAGCTCCTCGTTGGCGGTGCGGAAAGACGCGAAGACCTGCTCTCCGGTGGCGGAGTCCAGTTCGCCGGTGGGTTCGTCGGCGAGGATCACCGCCGGGTTGTTGGCCAGGGCCACCGCGATGGCGGTGCGCTGCTGCTCACCGCCGGACATCTGCCCGGGCAGGCGGTCGCGGCAGTAGCCCACGCCGAGCATGTCGAGGAGTTCGGTGGCGCGGGCCGCACGCTGCCGCTTGGCGCGCAGCCCACCCCGCGCCCCGGCCCCACCCCGCGCTCCGGCCCCACTCCCCGCCCCGGCCCCGCCCCCCGCTCCGGACCCGTCGCCCGGCCCCGCCCCGCCGCCCGACCCGGCGAGCTGCATCGGCAGGACGACGTTCTGCGCGGCGGTCAGATACGGCAGCAGATTGCGGGCGGTCTGCTGCCAGACGAAGCCGACGACCTCCCGGCGGTAGCGCAGGCGGGACTTGGCGTCCATGTTCAGCAGGTCGTAGCCGCCGACCGAGGCCGCGCCCGCGGTGGGGACGTCCAGGCCGGCCAGGATGTTCAGCAGGGTGGACTTGCCGCTGCCGGACGCCCCGACCAGTGCCATCAGCTCACCCGGCCCGACCAGCAGGTCCAGGCCCTGGAGCGCTTGCACCTCCACGCCGTCGGCGGTGAAGATCCGCACCAGGCGGTCGCAGCTGATCAGCGCGTCGGTGCCGTACGAGGCTCCCTCCGCCCGGCGCTGCGCCGCCTGCCGCTCCAGATCGGCGAGGCTGGGCGGCGGCACCGCACCCCCGGAACCGGTCCCTGCTGTCTCCGACGTCGTCCCAGCGCTCATGCCCGGTCCCCCGCTCTCAGTTCGGTACTCTCACGCCGCCGCCCGCTCACCCAGACCTGGGCCACCAGCACCGCTCCCGCCAGTATGAGCAGCCCGGCCGACGGCAGGGCAAGGGACAGGGGGTCGGCCCGCAGACCGAGACCGAAGTCCACCGGTGCCAGGCTCTGCGGCCCGTTGCCGAAGGTCAGCGCCTTCAGATCCACGCCGGGGCCCAGCAGCGGGATCACCGCGAGCCCGACCAGGACGCCGCCGATCGCCGCCAGCAGGACCTGCGGCAGCATCTCCAGCAGCACCAGCCGCCGTGCCTGGCGCCGGTTCATGCCCATGGTCCGCAGCCGTGCCAGCAAGGTTGCCCGCTGGGGCGCCGCCTGCAGCAGCGAGAGCAGCAGCGCCAGCGCGCTGTAGGCCCCGCCGACCGCGACCGAGGCCAGGTAGAGGGAGCGGGCGCCGTGCTGGAGCGGGCTGTCGTTCATCGCGGCCCGCTGGTCGGTACGGAGCAGCGCCGTCGCCGAAGCCGTGGTGTTCCGGACGACGTCCCGCAGCGCCTTGGCGTCGATCGTCCTGCCCGGCGCGGCCATCGCGAGCAGCGTGGTGGGCCGGGTGAACAGGTCGTAGCCGACCAGGCCCTTGTGCTGCGCGGCCAGTTGCGCCGAGGAGATGATCACGAACTCGCCGCCGGGGGTGGCCGGGGTGAAGGAGAGCACACCGGCCCTGCGGACCTCGGCGATGCCCACGCCGGTGTTGATCCGGTCGGTGCTGTCGCCGATCGCGGTGGCCAGGCGGGGCGAGAGCACCGCCGGCAGCGGCCCGCGACCGTCGTAGCCGGCGAACGCCGAGGCGGGGAAGGCGGGCAGCCCGATCGCCCGGGTGAGGCCCGCGTACGCCACCGGGTCGACGACCACCAGCGAGTACGGTTCGGTGAAGACCGCGTCGGGGCTGTCCGGTTCGATGCGGGCGGTGACCATCCGGCCGATCCCGGGCACTTTGCTCAGTTCGCCGGGCAGTTGCGGGGCGAGGGTGTGGAGGGCGTCGATCCGCAGGTCCGCGCCGACCGTCGCGGTGGCCGCCCGGTCCCGGCCGTGGTCGATGCCGCTGAGCACCGAGCCGCCGAAGGACGCCAGGGTCAGCGCCACCAGCAGCGCCAGCAGCGGCAGTTGCCCGGTGGCGGGGGAGCGGCCGGCCCTGGCAAGGCCCAGGTGGGTGACCGCGCCGGACAGCCGGGCCGCGGGGCGGGCCAGCAGCCGCAGCGGCAGCGGATAGACCCGCAGCAGCACCACCGCCGCGGCCACCGCGACCAGCACCGGCGCGGCGGCCAGGAACGGGTCGGTGCCGCCGCTGGTGCCGCGCTGCCGCAGCGCCACCACCGCGCCGGCCATCAGCACGGTCAGCGTCAGCTCCACCACCAGCCGCCGCCGCGACGGCCGGGCCGCGGTCAGGTCCTCCCGCGTGGCCGGGCGCGGGCGGCGGACCGACCAGGCGGCGCGCAGCGGCAGGGTCAGCAGCGCGACCACGGTCACCACCGCGCCCAGCAGCACCGCCTGCGACCACCGGTCGGTCGGCAGCACCAGCAGCGCCAGCGCCGTACCGATCACCCCGGCCGGCAGCGCGACGGCCGTGGTCTCCCCGGCCAGCCGGCGCAGGATGCCGCGCAGCGAACCGCCGCGGGAACGCAGCAGGGCGATCTCGTCGCGCCGGCGCTCGGCGGCGAGTCCGCCGGCCATCAGCAGCACCGCGAGGGCGGTGGTGGCGGCGCCCACTTCCGCGATCAGCACCAGCGGATTGACCGCGTCGCGTTCCGCGGTGAAGGCCGCCAGGACGGTGGCGATGCTCCCGGTGGAGTGCACCTGCGAGTGGGTGCTCGCCTGCAGCGCGGCGGCCTGGGCGCCGCTGTCGAAGGAGGCCAGTTCGCGTTGCAGGGCGGGGACGTCGTGCGCGGTGAGCTTCGAGGCGTCCAGCGGGTGGTGCCAGTAGAGGGACGCGCCGGAACCCAGCAGCGGGAAGGCGTCGGCGGCGGTGCGGTTCACCAGCAGGGTGAAGTGCCAGTAGAACTTGGGTTCCTCACCGAGCGGGGGAGTCGGCGCGGTCTTCTGCGGGCGGAGCAGGTCGTCGTCCATGTGCCAGTAGAGCGACGCCGGGTCGAGCGGGGCGACGATGCCGGTGACGGTGACGGTCAGCGGAGTCCTGGTGCCCTGCTTGACCAGGTGGACCTGCCGCCCGACCGTCAGGCGCAGCGTTTTCGCGGTCTGCTCGGTGATGGCCGCGTCCACGTTCAGCGGCCGTGCACCGGAGTCCGGGACGTCCAGCGGGCCCGGCATCTTCCCGCTGACCAGCTTCACGTGCGCGTCCAGCCCGGCTTGGGCGACGAGGGAAGCGCCGGGGTCGTGCGAGGAGAACCGGGGGAGCGCCTGGTCGGTGACGTCGGACTCGGCGCCGGTCCGCACTCCGTACACGGCGCTGTTCCGGAGCAGCCGGACCGGCGGGCGGACCATGCGCTGGAACGCCTTCTCCACGGCGTCCACAGCGCCGGGGGCCACCGGGTCCTGGCCGGCGGAGAGGGTGGGGTCGTAGGAGTCGGTGAGGTCCAGACCGCGGGCGAGGGGCGAGGCGCCGGCCAGGGACGTGCGCAGCGCGCTGTCCTGGTAGCGGTCGACCGACCGCGGCAGGGCGGCGGCGAGGAAGGCCGTGACCAGGACCAGGACGAAGAGCGCGGCGGCCGGGCCGGGCGCGGTCCGCAGCCGTACCCGCACCCAGTTCAGGCCGGTGGGGTGCTCCTGACTCGCTGTCATCTCAGTCCTCCCCCTGCCGCCGCAGCGCCGACGCGGGATCGCCGCGGCGCACCGCCGTGGCCAGTACCACCAGGAGCGGCACCACCAGCACCAGCGCCAGCAGTTCCACCGTCCGGCCGGCCGGCAGCTCGATCAGCAGGGCAGGCACCGGCCGGGACGCCTGCGTGGTCAGGACGATCAGCGGGGTCACCAGCCGGGTCAGCAGTTCGCCCAGCACCACCCCGACGACCAGCGAGATCAGCACCAGCAGGCCCTGCTCGGCGGCCACCACCCGGGCGAGTTTGCGGCGGGGGGCGCCCAGTGCGCGCAGCACCGCGAACTCGGGGTTGCGTTCCCTGATCGCGCCCGCTGACGAGACCGCGAACCCGACCGCGGCCAGCACCGCCGCCGCCACGACCGCCGCGGGCAGCGCCGACTGCGGGCCCGCGCCCAGCGGGTCGGCCCGCAGTTCACCGGTGATCTCGTCCGCCACCAGCAGGGTGTCGACATCGGTACGGGCGCGCAGGGCGCTCGCCACCCGGGCGGAGGCGCCGGGGGCGGTGGACACCCACCACTCGGTGGGTGCGACGGGCTGGGCGTCCCGCGCCTGCAGCTGCCGGTTCACCGCGCGCAGGTCGAGCAGGACGGCGCCCGCGTCCTTGCCGGTGGAGTCGTCCGCGGACTCGGTCGCCGCGTCGGAGGCGTCGGCACCGGAGAAGACGTCCGAGGCCCCGCCGACGAGATTGTCACCGGTGCCGGGGATGCCGCGCACGGCCGCCGTGATGTGCACCGGGAGGGTGATCCCGCTGAGCTGCACCTGCACGGTGTCGCCCGGCTTCGCGCCGTTGGCCTTGAGGAACGAGTCGGTGGCGATGCCCCGCAGTTTCGGCGGTTCCGGGGCCACGGCGTCCAGTTGGACGGTCACGTTCGGCGGCTGCTGCAAGGTGGGCCGGTCCAGCTTCAGGCCACCGGTGGTGTAGTCGACGCCCCAGAGCGAGGAACCGCCGGCCCGTGAGCCGGCCAGTGCGGGGGCCTTGAGGTCGGGCAGGCCCGCATAGCTGCTGTCGTCGAAGCTGATCCGGGGGGCCCACTGGCCGGTGGCGGTGGGCAGTGGCCGCACCGAGCCGTCCGCGTCGGTCACCTGGGCGGAGGAGACGGTCAGCCGGTGAGCGGTACTCGTCTCCGGCAGCGTGTAGGTCGCGCTGAGCCGGATCAGCCGCAGGGGTCCTGCGGGTGCGCCGCCCGCGGTGCCGACCTGGGAGGTGAGGTCGAGCACGACATGGTGCGGGGCGCCGTCCGGGGGCAGGTCGCCGACGGCGAGGTCGTACGGCACGCCCTCGGCGTCCAGGACGGTCGCGGTCAGTGTGTCGGGCGCGCCGCCGCCGGCCGGCCGGCCGTTCGCCCCGGTGGCCCGGAGCGCGGCGGTGAAGGTGACCTTGCGGGCGTCGCCGGGGAGCGGGAAGCCGTACGGGGAGGCCGCGCCGGCGGACCCGGCCGGCGGACCCGAGCTCCCCGACCCGTCCGTGCTCCCCGACCCGCTCGTGCCCCCCGACCCGTCCGACCCGCCCGTGCGCTCCGACCCGCTCGTGCCCGCTGATCCGGCTGCCCCGTCCGCCCCGTCCGCCCCGTCCGACGATCCCGCCCCCGCCGGGGCGGCGGCCGCCCGCGGCACCGTCCCCCCTTCCGTCCGCAGCGGCGCCAGCAGCTCCGCGATCGGCCGCCCCCCGGTCAGGTCCGGGCGGACCCGCATCGCCTCGCCCGCCTTCCGGGTGTCGATGATCAGGGCGGTCGCCTGCCGTTCCTGGCTCAACTGGAGCGGCTCGCGGGCCGCGGGGGCCGCCTCGGTGATGCCGGGCACCGACGCGTAGATGCCGGCCTGCCCGAACGGCGGCGTGGTCATCCCGGTGACCCGGATGTCGGAGCCGACCGCGTACCGCGCCTGGTCGCGCTGCGAGCGGTCCCAGCTGGCGCCCTGCCCGATCGCGAAGATGCCCATCGCCACGGCCAGCACCAGCAGCAGGACGGCGCCCGCACCGCGCCGGGGGCGGCGGGCGAGCTGCCAGCCGGCCAGCGCCAGGGCCAGGCCGCTGCCCCGCGCGGCACGCCGCTCGCCGAGCTTCGCGGCCAGCGGCAGCAGCCGCAGCACCAGCACGGTGCCGGCGAGCAGGCACAGCGCAGGCGCCGCCACCAGCACCGGGTCCACGCCGAGGCCGCCGCCGGTGGTCACGCTCAGCGTGCCGCTGCCGGACGACCGCCGATGCAGCTGCCAGAAGGCGACCCCGGCGACCACCAGCAGGCCGACGTCCGCGCCCGCCTGGACGGTGCCGGGCAGCGCGCCGCGCCGGGCGCGGGAGGCGCGCAGCGCGGTGTGCGACCCGGTGCCGCGCAGTGCGGGCGCGATGACCGCGAGCGCGCAGGCCAGCGCGACGATCCCGGAGACCAGCCAGGCCGCCCCCGGGTCGCCGTCGCCGAGCGAGGTGCCGGTCCTGGCCATCGCGCCGGTCCCGCCCAGCAGCCGCATGACCGGTCCGGCCAGCAGCGGGGCGGCGATCACTGCCGGCAGCGCGAGCAGCAGCGCCTCGCCGGCGGCCAGCCACGCCACCCGCTCCCGGGAGCCGCCGCGGGCCCGCAGCAGCGCGGTCTCGCCGGCCCGCTCCTCGGCGAGGAGCTGGGCGACCAGCAGCAGGGCGAAGGCGGCCAGGATGACCAGTTGCAGGGCGCCGATCAGCAGCGTGGAGCGGGTCACCAGCAGGCTGCGGCGCAGCGCGTCGAGCAGATCGGGCAGCCCGCTGGACGCCTGGGCGGCCGTGGTGGCGGGGTCGTCCTTGAAGGCCGCCACGGTCTGCCGTACGTCGTTCTCCAGGCGGTCCATCGAGCCGGTGGTGGCGGTACGGAAGTCGCCGGACGCCTGCCAGGCGACATTGTCGGCGGCCACCCGGCCGGAGCCGAAGGTGCCGTCGGCGACCAGCATCGGCCCGTAGGTGGTGAAGGCCAGGGTGTGGATGCCGCGGCCGTCGAGCGTGTCCAGCTGCCAGTAAGGGGAGGTGGCGTCGGCCGGGCGGTAGACGCCGGTGATCCGGATCCGCAGCGGTCGCCCGCCCAGCCGGTCGGCGAGCGTGACCGCCCGGCCGGGGCCGGTCTTGAGCGCGGTCGCCACCGCCTGGGGCACCGCTACCTGCACGTCGGCGGCGGACTTGGCGGCAGCCTGCGGCCAGCTGCCCGACACCAGCGTCATCCGCGCGCGGTCGAAGGTGGCCAGCAGGGTCAGATCCGGGTCGGTGCTCTTCGGGGAGCCCGGCGGGCGCAGCGCGAAGGGGAGGCCGAACGGGCCGGAGCGGGTGCTGGCGTCCACCGTCGCCGGCAGTCCGGCGAACGCCCCGCGCAGCCGGGCGCGTACCGCGGTGTCGAGGGGGCCGGGGTCGGTGCCCTGGACGCTCGCCTGCACCTCGATGGTGGACTGTGCGGCGGCCTGGTGCTGGAGGGTCCGGCGCAGTGCCGCGTCACCGATGGCACCGGTGAAGGTGGTGAAGGTGGCCAGCACGCAGGTGGTCAGGACGACGGTGAGCAGGGCGGCGGACAGGAGCAACCGGTGCGCGCGCACGCGCAACAGTACAAAACCGGCCACTGATGCTCCCCCGTCCTCTTACAGGGGGGATGCTCTCAAGCGGGACCCGATGGTGAACAGTGGGAGAGATTGTCGCAATACGATCGTGACCGACCGGTCCCCGGACACTCGGACGTCCGGGGACGTATGGCTGAAAACGGCCGCTAGCCCGGGGTGTTGACCATCGAAGCGGCCGCGTACACCAGGTAGTCCCACAGTTGATGCTCGTACGCGGGCTCCAGTGCCAGGTCGTCCACGGCGTCGCGCATGTGGCGCAGCCACGCGTCGTGCGCGGCTCGGTCGACGGTGAACGGGGCGTGCCGCATGCGCAGGCGGGGGTGGCCGCGCTCGTCGCTGTACGTCCGGGGGCCGCCCCAGTACTGGATCAGGAAGAGCGTCAGCCGCTCCTCGGCGGGGCCCAGGTCCTCCTCGGGGTACAGCGCGCGCAGCTCGGGGTCGTCCGCGACGCCTTCGTAGAAGCGGTGCACCAGTTTGCGGAACGTCGCCTCGCCGCCGACCAGCTCGTAGAACGTCGCTTGCGGGAGCGTGCCGTGCGGGATCTCAGTCACCCTTCTATGGTCGCAGACGGTCCGGCCGGGCAGCGGGGGCCCGGCACCATTGCGCCGCCCGTGGGAAACCGTCCCCGCCGCCCGGTCGTAGGACCGGCTCCGGGGGCGCACGATGGAGAGATGACCGCGGGCGTGGGCCAGGAGCGCTACCGGGCGGCCGCGGACGCGCTGCGGGCCCGGATGGTGCGGCGGATCGTGGCCGGGGGCGGCCTGACCGACCCGGCCTGGCGGGCCGCCTTCGCCGACGTGCCCCGGGACCTGTTCGTGGACCTCCCCGAGGACACCGACCACGGGAGCCGGCTGCGGCGGCTGGCCGGGGTGTACGCGGACCGGCCGATCGCGGTGCGGACGGTCGGCGGCGAGCTGGTCTCCTCCAGCAGCCAGCCGTCGCTGATGGCGCTGATGTGCCAGGCGCTGGACGTCGCCGACGGGCACCGGGTGCTGGAGATCGGCACCGGCACCGGCTACAACGCGGCGCTGCTCGCCCACCGCCTCGGCCCGGACGCGGTCACCACCGTGGACCTCGACCCGGAGCTGACCGGGGCCGCCCGCGCCCATCTGGACGCCTACGGCACCCCCGCGGCCCGCTCGGTGGCCGTGGTCACCGGTGACGGGGCGCTGGGCTACCGCGACCGGGCCCCGTACGACCGCGTCATGGCGACCTGCGACATGCCGGTGATCCCGGCCGCCTGGCTCGAACAGGTACGGCCCGGCGGTCTGATCCTGGCGCCCTTCGCGACCGGTCTGGTGGCACTGACGGTGAACGGGCCGGGGCAGGCCGAGGGGCGGTTTCTGGCCACCCCGGCGTACTTCGTCCCGCTGCGCGGCACCGCCGCCCGCGCACCGCGCGGCGGCATCGGCGAACGGCTCTTCGCCGACCGGACCGCGGACCGCACCCGTTACGGCCTCACGGTGGCGGACGGCCGCCAGTGGGTGTGGCGCGACGACCCGGCGGGTCCTGACCGCTGGGAGGTGTAGCGGAAGCCGGCCGCCCGCGAGCCGGTGTCAGGCCGCGGCGCCCCGAGCCGCGCCGCGGCCCCGGCGGCTCAGCCGATCGGCTCCCACACCGACGCGTCGTGCGCGAACAGGACCCGGCGCGGGTCGAACTCCAGCAGCCGCGCCGGCCAGGAGTCGGGCGGCGGCAGCGGTGGTACGGCGCCCTGCCCGACGGCGGTCACCGCCAGCCGGGCCGCGGCGAAGTCGGAGGCGGAGGCGTGGGTCTGCCCGGCCAGCACCACGGTGCCGTCCGGCTGCCCGACCACGAGCGACTGGTGGCCCGCGGTGTGTCCGGGGGTCGGCACGATCCACACCCCCGGCCGGATCTCCGCCTCCCCGGACAGCTCCTCGTAGCGCGCGCCGGGGAAGCCCACCAGCGCGTCGGGGGTGTGCTTGCCCGCCCGGACCAGCGCCATCTCCGCGGCCTGGACCATGATCGGGGTCGCCGGGAAGAGCGGGTTGCCGCCGATGTGGTCGAAGTGCAGATGGCAGTTGACCACCAGCGCGATCTCGGCAGGCGACGTACCGGCGGCGGCCAGCGCCTCCTGGAGCGGGCGGCGGTACGGCCGGTAGTGCGCGTCCGTCTCCGGGTCCGCGGCGCCGATCCCGGTGTCGAAGAGCAGCAACTCGCCCTGGTGGGCGACCAGATAGCCCAGCGCGGGCTCCACCCGTGGCTGTCCGTCAGCGGTCTCGGTGCCCGGCCGGACGAACCAGCCGAGATCCAGCCGGCGTACGGCCGTGTGCGCGCTCATCAGCACCTCCTGGGTGTCACGCCCGCTTGAGTGTGATCGTCGTCCACGCGCCCACGTGCACCCGGTCGCCCTCCATCAGCGGCACCGGGGTGTACGGGCGGATCGGGTCCTCGCCGAGGTTGACGGTGGTGCCGTTGGTGGAGTCCTGGTCGACCACGGACCAGGCGCCGTCGGGCTGCTGGACGAGGACCGCGTGCTTGTGCGAGACCCCGGGGTCCTCGGGCGAGCGGGACAGGTCGATGTCGGGGGCCTCGCCGGTGCTGTGCCGGCGGCGGCCGATGGTGATCTGGTTGCCGATCAGGGGCAGTCGGACCTGGGGGGAGTAGGCGGGGAAGTACAGGCTCTCCGCCTCGGGGCCGCTGCGGGCCATCATCGCGGTGAAGTACTCCCGGTCGGCGGCGATCACCGCGATCCACGCGGTACCCCGCTGCTCCGGCTCCTGCCGGGCCGGCCCGGACCCGGACGCAGGGCCGGACGGCGGCGGGATCAGATAGTCGCCGGAGCCCGAGGTGACCGACTCCGAAGGCAGCGGCTCGGCCGGGCGGTTGATCTCGGAGCGGGCCGACAGCGGGGACTCGTAGGCCGGCTGCTCGGCGACGGTGGGCGGGACCGCGGGCACCACAGGGCCCACGGGGGGCGCCGGCGTCACCGGCAGCACGGGGGAGACGGTCGCGGCGTGGGTGCGGAAGTTGTAGCGGCACTCCTCGCAGAAGAGCGCCATGCCCTCGCGCGGGGTGTGGCACTGCGGACACAGCTCCGCCACCACCGCGGTCGCCTCGACGTCGAAACCGGGCGGTGAGAAGGAGGTCGGCGGGGTCGAGGCGGGTGACGACGACGAGCTGGACGACGCGGGACGGGACCCGTAGGGCGGTGCGGGCGGCGCGGCCATCCGGATGCCGCAGACCTCGCACCAGTCGTCAGTGGTCGACTGATGGCCGTTCGGACACATCGGCATGGTGCCGGCTCCCCCTGCTTATTTCTTTACGCGTACGGTCTTTGTCGACCGCGTCTCCAAGGTCATCTCATCGGCGTCGGCGACCCTCGCCTTCAGCCGCACAGTACCGCTCGCCGCGTCCACCACGTCCACCACCTTCGCCAGCAGCTTGGCGGTGTCCTCGTTGCCCGAAGCACTGGCCAGCTGCACCGCCCGGCCCAGCTTGGCGGTCGCGCCGTCCATGTCGCCGGACTTGCGGGCCTCCAGGCCCTGCTGGATCACCTGGGCCAGCTCGGCCTGCCCGGTGTAGTGCGCGACCTGCGGGTTGATCCGGGTGGAGGCCGCCATGTCGTCGGTCCACACCGCCCGGACCAGGCCCTGGCCGAGCACCTGGGGCGTGCCGTCGGGCTGGGGCAGCACCAGCGACAGCCGGGCGGCGAGCATCTCCTGGCCGACGCCGGCGGCCGGCACCCGGACCGCCACGTGGTAGTCGCGGGACTCGTCGCCCCACGAACCGGTGGGGTAGTCGCCGGCCCGCGGACCGGCCTCGGTACGGCGGCCGGTGAGGTCCTCCACCGTCGGCGCCACCTGCTTGACGAAGGTGATCTCGGAGCCCTGCGGGGTCCACAGCCGCAGCGCCACGTCCGCGATCTCCTTGCCCATCGCGTTCTCCATCATCGCCTGGAAGTCGGCGGCCAGGCCCGCCGGGTCGGCGACGATGTCCACCGAGCCGAGCAGCGCGGAGGCGATGCCGGTCAGCTCCTTGACCTCCCAGTCGGTGCCGACCCCGCGGGCGTCACAGGTGAAGGAGCCCGCGCACTGGTCGAGCGCGGCCTGCAACTCCTCGGGCTTCTCGTGCTCGTTGCGGCCGTCGGTGAGCAGGATGCCGTGCCGTATCGACACGTTGCCCGCGCCGAGCAGCCGGTCGGCGAGCTTCAGCCAGGTGCCGATCGCGGTGCCGCCGCCCGCGGTGAGCTTGCGCAGCGCCTGCTTGGCCTGCGCCCGGGTGGCCGGATCGGCCACCGCAAGGCCGCCGTTGGCCGGGAAGACCTCCCGGGCCTGGTGGGTGCCGGCCACCACCGCGAAGGCCACGCCGTCGCGGATGGCGTCGATGGCGACCGCCGTGGCGTCCCGGGCGTTGCGCATCTTCGTCGGCGGGTACTCCATCGAGCCCGAGCAGTCCACCATGATCACCACACCCGCGCTGGCCGCTGCCGGGCTCTGCTGCAGCCGGGCGCCGGTCGTACCCCCGCCGGTCGAGGTGACCGTGACGATGGCGTTGACCTCGCGGCCCCCCTCGTGCAGGTACTCGTTCTGGTACACGTCGACCGAGAACTGCGGCACGTTCGACTTGGAAAGAATGGCCATCGCTACCCCCAACACTCCTTCGGACATCTGGTCCAGCCCACCCCCGGCTCCGCCGGACCGCGTCTCAGGCGGGTGGGAATCCTGCCCGTGAGACAGCGGCCGGGAACGGGAGAACCGCGACCGTTACGTTGTCGTGGCCGCCGCCGTCGAGCGCCACCCCCAGCAGGGTGCGGGCGCTGTGCAGCGGCCGGGTCCTGGCGTCGGCGGGAAGGACCTCGGCCATCTCCGCCGCCGACTCCGCGTAGTTCCACAGCCCGTCGGTGCACACCACGACGACCCCCGGGCTCTCCGGCTGGAAGGCGGCCACATGCGGGTCGACCTCCACCGCGTCGGCGCCGAGCCAGCCGGTGATGGCGTGCGCGCGGTCGTCGGCGTACGCCTCGGCCTCCGTCATCAGACCGGCCGCGACCATCCTGGCCGCCCACGAGTCGTCCTCGGTGAGGCGGGCCGGCGGCTGCGCGCGGTCGTCGGGGATCCAGTAGGCGCGGCTGTCGCCGATCCAGCCGACGGTGAAGACCGGGCCGATGACGACCGCACCGACGCAGGTGCAGGCCGGGGCGTTGTTCTGGTGCGGGCCCCCGCCGGGCAGCTTCTCCTCCTCGGCGAGCCGGGCCACCGCGTCGAAGGCGGCCAGCAGCGCGCCGCTCATCGCGTCCTCCGCGCTCGCCCCCCGCTCCAGCGCGGCCAGCAGGGACTCGCTGCCGGCCGCGGACGCGGCGGCCGAGGCGTCGTCCGGCCGGTAGGAGGTGGAGACGCCGTCGCACACCACGGCGGCCACCGCGGGGGTGCCGTCCGGCAGTGAGGCGGCGGCGACGGTGAAGGCGTCCTCGTTGCGGTGGTGCCGCAGGCCGCGGTCGCTGACCGCGGCCACGCCCTCCAGCTCCTGCTCCTGGTGGTCGCGCTGCCGCGGCTGGGCGTGCCCGCAGTGCTCGCAGTACCCGTCCTCGTCCACCCCGCCGACCCCGCAGGCCACGCAGACCGGCCCGCTCTCCCGCGCGGCCGGCTCCTCGCGCGGGTCCGACAGCCGTGCGGCCACCCCGAGCACCAGCGTGTCGCCCGAGCCCCCCTCGGGGGCGGCGACCAGCGGCGGCGGCAGGTGGAAGGAGTCGGTGCCGGCCGCGTCGGGCGCGGGCGGCCATACGAGGGCGGCGGCCTTGCCGGTGTCCGTGCCGGTGTCCGGGCCGGCACCCTCGGCGGCGGCGCCCCCGGCTGCCGGGCCGGGCGCGCTGCCGCCCGCCGGGCCGGGCACGCTGCCGTCTGCCGCGGGACCGGTCGGGGCAGGCTCCGCGGCCGGCGGCGGCGCCGACAGATCAAGACCGCAGCCCTCGCAGAAGAGGTCGTTCGCCCCCAGGTGCTCGCCGCAGGCGCGGCAGTTGCCGGGCGTGGACGCCTGCGGGGCGGCGGCGGAGGCCGAGTCGGGGAGTGGTGGCATCGGCTACACCCAGGTCCGGGGGCGGAAGCGGTTGGCGCGCTCCACCAGTTCGATCCGCTCGCTGCCCTGCTGGGCGAGTCTGGCCAGCACACGGTAGGAGCGTTCCAGGCCGAAGCGCAGGTCGCGCTCGGTGAGTTGGGCGCCGAGCACACCGCTGCGCGGCTGCCCGGCGGGTGCGCCGCCGGCGGGCTCACCGGTGCGGCCGGCGAGCACCCAGTCCAGCGCGCTGCCGAGCACCTCGGTGGCGAGCTGCTCGCGCCGGTCGGAGTCCAGGCCCTGCCGTTGCAGGTCCTCCACCTGCCGGGCGGCGGCGTGCAGGTCGCCCAGCAGTGGTTCCCGCGGCGAACGGTCCCGCAGCCGGGCCCTGATCGCCGCCACCCGGGCGGCGGTGTAGTGGATGGACGACTCCGGCACCGACTCCAGGGCCCGCACCGCCCCGGGCCGGTCGCCGGACTTCAGCAGCACCCGGGCGAGGCCGAAGGCGGCGCTCACATAGCTGTGGTCGGTGGTCCACACCAGCCGGTAGTACTCGGCGGCGTTGTCCAGCTGCCCCAGCACCTCGGCGCAGACACCCAGGGCCAGCTTGGGCGCGGGCTCGCCGGGGAAGGCGTCGTACACCCCGTCGAAGCTGAGCGCCGCCGTCTCGAAGTCGGCCGTGCACAGCGCGGCCAGCCCGCGGTGCCACACCACCCGCCAGTCGGCGTCGCTGTCCGCGGAGCCGGCGAGGGCGCTGAGCACCTGCTGGGCGCCGGCCGTGTCGCCGAGCTCCAGCCGGGCCCGTACCTCCCGCAGCCGCTTCTCCACCGAGTCCTCGGGCGCGAGCTGGAGCGCGGTGACCAGCTCGGCCGGCGCTGCGGCCGAAAGCCCGGCCAGGAAGCCCGCGTTGGGGTCGCCCGGGTCCACATGCGGTACGGGCAGGGCGAGGGCGGCGGCGGCCGGGTCGAGCCGGGAGACCACCGCGCGGGCGGGCGAACCGCCGCCTGGGCCCGCCTGTCCGGGCAGCACCGGCGGCGGCCCGAAGGTCCCGGGCAGTGCCGCGGCGGCGCCGTTCGGGCCGGCCGCAAGGGGCGCGGCCCCCGCCTTGTCCCGTCTGCGGGCCGCTTTCTCCAGCGCGCGGTCCGCACCGAGCGCCGAGGTGTCACCGGCCACCGGACGGACCAACTCGGTGTCGACCACCCGCAGTTCGGGGCCGAAGAGGGTGGACAGGGCCGGCCGCGGCTGGCCGGTCTCCAGCGCCACCACCTCGCGCAGCACCCCGAGCAGCTGGTCGGCCATCTCCTCGGCGGAGGCGAACCGCTTGCCCGGATCGGGGTCGGTGGCGCGGACCAGCAGCCGGTAGAAGGACTCGTAGCGGGTGAACACCTCGATGCTGCCCGGGTCGGGCAGGCTGTCCGCGAAGACGTTGGTGTAGCCCTGGAAGTCGAAGGTCAGCACGGCCAGTGTGCGGGCGACGGTGTAGAGGTCGGAGGCCACCGACGGGCCGGCCTCGGCGACTTCGGGGGCCTGGTAGCCGACCGTCCCGTAGATCGCCGACTCGGTGTCGTCCATCCGCCGGACCGCGCCCATGTCGATGAGTTCGAGGCGGTCGCCGGTCTGGATCGCGTTGTCCACCTTGAAGTCGCAGTAGAGCAGGTTGCGGCTGTGCAGGTGGCCGAGCGCCTCCAGCGCCTCGATGGCGAAGGCGATGGCCTGCGCGACCGGCAGCGGCTCGCGCTTGCCGTCCGGCGTGCGCCGCTCGTTGGCGATCTCCTTGAGCGACTTGCCGCCGACGTAGGCCATCACGATGTAGCCGTCGAGGGTGCCGGTGCGCTGGTCGAGGTGTTCGACGAAGTTGTAGATGCGGACGATGTTGGGGTGCTCGATCTCGGCGAGGAACCGCCGCTCCGAGACCGCCGCGGCGAGCGCGTCCTCGTCCCCGGTGTCCAGCAGGCCCTTGAGCACCACCCAGCGGTTGGAGACCGCGCGGTCCACCGCCAGGTAGATCCAGCCGAGGCCGCCGTGCGCCAGGCAGCCCACCACGTGGTACTGCCCGTGCACCACGTCGCCGGCCTGCAGCTTGGGCGAGAAGGAGTACGGGTGGCCGCACTTGGAGCAGAAGCCCTCGGTACGTCCTGGCCGGTCGCCGCGGCTGCGGCCGACCGGGGCGCCGCAGTCGCCCTTGCTGCAGAACCGCTTGCGCTCGGGCACCTCGGGGTTCTCCAGCACCGCGGCGGCCGGGTCGGGCCGCGGGATGGGCGGTACCGAGACCAGCCCGGCACCCAGCTTGCCCCGGGTGGGGCCGCTGGTGGTGCCGCGCGAGCTGCGGACCGACACCGAGCGGCCGGAGGCGGCGCCGGTCAGCGACTGCGAGAGCCGCCCGGACACCGAACGCTTGGACGCCTGGGAGGTGGACCGTGAGGAGCGCGACGAATGACCCGAGGCGGACCGGCCGGACTCCCCGCCGGCCCGCGCGGACGGCACGGCGGGCGCCGGAGCACCCCCGGCGGCGCCGCCCGAAGCTGTGCCCGCTGTGCCCGCTGTGCCCGCCGCGCCCGCTGACACCACGGACGCCGGCGCGGCGGCCGGCAGCGGCGACAGCCCGCAGGTGTCGCAGTACAGCTCGCCGCTGCCCATGTCTTCCAAGGTCCCGCCACAGCCGGGCCGTTGGCACTTGCTCACGGTCTCCCCCTCAGCCTTTCCCTGCCTGTTGTCCGACGTGCCCGGCGTGTCCGACGTGTCCGACGCGGCGCCCGGCGTGCCGCCCGGCCCGCCTCCCGCCGTCCGGCACCGCCCGGCCTGCCGTCCCGCACCGCCGCCGCGGTCATCCCGGCCCCCGGCGGTCGGTCGGGGTGCGCGGCGCACTGATCTCCGCGACCGCCTGCTGGTAGCGCTGCACGGTACGGTCGGCCGCCGCCAGATCGCACGGCGCGCTCCACAGCAGCCTGCGCGCCTGGTCGTACCGCTCGATCAGCACCGGGTCCTCGGCCATCCCGAGCCTGGCCACCTTCGCCCGGTAGGCGTCGAGCCGGCCGCGCAGCTCCGCGCGTACCGCGAGCGGGGCGGTCACCGCGGTCAGCGAGTCGCGGGCGCGCAGGAGTTCGTCGTCGGAGCTCTCCTCCAGGCGGTCAAGCAGCGGCGACAGCCGGTGCCACTGCGCGGTCCTGGCGAACTCCTCGGCGACCGCCAGCTGTTCGTGCAGCGCCGCGGCCGGGCCGCTGACCGCCGGCACGTCGGAGGCGAGGATCTTGGAGAGCACCTCGACCCGGGCGCTGCGGGCCTCGGTGAGCGTGCGGTCGGCCCGGGAGAGCACATCGCGCAGCCGCTTCAGCCGGTCCTCGGCGTCGTCCCGTACGTGCAGCACTGCCTCCACCTCGCGGCGGATCTCCTCCAGCCGCCGGCCTGCCCGGTCGTAGCCCGAGGTGTCGGGCCGCCCGGGGGCGGGCGCGGCCTGCCAGAAGGCGAGCGGATCGGAGACCGTACGGGCCCGCAGCTCGGCCAGCTCCCCGATCAGCGCCTCCAGTTCGTCCCCGCTGGGGTGCGCGCCCGGCCGCACACCGACCGAGTGGGCCAGCGACCGCACCCGCTGCGTCTCGGCCGCCAGCAGGTCTATCCGGGCGGGCAGCGCCGACCAGACCGAGTCGGCGGCGGCCACCGTCTCCATGGCCCGGTCGTACCAGCCGTTCATCCGTGCCAGCAGCTGCTCCAGGCTGAGCCGCTCGGTGAGCCGGGCCGGACCGGTCAGCGAACGGGCGTGGTCGGGCACCTCCGCGCCGGTGACGGTGACGCCTTCGCCCCGCAACAGCTCGGTCAGCTGCGTGAGTTCGGTCTGGGTGGGCCAGCGCCTGCGGGCCCGCAGCTCACGGGCGGCGGTCAGCGCGTCGGTGTACGCCTCGAAGTGCGCCCACAGCGTCGAGATCGCCGCGTCCGTCGCCGCCCAGCGCTCCTTGGTGAGGCCGGTGAGCTGCGCGCCCTCCAGCAGCCTGCGGCCGGAGTGGTCCTGGAGGGCGAACAGCGACGACTCGATGGCTTCGTGCTCGGCGCCGAGCCGCGCCAGCGCACGGTCCACGTCCTCCCGGCCCATGACCGG
Organism: Streptomyces sp. NBC_01476; assembly: GCF_036227265.1. Lineage (NCBI taxonomy): Bacteria > Bacillati > Actinomycetota > Actinomycetes > Kitasatosporales > Streptomycetaceae > Streptomyces > Streptomyces sp. NBC_01476. The sequence continues at coordinate 2,686,036 of NZ_CP109446.1, read as the reverse complement.
GCCGGATGCTCCCGCGACCGCCATCACACCTTCTTCCTGTGCGTCTGCCCCTGCGTCCGCCGGTTTCCGCCGTCTGCCGCCGTCAGTGCCGTGCTACCGCTCCTTGTACTTCGCGGGCGGCGGCCCGCTGATGCCCGGCAGGTCGGCGGCGAGCCAGTGCTGGTACGAGGCCATCCACCGGCTGTCCGCGCCACCCGCCTCATAGGCGGCCAGTACCCGGTTGACCCGGCGGACCAGATCGGGGTGTCCCTTCTGCATGGCCACACCGTACGGCTCCCGGGTGACGGGTATCCCCACAAGGTGCATGGAGGGGTCCTGTGCCGCCTGCCCGGCGGCCAGCGCGTTGTCGGTGAACACCGCGTCGGCGAGCCCGAGTTGCACCCTGACCAGGCAGTCGAGCTGGTTCTCCACCGGCATGACGGTGGCGCCGAACCGCTGGGCGTCGGACTCCTTGGTGCCGCCACCGGTGCCGGTGAGGCGGGTCAGACCGGTCGAACCCGACGCCGCGCAGACCGTCTTGCCGCGCAGGGTGCCGTTGTAGCCGGTGATCGCCGAACCGTCGGGCACCAGCAGCTGCTGTCCGGCGGTGAAGTACGCGGTGGAGAAGTCGGCCTGGGCCAGGCGGTCGCAGGTGATGCTCACCGTGCGCACCACCATGTCCACGGTGCCGTCGTCGAGCCGGTCGAACCGCTTGGCGGTGGGCACGGTCAGATACTGCACCTTCGCGTCCGGGCCGAGGATGTCGGTGGCGATGGCCTTGACGATGTCGATGTCGAAACCGGCCAGCTGACCGGTGGCCGGGTCGCGGAAACCCCACAGGTAGCTGTTCTGGTCGATGCCGACCCGCAGCCGGCCGCGCTTGACGATGGCCTGCACGGCGGCGCCGTCGGTGCTGCCGAGGCCGGGGTCGAGGCTCGCCTCGGGGGTGTCGCAGGCCGAGGTGGAGGCGTACCGGGCCGAGACGGCCGGTCCCTGCACCCGTACCGCCCCGCCGGCGTGCCGGCCGCCGCCGTGTCCGTGCAGCGGGGCCACCGCCGAGGTGAGGGCCAGTGCGCAGGCCACCGCCATCGCCGCTACGCCGCCCCAGCCGCGCCAACTGCCGTTCACCGTACGTCCCGTTCCCGTGCCTCGGTTGTGCCGCTCGGTCATCGCGCTCACCGGTACTCCGACAGGCGGCGCCCGATGCCGAGCGCCGCGCCCGCCGCCGCGAGCACCGCGAGCGCCGCCGCGCCGGCCGGCAGCAGCGACATCGCGCCGCGGCCGTCGTCCGCCGCCCGCTGGAACTCCGTGTGCTCCTGGTCCACGGCCGCGTTCAGGTCGGCGTCGACCTTCTCGAAGCACTCGCCGGTGGTGTCGGTGACCGTCCTGCCGCTGCTGTCCTTGCCGCCGATGACCAGGGCCACCGCGGTCGTGTAGTCGCCCTTGTCGTCCGCGGCCCGGGCCGCGGTGTGCCGGGCCCGCCATGTCCGCATGCTCGACGCGGCGGCCTTGAGCGGCTCGCTGCCCGCGCTGCTGTCGGCCAGCGCCAGCGCCTGGGCGAGTTCGCCGCCGGTGCTCCGGGGGTCCTTGCCGGCCAGTCGCACCATCTCGCCGTTGAAGTCGTCCTCGTAGCTGTCACCCGAACCGCGGGCCACCAGCGTGAGGTTCTCGTTGCCGCGGGCCTGGAGCACCCCGATCCGGGCGTTGTTGAGCACTTGCAGCGACTCGGCGCCGTGCGTGTAGGAGTCCGAGAGCTTGGCGCGGGCCACCGTGTGCCCGGCGACCAGCCAGACCAGCACGATCGCGCAGGCCGCGCTGGCGGCCAGCATGCCCTGGTTGAACACCCGGTTGGTGCGCCGGTAGTGGCGGCGCTGGGCCCACACCAGGGTGGCCAGCACCAGGGCGCCGAGCACCCAGGCGCCCCAGGGCAGGGCCTTGGCGTCGGCGTAGTCGCGGTTCAGCCGGTCGTTCTCGATCCGGTAGAGCTCACCCGCGGTCGCCAGCAGGCCGCCCTTCTTCTGCATCTGCTCGTCGGCGTAGCGCAGGTAGGCGCCGCCGAGCGGCAGGCCCTGCCGGTTGTCGGCCTGCGCGGTGGACACCAGGCCGGTGTAGTACGGCAGTTGCTCGTTGAGCTTGGTGAGCTGGGCGCGGGCTTCCCGGGAGTCGTCGCCGCTCGCCGCGGCCTGGGTGATCAGACCGGCCGCCTGGGTGATGTCCTGCTGGTAGAGCTCGGCGACGGACGGCGGCTCCTGGCCGCCGGCCAGGAAGCCGCCCGAGACGCGGGCGTCGGCGTCGGCGAGCAGGCGGTAGATCTCGGCGGCGTCGGCGCTCAACGGGGCGCTGTGGTGGAGCACATGGTCGGCCGCGGTGGAGCGGTCGGTGATCTGCCAGGCGGTGACGGCGCCGAACGCGACGACGAGGACGGCCAGGGCGGCGCCGATCAGCCGCAGCCTGCCCGGCTCGGTGGTCGCGGCGGTACGCAGCCGGAGGGTGGTCTCCACCCAGGCCCTGCGCCGGGGCGCGGCGGCCCGCGGCTCCGGCACGTCCGGCTTCGCGCCCTGTGTCGGCGTGTACGTCACCTAACCTCCCCCAGCGGACCCGCTCTGCGCGGGGTCACCCAGCAGTATGGCTGCCGCGGCCGGCGCGGTTCCAGCTCACCGGGGTTCTCCCCGGGCCCCTGCCAGGTCACACGCGCCCACCCGTGTGTTCGGTTCCCGTCCGATGAGCTGCCCGGCGGCCGTGCCGGAAGGCTCTCGGCCTTCCGGCACGGCCGCCGGGGGGAGTTACGCGTAATGCGCCCGCAGGCGTGACCGTGCCTGCGGCGGAGCGCCGACGTGGTCGAGGCCGAGCAGGGCCGCGCCCAGCACCGGGGGCGCCGTCACCACGTGCGGACGGGCCTTGGGGGCGCGGGCGGTGAGCCGCTCGGTGATCGCGTCCATCAGGTACGGGTTGCGCGCCGCCATCACCCCGCCGCCGAGCACCACATCGGCCTCCTCGTCGAGCAGGCCGAGCCGGCCGAGGGCCACCGTGGCCAGTGCCACGATCTCCTCGGCCTGCCGGTCGAGCAGCGAACGGGCCACCGCGTCACCGGCGTCCGAGGTCGCGAAGAGCACCGGTGTGAGCTCGTAGCGGCGCGGCGCCGGGATCGTCTCCAGGTGCAGCGCCTCGATGAGTTCGTACATCGAGCCGAGCCCGAAGTGCCCGGGCAGCGTACGGGCCAGCGCGGTGGGCCCGCCGCGGCCGTCCTCGGCGCGGGCGGCGTGGAAGAGGGCCTCCTCCGCCAGGCCCGAACCGCCGCCCCAGTCCCCGGAGATCTTCCCTATCGCCGGGAAGCGGGCGGTGCGCCCGTCCGGCAGCATGCCCACGCAGTTGATGCCGGCGCCGCACACCACGGCCACGCCGCGCGGCTCGTCGACGCCGGCCCGCAGTATCGCGAAGGTGTCGTTGCGCACCTCAGTGCTGCGGGACCAGCCGTACGCGTGTACGGCGGCTGCCAACTGCCGCTCCTCGACAGGGAGATCGGCGTTGGCCAGGCAGGCCGAGGTGTGTTCTGCCAGGGGTACGGGCGGCGTCCCTCCGCCCGTCGGAAAACCCGCGTCGGCCGCCGCGCGCTCCACGATCCGCGCGAGGGCCGACACCGCGGCCCCGATCCCGACGACCGGCGGCTGGAAGCCGCCGCCGCGAGCGGCGCCGAGCACCGTCCCGTCGGCGGCGACCAGCGCCACGTCGGTCTTGCTGTTGCCCGCGTCGACGGCGAGTACGCCGCCGGGGACGAGTGGCTGGGGATGCTTCCCGGGCGGCGCGCCCTGGGGGAGGTTCAGGCCCACGCCAGGTGCTCCCGGTTGTGCGCGATCAGCCGGTCGGTCAGCGCCTCGGCGTACTCGTACTGGCCGATCAGCGGGTGCGACAGCAGCGCGGAGAAGACCCGGTCCCGGCCGCCGCGCAGCGCCGCCTCCAGCGCCAGGTCCTCGTAGGCGGTGACATTGGCCACCAGGCCCGCGTAGAGCGGCTCCAGCGGCGCCACCGGCAGCGGCTCGGCGCCTTCCGCGCCCACCACGGCCGGCACCTCGATCACCGCGTCGTCGGCGAGGAACGGCAGGGTGCCGTTGTTGTACGTGTTGACCACCTGGACATCACCGGTGTTGCGCAGCAGCGAGGAGGCCAGGGCGACCGCCGCCTCGGAGTAGTACGCGCCGCCCCGCTTGGCGAGCAGTTCCGGCTTCTCGTCCAGCCGCGGATCGCCGTACATCTCCAGCAGCTGCTTCTCCATCGCCGCCACCTGCGAGGCCCGCGAGGGGGTGGTCCGCAGCTCGCGGACCACCTCGTCGTGGGCGTAGAAGTACCGCAGGTAGTACGACGGGACCACGCCGAGGCGGTCCAGGATCTCGCGCGGCAGGTGCAGGTCGGCGGCGATGTCGTCGGTGTGCTCGGCGAGCAGCTTCGGCAGCATGTTCTCGCCGTCCGGGCCGCCGAGCCGCACCCCGCGCTCCCAGGTCAGGTGGTTGAGGCCGACATGGTCCAGGTGCACCTGCTCGGGCCGCACATCGAGCATCGCGGCGAACTTCCGCTGGAAGCCGATCGCCACGTTGCACAGCCCGACCGCCTTGTGGCCGGCCTGCAGCAGCGCCCGGGTCATGATCCCCACCGGGTTGGTGAAGTCGATGATCCACGCGTCCGGCGCCGCCCTGCGCACCCGCTCGGCGATGTCCAGCACCACCGGCACCGTACGCAGCGCCTTGGCCAGACCACCCGCGCCGGTGGTCTCCTGTCCGACGCAGCCGCACTCCAGCGGCCAGGTCTCGTCCTGGTTCCTGGCCGCCTGGCCGCCGACGCGCAGCTGCAGCAGCACCGCGTCGGCGCCTTCCACCCCTGCCTCCAGGTCGGCGGTGGTGACGATCCGGCCGGGGTGCCCCTGCCGGGCGAAGATCCGCCGGGCCAGTCCGCCCACCAGCTCCAGCCGGTCGGCGGCCGGATCGACCAGCACCAGCTCCTCGACCGGCAGGGTGTCGCGCAACCGCGCGAATCCGTCGATGAGTTCGGGTGTGTATGTGGACCCGCCGCCCACGACTGCCAGTTTCATCCCTTGACTCCCGTCAGGGTCACGCCTTCGATGAAGGCCTTTTGCGCGAAGAAGAAGACCACGATCACCGGGGCCATCACGAGAACGGTGGCCGCCATGGTCAGATTCCAGTTGGTGTGGTGGGCGCCCTTGAAGGACTCCAATCCGTAGCTGAGGGTCCACGCCGCCGGGTTGGAGCTGGCGTAGATCTGCGGGCCGAAGTAGTCGTTCCAGCAGGAGAAGAACTGGAAGAGCGCGACGGCGGCGATGGCCGGCCGGATCATCGGCACGATGACCGTGATCAGGGTGCGCAGTTCACCGCAGCCGTCGACCCGGGCGGCCTCGGTGTACTCCTTGGGGATGGTCAGCAGGAACTGGCGGAGCAGGAAGATGGTGAAGGCGTCGCCGAAGGCCATCGGGATGATCAGCGGCCAGAGCGTGCCGTCCATGCCCATCTGCTTGGTCCAGAACAGGTACATCGGGATGATCACCACCTGCGGCGGCAGCATCATCGTGGAGATCACCAGGATCATCACCAGATTGCGCCCGCGGAAGCGGAACTTGGCGAGCGCGTAGGCCACCGGCAGCGAGGAGACGATGGTCAAGGCCGTGCCGCCGACCGCGTAGAGCAGGGTGTTGCGCCACCAGGTGAGGAAGCCCGGGGTGTCCCAGACGGTACGGAAGTTGGACCACTGCCAGGTGTGCGGCCACAGATCGCGGGTGAGCGCCTGGCTGTCGCTCATCACCGCGGTGAGCAGGACGAAGACGAACGGCAGGATGAAGAAGGCGGCGGCCACGATGCCGAGGGAGTGCACCGCGATCCAGTTGAGGGTCCGCTTGCGCCGCGCGGTGCGCGCGGCCTGGCCGTCGGTGCGGTAGCCGGTGCCGGCGGCCGGTTCGGTGAGTGTCGCTTGGGTCATGTGGATCAGTCCCTCAATCCTCGGCCGACAGGAAGCCGTTGCGACGGCGCAGCAGCAGTGCCGTGAAGGCCATCGAGAGCACGAAGAGCACCAGTGCGATGACGCACGCGGAGCCGTAGTCGAAGCGCTGGAAGCCGGCGTTGTAGACGAGTTGGGGCAGGGTCAGGGTGGACTTGTCGGGGTAGCCGGGCTCGACCTGCTGCCCGGAGTTGCCGATCACGCCCGAGGCGACCTTCCCGGCGACCAGCGGCTGTGTGTAGTACTGCATGGTCTGGATCACCCCGGTGACCACCGCGAACATCACGATCGGCGAGATGTTCGGCAGCGTCACGTACCGGAAGCGGTGCCAGGAGCCGGCGCCGTCCAGTTCGGCCGCCTCGTACTGCTCCTTGGGCACGTCGAGCAGCGCCGCCATGAAGATCACCATCAGGTCGCCGATGCCCCACAGCGCCAGCATGGTCAGCGCGGGCTTGGACCAGTGCGGGTCGGTGAACCAGCCGGGTGTCGGCAGGCCGATGTCGCCCAGCAGGTGGTTCACCGGCCCGGTGCCCGGGTTGAGCAGGAAGACGAACGCCATGGTGGCGGCGACCGGCGGGGCCAGGTACGGCAGGTAGAAGAAGGTACGGAAGAGGCCCGCACCGGTCTTGATCTTGGTGATCAGCAGCCCGATGCCCAGGCCGAAGATCACCCGCAGCGTCACCATCACGATCACCAGCCAGAGCGTGTTGCGCAGCGCCGGCCAGAAGAACGGGTAGTCCTTGAAGACATAGGACCAGTTCTTCCCGCCGGTCCAGGTCGGCGGGTTGATCCCGTTGTAGTGCATGAACGAGAAGTAGACGGTGGACAGCAGCGGATAGACGAAGAAGACGCAGAAGCCGACGATCCACGGCGACAGGAACGCCAGGGTGCGCAGCGCCGACTTGCGGCGCTTCTTCTTCAGCAGCGGGTGGACGGCGGTGGCGGTCATCACTTGGCCTGCGCGATGTCCTTGTCGACCTGCTTGTCGACGCCTTGCAGTCCGGCCTGCAGATCCTTGGACTTGCCGGACTCCCAGGCATAGCCGAAGTCCTGCAGAGTCAGCTGGTACGAGCCGCCGTTGATGCTCGGCGGGGTGGTGGTGCTGTCCGGGTTCTGCGCGATGTCGATGAAGGTCTTGAAGCCGGGGTCCTGGTCGAGCTGCGGCGACTTGAGCGCGGCCAGCGTGGAGGGCACATTGTGGATCGCGTTGGCGAAGGAGACGACCGCGTCGGTGTCGGTGGTCATGAACTTCACCAGTTCCCAGGCGGCGTTCTTCTTGGTGCTGGTGTTGGCGATGCCGATGATGGTGCCGGACAGGTAGCCCTTGCCGTAGGTGCTCGCCTGGTCGTCGGGGACCGGGAACGGCGCCACGCCGAGGTCGTTCATCCCGGCGTCCTTGGCCATGCCCAGCCGCCACTCGCCGTCGATGCCCATGGCGACCTGACCGGTCTGCAACGGGTTCTTGGCGCCGAACTCGTCACCGAAGGTGTTGCGGAACTTCTCCAGCTTGCTGAAGCCGCCGAGCGACTTCACCATGTCCTGCTGCCAGGTGAACATCGACGCGAAGCCGGGGTCCTTGGCGACCTGCGACTTTCCGTCGGCGTCGAAGTACTTCACGCCCCACTGGGCGGCGAGGTGGGTGGTGGTCGACTCGTAGCCGTGGAAGTCGGGCATGTAGCCGAGCTGGGAGTACGAGTCGCCGCTGGACTTGGTGAGCTTGACCGCGTCCTGCTTGAACTCGCTGAGCGTCCTGGGCGGCGCGCTGATGCCGGCCGCCGCGAACGCCTTCTTGTTGTAGTAGAGGCCGTAGGCGTCGCCGAGCAGCGGCAGGGTGCAGCGCTTCCCGTCGAACTGGGTGTATTCCAGCATCGGCTTGGGGAACGTGGCCGCCGGGTCGATGTGGTCCTTGGTGAGGAACTGGGTCAGATCGACCATGGAGCCGGACGAGCAGAACTGGCCGACGTTATCGGTGGTGAAGGAGGAGACCACGTCGGGGGCCTTGTCACCGCCGGAGCGCAGCGCCTGGTTGATCTTGTCGTCGGTGATGTTGCCCTGCACCTTGACGTGGATGTTGGGGTGGGCCTTCTCGAACCGGGCGACGTTGTCGTTGATCGCCTTCAACTCGTTGGGCGCGGACCAGCCGTGCCAGAAGTTGATGGTGACGTCCTTGGTGGCGTCGTCGCTCGCGCCGCTCGAACTCTGTCCGGTACACGCGCTCGCGAGCAGGGATATCGCAGCGGTTGCCGCCACGGCGGCGGCTGCCTTCGTCAGTCGGGACACTGCTCTTTACCTCCGGGAACGGAAAGGGGCGGGCGGGGGTGCGGGTGGGCCCCCAGGGTGTGCGGTGCCGTCGGAACGGCGGGGGAGAGGTGCCGTTCCGCCGGGCGGGCGGGGAGTCAGCCGGTCGGGGAACCGGGAGTCGGAGGAGCCGGGGTCGGAGGAGCCGGGGTCGGGGGAACCAGGGGTCGGTCAGCGGGAGGTGTCGAACACCTCGTCGCGGGTCGTGGCGAGCGCGCTCTCCAGCGCTCCGCTCAGCACGGGGTGCAGTTGTACGGTGCCGAGCACCAACCGGGGCCGGGGCACGGCCAGTTCGGCCAGCTCCGACTGGATCAGCGCGCGCAGGGGTTCGCCGCCGGCGACGAGCACATTGCCGGAGAGCACGATCAGCTCGGGGTCGAGGACCGCGACCAGGGAGGCGAGACCGACGGCGGTGCCGGTCGCGCAGCGGGCCAGCAGCTCGGGGTAGGGGCCGGTGGGCCCGTCCGTGCCGTCCTGGTGGCGGGCCGCGGCCCGCGCCAGGAGTTCGGTGGCGGCGTCCGGCTGGGTGCCCTCGGGGATCTCCAGGCCGAGTTCGCGGGCGATCGTGATCACCGCGTTGCAGCCGGCCAGCTCCTGGAAGCCGCCGTTGTTGGCCTTGGTGACATTGCGTACCAGCGGGGTGCCGGGCACCGGCAGGAAGCCGACCTCGCCGGCGCCGCCGGTCCAGCCGCGGTGCAGCCGGCCGCCGATCACGATGGCGGCGCCGATGCCCTCCTCGTTCCACAGCAGCACGAAGTCCTCGTGCTCACGGGCGGCGCCGATCCGCTGCTCGGCGACCGCGGCGAGGTTCACGTCGTTGTCGTACTCCAGCGGCATCGGCAGTGCGGCGGCCAGTTCGTCCAGCAGGGCGGTGGAGTGCCAGCCGGGCAGGTGGCTGGCGTACCGCAGCCGTCCGGTGCTCGGGTCGAAGGCGCCCGGCGTGCCGATCACCACCCGGTGCAGGTCCGAGCGGCTGAGCCCGGCCGCCTTGACCGCGCCGTCCAGTGCCCGCACCACGTTCTCCACCGCGCTGCCGGCCTTGCGCTGCGGGGTGGGCAGCCGGAAGGAGCCGACGGTACGGCCGGTGATGTCGGCGACCGCGGCCCTGATCCGCTCCGGGTTGACGTCCAGGCCGGCGACATGGGCGGCGGCGGGGTTGACCGAGTACAGCTGGGCGTTGGGGCCCGGGCGGCCCGCGGTGGTGCCGGTGGCGAGCACCAGGCCGGCGGATTCGAGGCGGGCCAGCAACTGGGAGGCGGTCGGCTTGGACAGACCGGTGAGTTTGCCGATCCGGGTCCGTGACAGCGTGCCGTGCTCCAGCAGGAGGTCGAGCGCGGCGCGGTCGTTCATGGCGCGCAGGACGCGCGGGGTTCCGGGGGTGCCAGCCATGCGCGCCATCCTCTCTCACTCGTCCGCCGCGACTGCCCTGATCACTGTTAGGAAAGTTTCCTATTGGCAAAACGAAAGGTAGGCCCGCCGTCAGCAGCGCGTCAAGGGGTGTTGGCGCCGCGTCGGCCAAGTCGTTACCAACCGTGCCCCGCCCCGCCACATCTCCCGCGCCACCGGCCGCCCCGACGCGTACGGCCCCTGTCGCCACCAGCGTGACAGGGGCCGTACCACAGCAGAAGAGGGCGGGGCGGGCGCTTCAGCGCTCCCCGGCGGACGGCGAGCGCTTCACCGCTCCCCGGCGGACGGCGGCGGGATCTCCGCCGCGGCCGGCCGGGCCGAGGCGGGCGTCTCGGAGACCTGGGTGGGCTCCCGCTCGGCGGCGGTGGCGCCCGGCTCCTGGGCGGCCGCGGCGGGCGAGCCGCTGGTGATCTCGATGCCCGCCTGGTCGAACGCCTTCTTGATGCGCCAGCGCAGCTCCCGGGCCACCGCTTCCGACTCGCCCGGCATCGTCCTGGCCTGCGTCTGGATGACCACCGACTCGACGCCGACCGACTCCAGACCCAGCACCTGCACCGGCTCCCAGAGCTTCTCGTCCCACGGGTCCTCCTTGGCCAGCCCCTCGGCGACCGCCGAGATCACCGACCGGGCCCGGTCGAGGTCCTCACCCGCGCCCACCTGCACATCGACCATGGCGGTCGCCCAGCCCTGGCTGAGGTTGCCGATCCGCTGCACCTCACCGTTGCGGACGTACCAGATCTCGCCGTTGTCCCCGCGCAGCTTCGTCACCCGCAGGCCGACCTCGATCACCGTGCCCGAGGCGACGCCCGCGTCGATCACGTCCCCGACGCCGTACTGGTCCTCCAGGATCATGAAGACCCCGGACAGGAAGTCGGTGACCAGGTTCCGCGCGCCGAAACCGATCGCGACGCCCGCCACACCGGCACTGGCCAGCAGTGGCGCCAGATTGATCTTCAGCACCGACAGCACGGTCAGCGCCGCCGTGCCCAGGATCACGAACGACGTCACACTCTTCAGCACCGAGCCGATCGCCGCGCTGCGCTGGCGGCGCCGCTCGGCGTTGACCAGCAACCCGCCCAGCGTGGTGCCGGCCGCGGCCTCGGCGCCCCTGTTCATCCGTTCGATCAGCCGGGTGATGGTCCGTAGCACCACTGCCCGCAGCACCACCGCGATGACCACGATCAGGACGATGCGCAGCCCCGCGGCCAGCCAGTTGGCCCAGTTCTTGTCCACCCAGTCGGCCGCCTGCGTGGCGGAGTGCGGGAGACCCTGCTGGGTCGCGGCATACGGGGGCGCGGCGGCGCTGGTCGTCGCGTAGATCACGTGCGGGAACCTCCGTGGGGGTGCGGAGGTTCCAATCTAAGGGCAACTGACGCTGTCCTGATCCGCCACCGGGGGAGCCGAGGCCCGCCGGGCGGGGGATGAAGGGAATGCGGCGGCGCACGGCGAAACGGAGTGTGGTTCAAAACACCTCCGGTCCGTTACCAAGGCATGGTGGCGCGCCGCCCCGTGTTCCGGAGAGACTGAAGTCAGATCGTCCCGGCGCGAGCCACGCGCCGCCGGCGTTAAAGGAGGCATCCGTGCCGCATGTGCTGGTCCTGAACGCGTCGTACGAGCCGCTCGGCGTCGTACCGCTCCGCCGCGCGCTCGTCCTCGTGCTGAACAACAAGGCCGTGTGCCTCGAGGAATCAGGCGCCTATCTGCACAGTGAGACGCAGGCGCTGCCGGCGCCGAGTGTCGTCAAGCTGACCAAATTCGTCCGGGTGCCCTTCCGGGGCACCGTGCCGCTCACCCGCCGAGCACTCTTCGCCCGCGACGGCGGCAAGTGCGCGTACTGCGGATCCGCCGCCACCAGCGTCGACCACGTCATTCCGCGCAGCCGCGGTGGGCAGCACGCCTGGGAGAACGTGGTGGCGGCGTGCAGACGCTGCAACCACGTCAAGGCGGACCGCCATGTGGCCGAGCTCGGGTGGCGGCTGCGCCATCAGCCCGCCCCGCCGTCCGGGCTCGCCTGGCGGATCATCGGGACCGGGCACAGGGATCCGCGCTGGCTGCCATACCTGCAACCGTTCGGCGCGGACGACGCCCTGGCCCGGATCGACGGCATATCAGCCTGAGATCCGGGCTTTCGTGTACCGCCCCCCGGCGATGTCCGGGGGCGGTTCCGATCGCGGGGCGCTCACCTGGGCTTTTCCCCCGGGGAGTCACCCCGCGGCGGCGTATGCCTCGACGCTGTAGAGCGAGTAGCCGTACTTCGTGGCCCGCTTGACGCCCTGCACCCGCAGAAAGCGGGTGTCGGCGGGCGAGTCCAGCCAGACGGTCTCGACTCCCCCGTCACCGTCCGTGACGGTGGCCGCGGTGTGCCACGTCACTCCATCGGCGGAGGTCTGGAGCTGGTACTTGGCGGCGTAGGCGTCCTGCCAGTGCAGCACCACCCGCCCGACCCGCGCCGGAGCGGCCAGCCGCACCTGCACCCAGGAGCTGTCCACCACCGGCGAGGACCAGCGCGTCGACGGGTCGCCGTCGGCGATCGCGGCGGCCGGGAAGTCGGGCGTCTCGTCCGCCGAAGAGGTGGCGGCGGAGCCGGGTACGAGGTCGGGCCCGCCGGTCCTGGGGTGCGTCTTCACCGTCAGACGGCGCTCGACGGTCCGGCCGGAGACGGTGAAGCGGACCGGGACGGTGTACGTGCCGGGGGCGGTGCCGGCCGGGACGCTGACCTGGAGCGGGACCCGTACGGTGGCGCCGCGGGGGAGCGCGACCTGCCGCGGGGCGGTGACGGTGATACCGGACGCGCCCGGCGGCCCGGGGGCGACAGCGGCGGTCAGGTCGCGCGGCAGCCCGGCGGAGACCGAGGCGGTGAAACGGGCCGGGGCGCCGCCCGCCTCGGCGTCGATCTCGGTGCGGTCGGCGGTCACCCGGGGCGCGTCGGCGAACCACGGGACCAGCTCGCGCACCCCGTCCGCGTCCGAGATCCGTACGGCGTCGGCGAGCGCGCCGACGTGCAGCTCCGTCCAGCCGTGCGGATCGAGGGTGCCCACCTGGTGCCAGCCGGTGGTGGTCCGCACCTCGACGGTGGGCGCGTTCCCGGTGCCGGGGGCGGGCGGCGGGCGGTGCTCGACGTACGGGAGATTGAGAGGGAAAGGGTGCGGCATCGCGCTCAGGTCGATGCCACGGGGCTTGCCGCCGGTGCTGGGGCCCGCCGCCACGGTGACCGTGTCCAGCAGCCGCGCGCCGCCGAACCGTACGGTCGCGGGGCCCGGTCCCGCCGCCGTGCCGACATCGCCGTCCACCAGGGCGGAGGCGTGCGCGGGGCCGCTCGCGGTCGGCGCGCCGGCGCCGCTCACCGAGACGGCGAACTCCCGGACCGTCACCGGGCCCGGCTGGGTGCCGGTGGAGCGCAGCCGGATCTGCCGGGCCCTGGTGCCGGCCGGCAGCGCGGCCGTGATCACCGCCTGGTCGTGGTAGGTGCCGATCCGCTGCCAGCCAGTGCCGTCGTCGCCGGAGATCTCCAGCACCGCGTCGTGCAGGAAGTCGTCGGAGCCGCCGCCGTCGCTCATCGTGATCCGCACCGCGCTCACCGGCCTCGCGGTCCCCAGATCCACCCCGAAGGCGTCGTCCGGCTGCGGCGGGGCGTCGCTCGACCAGGCGGTGGTGTCCTTGCCGTCCACCATCGCCGACGGGTCGGTGCCGTGGCCGGAGCCCATGGTGGTGGTGGCGCTGCGGCCGTCCGAGCGCAGGCCCAGCCACGCGTCGCCGTCGTCCACCGCCTTGTCGAGGAAGCCGTCCAGGGTCTCGGCGCCGACCTTCGCGGTGCCCTGGGCCAGCGGGGCCCGGTCGCGGTCCAGCGCCTGCCGGGCCCGCCACGCCGCGGAGCCGTCGCCGGCGGCCTGCGCGCGGAGCATGTCCACCGCGTCGGCGCCGGCGGCGCCGTAGGCGGAGAGCCGGTCGAGCCAGGGCGCGACCTCGTCGCCGAAGGAGCCGCCGGCCAGCGGGTCGAGGGCGGCGGGCGCGGTACGCATCGTGGTGAAGGCCGAACGCAGCCTGGCGGCGGCCGAGTCGAGCTGCCCGGGGTCGGCGCCCGGGGTCAGCGCGGCCCAGAAGTCCCGGATCAGCGGCTGGAGATACGCCGACTCCTCGCCGCCGAGCGCGGAGGACGACTCGTTGCCGGCCAGCGCGCCGAGCGCGGCCCTGGCCGCCGGATCGGACCCGGCCAGGTCGTCGATGGCGGCCTGCCAGGACGCCGCCGGGTCGTAACCCCGGGCGTTCCAGGCGTAGTCGGCGGCGGTGAAGAGCGGGATACGGGACGCGACCGGCTGCTGCATCGCGCTGGCCAGCACCCCGGCGGAGACGGTCGCCAGCGCCGGTTCGCGGCCGGTGTAGGGGCCGAGGAAGAGGCGGTCCGGCGCGAAGTCGTTCACCGGGTAGTTGTCGACGGTCATCAGGGGGTGCCGCAACGCGTCGCGAGCGCCCGCCACTTGGGAGCCGGTGATCTGCTTCGGCAGCACGCCGACGCCGGTCCAGGCGACCTCGATCTCCGGACCGAGCGCCTTGGCCAGCGCGGTGCGGTACGGGGTCGGGCCGTCCTGGTAGAACTCGGTCGGCAGCAGCGAGAGTTCCGGCCCGCCCTGCGGGCCGCCGTACCTCTCCCTGAGGTACGCGGCCATCGCGTTGGCGACGCTCGCCTGGGCCCGGGCCGCCGCGTCCGGCCCGGAGCCGAAGTGGCCGGAGTCGGCGCCGCAGTGCCACTCGCTGTAACTCACGTCCTGGAACTGGAGCTGGAAGGCGCGCATCCCCAGCGCCCACATCGCGTCCAGCTTCTTCTCCAGCGCGCGCCGGTCGGACGCCGAGGAGTAGCAGAAGGTCTGGCCGGGGGCGACCGCCCAGGCGAGCGTCACATGGTCCTGCTGGGCGCGCTGGGCCAGCGCCCGGAAGTCGGCGCGCTGGGCGGCCGGGTACGGCTCGCGCCACTGCGCCTGGCGGTAGGCGTCGTCGCCGGGGGCGTACAGGAAGCGGTTCTGCTTCGTCCTGGCCATGAAGTCGAGCTGTTCCAGGCGCTGTTGCTGGGTCCACGCGACGCCGTAGAAGCTCTCCGCGGTGCCGCGTACCGGGGCGGTGGGCCAGTCCCGGACGGTGACGCCCGCGAAGCCGCGCTCGCCCCGGTCGGTGGCCGCCAGCTGCCGCAGCGTCTGGGCGGCGTAGAAGAGGCCGTCGCCGCCGATGCCGTTCAGCGCGATGGTGTCGCCGCTGACCGCCAGCCGGTAACCGCCGGCCGGCAGGTCGCCCTGCGCCGGCGCGCCGAGGGCGTCCAGCTGCGCCAGGGCGGAGGAGCCCGCGTACACCGTCAGGCCCGGGCCGCGGAACTGCGCCCGCACCACGTCCTTGGCGCCCTGGGCACGCAGCGCGTCCTCGACGACCGCGAGCGCGGGCGGGTCGGCGTCCGGATCGGCCACCAGGGTGACCTGGGCCGTGACGCGGGCGAACTGCCCCTGCGCGCGGAGCGTCTGCGGCTTCGGCCAGACCGCCGGGGGCGCGGGCGACTGCGCCTTGGCGGTGACGGAACCGGTGACAGGGGAGACCGCCTGATCGGCGAAAGCGGGCGCCTGCCCGAGCCATCCGCCGACCACGGTGGCCACCACCGCCACGGCGGAGCTCTTGCGCAGCACGATTGCCTCCCGGGGCACGCCACACCCAGTCCGAACGGCGACCCCATCACCCCCGCCCCCCACGTGTCAACGCCCCCCGCGCCCCTCCGCCTCCCCACGCCCCCACCGTTCACCCCCAGTTGGCCCGCCGCGCGCCCCCCGGCCCGCGGCGAAACCCTCCGCCGCCGTACCGCCGAGCGGGCTACGGTGCGGTCACGAACGACCCGCGTGCGGCGGGCCCGACCTGCTTCCGGCAGTCCCGCCAGGACCCGCCCGACGGCTGCGCGGGCTGGTGGACGCGGGCGCCGTCGGGGGTGCGTGACGGAGGTGCGCGACGGGGACGCGGCCGAGGTCAGGGGCGGCGCCGGAGGTTGTCCACAGGGGTTCCGCGGCGGGCGGGGACGGCGTGCGAGGATGGCCGTCTCACCTGACCAGAAGGAGTGGGCCGCTGTGGCTGGTACGAACCTCACACGTGAGGAGGCGCAGGAGCGTGCGCGTCTGCTCACCGTGGATGCTTATGCGATCGAGCTGGATCTGAGCGGCGCCCAGGAGGGCGGCACCTTCAGGTCGGTGACCACGGTGCGGTTCGACGCGGCCGAGGCCGGAGCCTCGACGTTCATCGACCTGGTGGCCCCCACCGTGCACGAGGTGGTGCTCAACGGCGAGCCGCTCGACCCCGCGAAGGTCTTCGCCGACTCGCGGATCGCGCTGCCCTCCCTGTGGGCCGGCGGCAATGAACTGCGCGTGGTGGCCGACTGCGCCTACACCAACACCGGTGAGGGCCTGCACCGCTTCGTCGACCCGGTCGACAAGCAGGCGTACCTCTACACCCAGTTCGAGGTCGCGGACTCCCGCCGGGTCTTCGCCGGCTTCGAGCAGCCCGACCTGAAGGCGACCTTCGCCTTCACCGTCAAGGCCCCGGCCGGCTGGACCGTGATCTCCAACTCGCCCACCCCCGAGGCCCCGGCAGACGGCGTCTGGGTCTTCGAGCCCACCCCGCGCATCTCCACCTACATCACCGCGCTGATCGCCGGCCCGTACGCGTCGGTGCACAGCAGCTGGCAGGGCGACGGCCGCAGCGTCCCGCTCGCCATCTACTGCCGCCCCTCGCTCGCCGAGCACCTCGACGCCGAGGCGGTCTTCGCGGTCACCCGGCAGGGCTTCGACTGGTTCCAGGAGAAGTTCGACTACGCGTACCCGTTCGCCAAGTACGACCAGCTCTTCGTCCCGGAGTTCAACGCCGGCGCGATGGAGAACGCGGGCGCGGTCACCATCCGGGACCAGTACGTCTTCCGCTCCAAGGTCACCGACGCCGCCTACGAGGTGCGCGCCGAGACCATCCTGCACGAGCTGGCCCACATGTGGTTCGGCGACCTGGTCACCATGGAGTGGTGGAACGACCTCTGGCTCAACGAGTCGTTCGCCACCTACACCTCCATCGCCTGCCAGGCGCACGCCCCCGGCTCCCAGTGGCCGCACTCCTGGACCACCTTCGCCAACTCCATGAAGACCTGGGCGTACCGGCAGGACCAGCTGCCCTCCACCCACCCGATCATGGCGGAGATCAACGACCTGGACGACGTCCTGGTCAACTTCGACGGCATCACCTACGCCAAGGGCGCCTCCGTCCTCAAGCAGCTGGTCGCCTATGTCGGCATGGACGAGTTCTTCACCGGTGTGCAGGCGTACTTCAAGCGGCACGCCTGGGGCAACACCCGCCTCTCCGACCTGCTGGGCGCGCTGGAGGAGACCTCCGGGCGCGACCTGAAGACCTGGTCCAAGGCGTGGCTGGAGACGGCCGGCATCAATGTGCTGCGGCCCGAACTGACGGTGGACGACCAGGGCCTGGTCACCTCCTTCGCGGTCCGCCAGGAAGCCCCCCCGCTGCCGGCCGGCGCCAAGGGCACCGCGGTGCTGCGCCCGCACCGGATCGCCATCGGCGCCTATGACCTCAAGGACGGCAAGCTCGTCCGCAGCAGCCGGATCGAGCTGGACGTGGAGGGCGAGCTGACGCAGGTGCCCTTCCCGCAGGGCACCCCCCGCCCCGACGTGATCCTGCTCAACGACGACGACCTGTCGTACGCCAAGGTCCGCCTCGACGAGCAGTCGCTGGCCACCGTCCGCGACCACCTCGGCGACTTCACCGAGTCGCTGCCCCGCGCGCTGGTCTGGGCGGCGGCCTGGGACATGACCCGCGACGGCGAACTGGCCACCCGGGACTACCTGGAGCTGGTGCTGCACGGCATCGGCAAGGAGACCGACATCGGGGTGGTGCAGTCGCTGCACCGCCAGGTCAAGCTGGCGCTCGACCTCTACGCCGACCCGGCCTGGCGCGCGGCGGGGCTGGCCCGCTGGACCGAGGCGACCCTGGAGCACCTGGAAGCCGCCGCCCCCGGCAGCGACCACCAGCTCGCCTGGGCCCGCGCCTTCGCCGGCACCGCCCGCACCCCCGAGCAGCTGGACGTGCTCCAGGAACTCCTCGACGGGACGCGGACCTACGAGGGCCTGGCCGTCGACACCGACCTGCGCTGGTCGCTGCTGACCCGGCTGGCCGCGACCGGCCGGGCCGGCGAGGACGCGATCGACGCCGAACTCGTCCGCGACGCCACTTCGGCGGGCGAGCAGCACGCCGCGGGCGCCCGCGCGGCCCGGCCGACGGCGGAGGCCAAGGCCGACGTGTGGGCGTCGGTGGTGGAGGGCGACAAGCTGCCGAACTCCCTCCAGGAAGCGGTCATCTTCGGCTTCGGCCAGAGCGACCAGCGCGAATTGCTCGCCCCCTACACCGAGCGGTACTTCGCCGCGGTCAAGGAGGTGTGGGAGACCCGCAGCCACGAGATGGCCCAGCAGGTCGTGGTCGGCCTCTACCCCAGCCTGCTGGTCTCCCAGGAGACGCTGGACGCCACCGACGCCTGGCTCGCCTCGGCCGACCCGGTGCCGGCGCTGCGGCGCCTGGTCATCGAGTCCCGCGCGGGCGTCGAGCGCGCCCTCAAGGCCCAGCAGGTGGACGCCGCGGCCAACTGATCCACCGGCCCCCGGGCAAGTATGGTGCCCGACCCCGGGCGAACAGCCCGGGTCCTGGAGCGCCCCACCGGGGCCGTACCCGGGGCCGGCGGACGGGGGTGCCGGGATGCGGCCCGTGCACGCAGCGGGGCTGCCCCCGTGCTCCCAGGACGTTGGCGGCCGGGACGCGGTCCCGGTTTCCCACCGGGGCTGTATCCGGGGCCCTCCCCGGGTCGGCGGACGGGGGTGTCAGGATGCCGGGGTGACCGACATCCCTGACTCCGCCGGCGCCGGCCCCGCCCGGGGCCCCGTCCGGATCCGCCTCGCCCACACCGCGGAGCTGACCCCCGGCGAACTGGCCGCCGCCCGCACCCTGCTGGACGACGCCTTCGCGGACAGCCCGGGCGAGGAGTTCACCGACGAGGACTGGGACCACAGCCGCGGCGGCATGCACGTCCTCGCCTGGGAGGGGGCCGCGCTGATCGGCCACGCCGCCGTCGTCCAGCGCCGCCTGCTGCACGGCGGCCGGGCGCTGCGTACCGGCTATGTGGAGGGCGTCGCGGTCCGTGCCGACCGCCGCGGCCGGGGCGTCGGCGCCGCGCTGATGACCGCCGCGGAGCGCGTCGTCCACGGTGGCTACGAACTCGGCGCGCTGGGCAGCGCCGAGGACGCCACCGGCTTCTACACCGCCCGCGGCTGGCGCCCCTGGCAGGGCCCGCTCTCCGCCCTCACCCCCGACGGCGTCGTCCCCACGCCGGAGGAGGCGGGGTGGATCCACGTCCTCGCCGTCGCCGGTACGCCGCTCGATCCCACCGGTCCGCTGACCTGTGACTGGCGTGACGGCGAGGTGTGGTGACCGCGCGCGTACCCCCGCAGGTGGCGAACGCCCGCCGTACGGCCGACGTTCCGGCGTGCCTGCGGTCATGAACCGGCAAAGCAGGTCAAGGTGTGGCCAACCGCTTCCTGCTCGTTGGTCACGTGTTCACCGGTAACCCCCATCGCCACACGCATAACTCCCGCAAGAGTTTTGAGGGGTCCCCGACAAGGACCCAGTACCGGCAGCTCCAGGGTTCGCAGGCTCAAAGCTCCAGGAGGGAATGTTCATGGCCGAGTTGACACGACGCCGGCTCCTCGGATCGGCGGCGGGTGCCATCGGCGGGGCGGCGGCGCTCTCGCTGCTGCCACCCAGCGTGCAGAAGGCGGTGGCCGCCGGGCCACCGCGCCGCAGCTCCATCCAGGACATCAAGCACATCGTCCTGCTGATGCAGGAGAACCGCTCGTTCGACCACTACTTCGGCACCCTTTCCGGCGTACGCGGCTTCAGCGACCCCAACGCGCTGAAGCTCTCCACCGGCCGCTCGGTGTTCTACCAGCCGGACACGGTGAACCCGGACGGCTACCTGTTGCCGTTCCACCTCGACACCAAGACCACCAGCGCCCAGGCCATCCCCTCCACCAGCCACGCCTGGTCGGTGCAGCACCAGGCGTGGAACAACGGCACGATGGACAAGTGGCTGCCCGCCCACCGTGCCGCGGACGGCGCCAACGGCCCCTATGTGATGGGCTACTACACCCGCGAGGACATCCCCTTCCAGTTCGCCCTCGCCGAGAACTTCACCATCTGCGACCACTACTTCTGCTCGGTCATGGGCCCGACCTGGCCCAACCGTCTCTACTGGATGACCGGCTCGATCGACCCGGGCGGCACCAAGGGCGGCCCGGTCATCTCCAACAGCGCGCCCACGCCGTACACCTGGACCACCTACGCCGAGCGCCTGCAGGCGGCCGGTGTGAGCTGGAAGGTCTACCAGGAGGACGACGACTACGGCTGCAACATGCTGGAGAACTTCCAGAACTTCAAGAACGCCAAGCCCGGTTCCGCACTCTACGAACGGGGGGTGCGCCCGGGCCCGGCCGGCGCCTTCGAGGACGACGCGCGCAACGACCGGCTGCCGACCGTCTCCTGGATCATCCCCACCAGCACCCAGTCCGAGCACCCGGACTACCTGCCCGCGGCCGGCGCCGACTTCGTGGCCCAGAAGATCGAGGCGATCGCGTCCAACCCCGCGGTGTGGGCGAAGACCGCGTTCATCCTCAACTACGACGAGAACGACGGCCTCTTCGACCACGTCCCGCCGCCGGCCGCACCCGCCGGGACGGCCGGTGAGTTCGTGCAGAACCTGCCGATCGGCGCCGGCTTCCGGGTGCCGGCCATCATCGTCTCGCCGTGGACCGTCGGCGGCTGGGTGGCCAGTGAGACCTTCGACCACACCTCGCCGCTGCGGCTGCTCGAACACGTCACCGGCGTCCAGGAGAGCAACATCAGCGCCTGGCGCCGCCGTACCTTCGGCGATCTCACCTCGGTCTTCCGCTTCACCGACACCCACCCCACGCCGCCCCCGCTGCCGGACGACACCGCCGAGCAGCTGGAACAGGCCGAGCAGGAAGTGGCGACGCTGCCCAAGCCGACCCTGCCAGGGGCCGCGCAGTCCTTCCCGCACCAGGAGCCGGGCAGCCGCCCGCACGTATGACCGGACGGCGCGCCCGTGAGCCCCCGTGGCTCCCGCCGCGCCCGCCCGGCACACCCCGCACCCGCCCAGCCCCCTCGCGCCCGCCCAGCCCCCTCGCGCCCGCCCAGCACCCTCCCGCACGCTTCACGCACCCCCCCCACACCCCGCGCGCCCGCCGAAAACCGGTGGGCGCGCGGACGCGCGGACCGCTAGGGTCGGCACCTTTGGCGGAAAGCGGCGGGGGAGGGCACGGACATGGCGGGCGCACGGCTCGGCCGCGACTTCTCCGTGCTGTGGGCGGCCAACTCCGTCTCCACCCTCGGCGACGGCATGGTGGCCGCGGCGGCCCCGCTGCTGGTCGCCTCGGTCTCCGACGACCCGGTGCTCATCGGCCTCGCGGTCTTCGTCCAGCAATTGCCCTGGCTGCTGTTCTCCCTGGTCAGCGGTGCCATCGTGGACCGGCTCGACAAGCAGCGGCTGATCGTCGCGGTCGACGCCGGCCGCGGGCTGCTCACCGCGGCGCTCGCGCTGGCCGTCTGGACCGGCCATGCCTCGATCCCGGTGATCTACGCGGTCGCCTTCCTGCTCGGCACCGGTGAGACGCTCGCCGAGAACGCCGCGGCCACCCTGGTGCCCGCGGTGGTCGCACCGGACCTGCTGCCCGCGGCCAACTCGCGGCTGCACGGCTCGTACTTCGTACTGAACAAGTTCGCCGGCCGGCCGGTGGGCGCGAGCCTCTTCGTGCTGGCGTCGGCGCTGCCGTTCGGGCTGGACGCCACCTCGTTCCTGGTCTCCGCGGCGCTGGTGGCGACGATGCGCGGGGTCCGGGCCAAGGACCGGCCGGCGGCGGAACCGGGCCGGAGCATCCGCGCCGACATCACCGACGGGATCCGCCGGCTGTGGGGCGACCCGGTGGTGCGGATGCTCGCGGTAGCCCTGTGCCTGATGAACGTCACGCTCACCGCCGGCTTCTCGGTCATGGTCCTCTACGCCCGCGACCGGCTCGGCATGAGCGACATCGGCTACGGCTTCCTGCTCTCCGCCAGCGCGGTCGGCGGCGTGCTGGGCGCGGCGCTGGCGCCACGGCTGCAGTCCTGGTTCCGGGTGTCACTGCTGCTGCGCGGCGGGCTGGTGATCGAGACGCTGACCCATGTGGGTCTGGCGCTGTCCACCACGGCCTGGGCCGCGTCCGCCGTCCTGGTCGCCTTCGGCGTGCACTCGTCGGTCTTCGCCGGGGTGGAGACCACCTTCCGGCAGCGCCGGATCCCGGACGAGCTGCGCGGGCGGGTGCAGAGCGTCTTCATGATGTTCGCGATCGGCGGCAATGTGGCCGGCGCGCTGATCGGCGGCCCGCTGGTGAACTGGCAGGGGATCACGGCGCCGTTCTGGTTTTCGGCGGCGGCGATGGCCGTGGTCACCGCGTTCTGCTGGCGCCCCTTCGGCCGGCATCTGCCGGACGGCGCCGCGGCGGAACGCGAGGAGCCGGGCCCGGCGGCGGGCAGCACCGAGCCGCCGGTTCACCCGCAGACGGGGTGAGGCCGGAACTGCCGCCCGGCGAACGCCGGACGGACGGGCGAGGACCGCGTGAAGGCCGCCGAGCAGACCGGGGAGGCCGGGGAGACCGCCGCGCGGAACGCCGGGAAGCGGGCCGTCAGTTCTTCTGCTGCTTGCGCGATCCGTCGGTGAGCACGACCCCGGCCGTGATGATCAGGAACAGCGCGATCGGGCAGCCGACGAAGAGACCGAGCGTCTGGATCACGCTCAGGCCGGACCCCGGGTCGTCGCCGTCGTCACGGGTCAGCGCGAACGCGGGGGACGACACCAGCAGCATCAGCGTCGTACCGACGGTCACGACTCCGGCGCGCATGATCTTCTTGTTGAGCTTCTTGTCCACGCGCTCAATGTAGTGACCACGCTCGTGGGCCGCGCGCCCGGGGTGCGTTACGGGGTGTCGTGCCGCCGGTCAGGATTCTGCCAGCGCCCGCCGCACCTCGTCGGCCAGCGCGTGCAGCCGCGGCGAGGCGGCCAGTTCCTCCAGCGTCATCGGGGTGCCGTCAGGTCCTGCCAGCGGCAGCCGCCAGTTGGGATACTCCGTCGAGGTGCCCGGCAGATTCTGCGGCCTGCGGTCGCCCACCCCGTCCGGCAGCCACACCCCGACCATCCGGGCCGGCGTCCGGGCCAGGAACCGGTGCACCGCCTTGACCACGGCCTCCTCGTCGGCGGCGCCCTCCGGCAGCATCCCGAGCCGCCCCAGCAGCGCGATCCACTCGGCCACCTCCGCGGCGTCCTCGGCCTGCTCCTCGGCGAGCGGCCGGGTCAGCAGGCCCAGCCGGTGCCGCAGCCCCACATGTTCGCCGGTCAGCCGGGCCGCGGTGCTCGGCAGGTCGTGGGTGGTGGCCGTCGCCAGGCAGAACTCCCGCCAGGCCGAGGGCGGCAGCGGCCGCCGGTCGCCCGGCTTTCCGTCGGCGCGCTGGTAATCGCGTTCGAACCACAGCACCGAGGTGCCGAGGATGCCCCGGCCGGAGAGTTCCTCGCGTACGCCCGGCTCGACCGTGCCCAGGTCCTCGCCGATCACCACCGCGCCGGCCTCGTACGCCTCCAGCGCCAGCAGGCCCAGCATCGCCCCGGCGTCGTAGCGGACGTAGGTGCCCTCCGTCGGCGGGCGGCCCTGCGGGACCCACCAGAGCCGGAAGAGGCCCATCACATGGTCCATCCGCAGCCCGCCGGCGTGCCGCAGCATCCGGGAGATCAGATCGCGGTAGGGCGCGTAGCCGGTGGCGGCCAGCGCGTCCGGCCGCCACGGCGGCAGGCCCCAGTCCTGGCCGCGGGAGTTGAAGGCGTCAGGCGGCGCGCCCACCGACATCCCCGCGGCCAGGACGTCCTGCATCGCCCAGGCGTCCGAGCCCGACGGATTGACCCCCACCGCCAGGTCGTGCACGATCCCGACCGGCATCCCCGCGTCCTTCGCGGCCTGCTGCGCCGCACCCAGCTGACCGTCCGTCAGCCAGGCCAGCCAGCAGTGGAAGTCCACCCGGTCCAGGTGTTCGCTGCGGGCCCTGGCCACCTGCGCCGAGCGCGGATCGCGCAGGCCGGCCGGCCAGGAGTGCCAGTCGGGGCCGTGCAGTTCGGCCAGCGCCGACCAGGTGGCGTGGTCGTCGAGCGCCTGGCCCTGCTCGGCCAGGAAGTCGGCGTACGCGGCCCGCCGGCCGGGGCTCAGCGGCACCTGCCGCAGCAGCGCCAGCGCCTCCGCCTTCAGCGCCCACACCGCGTCCCGGTCGATCAGCGCGTCCTTCAGCAGTACGGACTCGCGCAGCACGGCGGCTCTGCGCAGCAGCGCCTCGGTCTGCTCCCGGCCGTCGGGGGAGAGGTAGGCGTACTCCGGGACCTCCTCGATCCGCAGGTACACCGGGTCACGGAAGCGGCGCGAGGACGGGCTGTACGGGGAGGGGTCGGTCGGATGCCCCGGTACGGCGGCGTGCAGCGGATTGATCTGCAGGAACCCCGCGCCGAGGGTGCGCCCCGACCACGCCGCGAGGTCGGCGAGGTCACCGAGGTCGCCCATGCCCCAGGAACGCGAGGAGAGCGTGGAGTAGAGCTGGGCCATGAAGCCGAAGGTGCGCCCCGGCGGGCCCGGCAGGCGCCGCGGGGCCACGATCAGGTCCCCGGTGGCGGTACGGCCGTCCGCCGCCTCGGCCCGCAGGGTGTAGCGGCCCGGGGCCTGCGGGGCGGTCGTCCCGTGGCCCGCGACGGTCAGCCGGGTGCCCGACGGCGGGCGGGGCAGGGACTCACCCGAGCGGATCACCGTGCAGGGGCTGAGCAGACGGTGCGTGGCGCGCTGCTCGTACGCGGCCAGGGCGTCCTTGACGGCGCGGGGGGTGGAGGCGTCCACACCGAGCGCGGCCAGGACGGCCACCACCGTGTCCTCGGGGACGGCGATCTCCGTTTCCGGGGCGGGGCGATAGGTCACGTCCACCCCGTACAGGCCAGCGAGCCGCACCCGGTCCATCAAGTCTCCGTCCTCCCGGCCGACGCGTAAGCCCTACCCCGTCGAGCCTGCCCCTACCCTGCCCCTACCCTGCCCCGACTCTGCCCTTACCTGCCGCTCCGCCGCAGGCTAAGGCCCGCGCGGGTGGGAGACACCGCCCCCCGGCAGGGGGGCTTGCCCCACCCCGAGGACGCCAGGGGACGTCATGGCCGGGGCGAAGACCGGTCCGTAGCGTCGAACCTACCGTCACACAAGGAGGTCGCAGCCCATGGCATCCCGCCGGAAGCGCGAACGCACCGCCCCGGAACCGCGCACCGCCGACCCTGCGAACGCGGTGGAACTCCACGGGGTGACCCGTACCTACGGCTCCGGCGACGCCGCCGTCCACGCCCTGCGCGCCGTGGACCTCGCCCTGCCCCGCGGCAGCTTCACCGCGGTGATGGGCCCCTCCGGCTCCGGCAAGAGCACCTTCCTGCAGTGCGCCGCGGGCCTGGACCGACCGACGCGCGGCAGCGTCCTGCTCGGCGGCCAGGACCTCACCGGCCTCGGCGAGAACGACCTCACGAAGCTGCGCCGCAACCGCATCGGCTTCGTCTTCCAGTCCTTCAACCTGCTCCCCTCCCTCACCGTCCAGCAGAACATCCTGCTGCCGCAGCGGCTGGCCGGTGTGCGCCCGGACCGCCGCAAGGCCGCCGCCCTGCTCGACCGGGTGGGCCTGGAGGGCCACGGCAGCCGCCGCCCGGGCGCGCTCTCCGGTGGGCAGCAGCAGCGCGTGGCCATCGCCCGCGCGCTGATCACCGACCCCGAGGTGATCTTCGCCGACGAGCCGACCGGCGCCCTGGACACCGGGTCCGCCCGGGAAGTGCTGGGGCTGCTGCGGCACGCGGTGCGGACCCTCGGCGCCACCGTGGTGATGGTCACCCACGACCCGCTGGCCGCCTCCTTCGCCGACAAGGTGGTCTTCCTCGCCGACGGGACGCTCGCGGGCGAACTGCGGGACCCCGACCCCGCCTCCGTCGCGGACCGCATCGTCGCGCTGACCTCGGCGACCTCGGCCCGCCCGCTGGGAGCGGCGGCATGAACGGCCTCGCCCGCTCCTCGCTGCGCTTCCGCCCGGCGTCCTTCATCGGCACCTTCGTCGCCCTCTTCTTCGCCGCCACCGTGGTGACCGCCTGCGGCGCCCTGCTGCAGACCGGCCTGACCGCTCACGTGCCGCCGGAGCGCTACGCCAAGGTGCCGGTGGTGGTCGCCGCCGACCCCGAGGCGCACATCACCGTCGGGCACGGCGAGGACCGCGACACCGAGTCGCAGGCGCTCACCGACCAGCCGCGGCCGGCCACCGATCTCGCCGCCCGGATCGCCGCCGAGCCGGGCGTGGCCGCGGCCGTACCGGACATCGCGTTCCCGGTGCAGGCGCCCGGGACGCGGTTGCCGCCGCTCACCGGCCGCAACGCCTCCGCCCTGCTCATCGAGAACCCCGCGGCGACGACCGCCGCACCGCACCCCGGCCAGGTGCTGCTCGACCGTGCCTCGGCCCGCGCCGCCCACCTGGCGGCCGGCGACACCCTCACCCTCACCGCCCCCGGGGGCGCCGCCGCCTACCGGGTGGCCGGCCT
Organism: Streptomyces sp. NBC_01476; assembly: GCF_036227265.1. Lineage (NCBI taxonomy): Bacteria > Bacillati > Actinomycetota > Actinomycetes > Kitasatosporales > Streptomycetaceae > Streptomyces > Streptomyces sp. NBC_01476. Next base: position 2,659,602 of record NZ_CP109446.1, on the reverse strand, counting down.
GACCGGTGACCCGCGGCCCACCGCGTACTTCGCCGACACCGCGGCCGGCCCGCTCTCCGGCCACCCGGGTCTGGCCGACGCCGTCGCCGTCCTCCCCGCGCCGGGCGTCGGCACCGACCGGCTCAAGGAGGCGGCCGAGCACGCCGTCGGCGGCCGGGCGGAGGTCCGCACCGGGGACGGCCGCGGCGCCGCCGAGCAGCCGCGACTGGCCGGGGCCAGGGAGATGCTGACCGCGATCGGCGGCTCCTTCGGCGGCGTCGCCACCGCCACGGCGGTCTTCGTGGTGATGGGTACGGTCGCGCTGGCGGTCGGGCAGCGCGGCCGGGAGATCGCGCTGCTGCGGGCGGTCGGCGCGACCCCGCGGCAGATCCGCCGTACGGTCGCCACCGAGGCGGTGCTGGTCGCACCGGTCGCGGCGCGGCCGGCCTGCTGCCGGGCTTCGCGCTGGGCCACTGGTGGCTGAATCAGCTGGTGGCCAAGGACGCGGTACCGCCCGGCGTGACCCTCGCGGTCGGCTGGATCCCGATGGCGGCCGCGATCGGCGCCGGGCTGCTCGCCGCCCTGTCGGCCGGGTATCTGGCCGCCCGCCGCCCGTCGAAAGCCCCGCCGAGCCAGGCGCTGGGCGAGGCCGCCGTCGAACCCCGCAGGCCCGGCGTGATCCGTACCGTCCTGGGCGTGACGGCGCTGGCCGGCGGCATCGTGCTGGCCGCGGTCGCCGCGCACACCACAGGGGACGACGCCGCCTCGGTCGCGCTCGGCGTGGTCTTCACCTTCATGACGGCCGTCGCCTTTCTCGGTCCGCGGCTGGCCCGGCTGGCCGCCACCGTGCTGGGCCTGCCGCTGCGGCTGTCC